>DCDI01000189.1:3862-10766 GCA_002316345.1 Phyllobacteriaceae bacterium UBA1059 | reverse complement strand
CACCACCGTGAACATCGAATGTCCGTGCGGCATGGTGGTCGCGCATGTCGACGTGGCGGATGGCAAGGCGGGCGCGGTTTCTTTCGAAAGTGTCCCAGCTTTTTTGTTTGCCGCAGACCAGACGGTCGAGGTGCCGGGCTATGGATCGATCACCTGCGACATCGCTTATGGCGGCGCCTTTTACGCGCTTGTTGACGCAGGCCAGTTCGATCTGGATTTCGGCCGTTCGCGCATCCGCGACTTCGTGGATGCCGCAACGGCGCTGACGGAAACCGCCAAGATCGCAGTGCCGCTGTCGCATCCCGATCATGCCGACCTCGCTTTCCTGTACGGTTCGATCCTGACGGATGGCGGTGATGGATCGACACGGCCGTCCACCAATGTCTGCGTCTTTGCCGATGCCCAGGTCGATCGCTCGCCGACGGGGTCGGGCGTTACGGCTCGGCTTGCCGCCATGCATGCCAAGAAGCGCTTGGCGCAGGATGAAGTGCGGACCTTCCGCAGCATAACGGGTGCGGACTTCACCGGCGCGGTCGTGAGACGCGAGCAACTCGGCAAGTTCGATGCGGTGGTGGCGCGGGTATCGGGGCGCGCCTTTTATTCGGGCACCGCGCGTTTCAGCGTGGAAGCCGATGATCCCCTGGCGGCGGGTTTCCTGTTGCGCTGATCAGCCGGCCTTTGCCGTTGCCAGCGCGCGCCCGAAGGCTCTGGCGAAGCTTTCGCGATCGTCGGGATTGAGGAAAGAGCCGATCTGCACCTGCTGCCCTTGCGCCTCCACGTCCATGCGTGTGATGCCGATCTCCTCATGCCGCGACACGGCAAAGCGCGCCCAGAACGGGTTGAAGTGGTGTTCGCGCGCTTGGCCGGATGGCGCGACCTGCCGGATATCCAGCGAAGTGCGCGACACCGAGACTTCTTCGCGCGCACGGCCTGAGCGGTAGTTCAGCTTGAAGGCGATGTAGAGGATGAGGACATCGAGGCCGAAGAAGCCGAAGATCGGCCACGCGCCGATCGCAATACAGAACAGACCACAGATCAGGCTTCCCGCGACCATGATGCCCATCAGCACGCGAAAACCGCGCGGCCCCAACGACCGATGCGGCGTCAACAAGGCGCGGAAGATTGGCGTGTCGGCAGCGTTGGTCTCGGCCATTGCGGGGATTATAGAGAGCCGATGACAAAGCCCAAGCCTGAAATTGCCGGCAACACGCCTGCGCCAAAAAAGTTGACCGCCAAACCCGTGGCCAAGGTTGCGCCCAAAAGCGGACAACGCGCCAAGCCACGCTGGAAGTCACCTTATTCGCAAGCTGAGATCGAGGAGATCTTCCGCCGCTTTGCCGTGCAGCGGCCGGAGCCCAAGGGTGAGCTGGAGCACGTCAACGCGTTCACCCTGCTGGTCGCCGTGGTTTTGTCGGCGCAGGCGACCGATGCCGGCGTCAACAAGGCGACACGCGCGTTGTTTGCGGTTGCCGATACGCCGGCCAAGATGGGGGCGCTGGGCGAAGCCAAGATTGCCGAATACATCCGCACGATCGGCCTCTGGCGGGCCAAAGCCAAGAACGTCGCGCTGCTGTCGGAAGCCCTGATCCGCGACTACAGTGGCGAGGTACCGGATACACGCGAGGCGCTGGTCGCGCTGCCCGGCGTCGGGCGCAAGACCGCCAATGTCGTGCTGAACTCCGCCTTTGGCCAGTTGACCATGGCCGTGGACACGCATCTGTTCCGGCTCGGCAACCGTCTAAAGTTTGCGCCGGGCAAGACGCCGGAAGAGGTGGAGGACAAGCTCGTCCGAGTCATTCCAGAACACTATTTGCGCCATGCCCATCACTGGCTGATCCTGCATGGCCGCTATGTCTGCAAGGCGCGCAAGCCGGAATGTCCGGCCTGTGTGATCGCCGACCTCTGCAAGGCCGAAGAGAAAACAACGGACATTCCCGCACCTTTGGTGCCGATCGAAACGCTCGACGCGATAGAAGCCGAGGTCGCCGCAAACCGCTAGCGTGAGGACAGCCGTTCGCGGGCCGAAATTCGCTTGTGCAGATGCACCATCATCGCGGCGGCGAACAGTGGCGTCAGCAGGTTGAGCAGCGGCACGGCCAGAAAGCCGGCGATCACCAGCCCGGCGGTAAACACGGTCGCGGCATGTTTGCGGCGCAGCGCCTTGGCTTCCGCCTCGGGCCGGAAGCGCATGGCGGCGAACTCGAAGAATTCGCGGCTGAGCAGATAGGCGTTCACCACAAAGAAGGCGACGATGTTGACGCCGGGTATGAGCAGCAGCGCTAGAGCCAGCAGGTTGCCGAGGATCACCACGCCGAAGAACTTGATCGACAACCACGCGCCCTGAACGATCGGCATGGCGCGTCCGGGTGCGTCCTGGGGAAAGTCGATCTGTTCGACGCGTTCCGCGACGTCGTCGATGAAGAGGCCGGCGATCAGGGCCGTGACCGGCGCAATCAGCAACGCCAGCCCGGCGGCAACGGCAAGGCCGGCCAGGATTGCGGTGAAGAAGCCAACCCATTCGCCCCAGGCAGGCGCGCCGGTGAAAAGGCCTTCGAGCAGCGGCAGGGCCATCCAGTCGAACAACCGTGTCAGGCCGAACCACAGGCCCATCAGCACGAGGATGCTCAAGCCCAGCGACTTGAACAGCACGGCGCGAAACGGGGCGCTGAACAGATGACCGGCGGCTGCGCGCGCGCTGTCGATGATCATGATGGTGGAAGCTCCTGATCCAAGTTGCCCGGAGATAAGATGCGCGGCCAAGCTAGGCAATGCGCATCACCCGCGTTAAACGGAACCGGACCTGAGGATCGCTCCGGTCTTCTGTTTTTCGATCGACCGGACCCTCAGTTTTCATGACCCAGTATGACGTTCTTTGCATCGGCAACGCCATTGTCGACATCATTGCCCGCTGCGAAGACGATTTCCTGATCGAGAACGGCATCATCAAGGGTGCGATGAACCTGATCGATGCGGATCGCGCCGAACTGCTTTACAGCCGCATGGGACCGGCTATCGAAGCCTCAGGCGGCAGTGCCGGCAACACGGCGGCCGGTATCGCCAGCTTCGGCGCGTGCTCGGCCTATTTCGGCAAGGTGCGGGACGATCATCTCGGCCAGATCTTCACCTATGATATCCGCGCCCAAGGCGTCGCCTTCGACACCAAGCCGCTGAGTGGCGAAACGCCGACGGCGCGCTCCATGATCTTTGTGACGGAGGATGGCGAGCGCTCGATGAACACCTATCTCGGCGCCTGCGTCGAGTTTGGACCGGAGGACGTGGAGCCTGAGAAGGCGGAAGGCGCCAAAGTCACTTATTTCGAAGGCTATCTCTGGGACCCGCCGCTGGCCAAGGATGCGATCCGCGAAACCGCGAGGCTGTCGCATGCCGCCGGCAACGAGGTCGCGATGACGCTGTCCGACCCGTTCTGCGTCGATCGCTACCGCGACGAGTTCCTCGACCTGATGCGGTCCGGCACGGTCGACATCGTGTTTGCCAATGAAAGCGAACTGAAGTCGCTTTACCAGACCGCGTCCTTCGACGCCGCCCTGGAGGCCGTGCGCGCTGACTGCAAGCTGGCCGCCGTGACACGCTCCGAGCAGGGTTCGGTGATCGTGCGTGGCGCGGAAACGGTTGCCGTGAAGGCGATCGAGATCACCGAGTTGGTGGATACGACGGGTGCGGGCGATTTGTATGCCGCCGGTTTCCTGTTCGGCTACACGGCCGGCCGTGATCTCGCCACCTGTGGCAACTTCGGCTCGCTGGCGGCCGGGCTGGTGATCCAGCAGATCGGGCCGCGCCCGCACAAGAAGCTCCGTGACGCCGCGCGCGACGCCGGATTGCTTTAAGCTATTGGATGTCTTCGGGCCGTCGTCCCGGCCGTGAGCGATAGGTCGGAATGGTCCAGCCGAACCGGATCGCGCCGGCGCGGATCAGGAAGGCGGTCGCCATGCCAAGCAGGGCAGCGGCCGTTGGCGGCAGGCCGAGTGTTGCGACAAGCGTATAAACAACCGCCCCCGCCATGGCCGCCGAAACATAGATTTCAGGCCGCAGCAGCACGGACGGCTCGCCCGCCAGCGTGTCACGCATGATGCCGCCGAAGGCCGCTGTCAGCATGCCCATGATGATGGCCACGGTGGTCGAGCCGGTGCTGGCCAGGCCTTTGAAGGCGCCAAGCACGCAATAAGCGCTTAACCCCAGCGCATCGAGCCACAAAAGGAGCTTGTAGCGGGATTCCACGAGATGGGCGGTGAAGTAGGTCAGCAGCGCAACGCCCGCGCAGATGATCATGTAAAGCGGCTGAACGATCCAGAACACGGGAAGCCCGAGGATCACATCGCGCACCGTGCCGCCGCCCACGCCGGTCAGGGCGGCGAGAAACAGGAAGCCGATGAGGTCGAGTTCCTTGCGCGACGCAGCCAAAGCGCCGGTCGCGGCGAAAACAGCCACGCCGGCATAATCCAGCACCTGGATGAGATCCATGAAACCGTTCCCCCGAACGATCAGGCGGCGACCCGACGCCTAGGAATAGCGCGTCGGGTTTAATGAGGAAGCGGCTTTAGGCTTGCGTGTCGGCCTGCGGCGCTGCGGCGGCAGGCTCGGCCGGCATTTCCTTGGGACCACCCTTCGCAACGCCCACCATGGCCGGGCGCAGCACGCGGTCGCCGATCACATAGCCGCTCTGCACGACCTGCACGACCGTGTTGTTCGGCACGTCCGGGTTCGGCACTTCGAACATCGCCTGGTGGAAGTTCGGGTCGAACTTCTCGCCCTGTGGCTCGAGCTTCTTCACGCCATGGCGCTCAAGCGTCGAAAGCATGGCGCGCTCGGTCATCTCGACGCCCTCGGCCAGCGCCTTGAAGCCGGCATCACCGCTTTCCAGCGCATCGGCGGGAATGGCGTCCAGCGCGCGGCGCAGATTGTCGGATACGGCCAGCATGTCGCGAGCGAAGTTGGTGACGGCATAAGTCCGCCCATCCGCCACGTCCCGCGCGGTGCGGCGGCGCAGATTTTCCATTTCGGCAGCGATGCGCAGCGAGCGATCTTTTAGCTCTTCGTTTTCCGCAGCAAGGCGCAGGAAAGCTTCGGTGTCGGCAGCAAATTCAGGCGCATCATCAGCGGGGACTTCGGCCTCTTCCGGTTCGCGATTCTGGTTTGCCTCGTCAGTCATGGCTCATCCCGTCGTTCGTAATATTTGCGAGTTGTGATTTGCGTCCGATATCGAGTGCCGGGCCGCTAAAATCAAGTGCATGTGATGGTCGCGGGTTTCTTAGCGCAGCATGCGGCTAATCAGTTGCGCGGTGTAATCCACCATCGGCACGATGCGGGCATAGTTCAGCCTCGTCGGTCCTATTACGCCGAGTGCGCCGATCACGCGCGAATCCTTGTCGCGATAGGGTGCCACCACAAGCGAGGAGCCGGACAAAGAAAACAGCTTGTTTTCCGAGCCGATGAAGATGCGCACGCCGGACCCCTCGTCGGCAAGGTCGAGCAGTTGCACCAGACCTTCCTGCGCTTCCAGATCCTCGAACAGGTGCTTCAACAATTCGATGTCGGCCGCCGCGTTGAGGTTGTCGAGCAGGTTGGCACGACCGCGCACGATCAGCCGGGCGGGCAAGCCACCTTCCGAACCTGCCCACACCGCCAGACCGCGCGTCACCAGATCTTGCGAAAGGGCGTCCAGTGCACCGCGGGTTTCTTCCACGAGACGTGCAATGTCGGAGCGCGCTTCGGAAATCGTACGTCCGCGAATATGGGCGTTGAGGAAGTTGGAGGCTTCCTGCAACTGCGATGGCGCGATGCCCGCCGGCAGATCGAGAATGCGGTTTTCCACCTCACCCCCCTGCGACACGAGGATCGCCAGCGCCTTGGTCGGCTCCAGCTGGATGAATTCGACATGCTTCAGCGCGATTTCGCTTTTCGCCGCCACCACCAGACCGGCCCCACGCGACATGCCGGACAGCATCTGGCTGGCTTCGGTCAGCATGGTTTCCACGCTGGAACCCGCACCCGATGCCTTCACCTGCGCATCGATCACGCGGCGTTCGTCTTCGCCGAGATCGCCCAGCTCCATGAAGGCGTCGACGAAGAAGCGGAGGCCGCGCTGTGTGGGCAAACGGCCGGCGGATGTATGCGGCGAATAGATCAGGCCGAGATGTTCGAGATCGCTCATCACGTTGCGCACGGTGGCGGCCGACAGGTTCACCGGCAGCATGCGTGACAGGTTGCGCGACCCCAGCGGCTCGCCGTCGCGCATGTAAGCATCGACGATCAGCCGGAAGATGTCGCGCGAGCGCGCATCGAGCGCGGCCAATGCCGGATCGGTCAGCGGAAAGGTCATCGCTTAAAAGCTGCGCTGTGGATGGTCGGGATCATGATCCACGAAATATATGGCGAAGCGGCAACGGCACAACCGCGATGATCGCTGCAACTCCCAGGGAAAGCGGCGAAGGCCGCCTTTTTCTTTGCAAGGAGGCGCTGGCACCGTTACAAGCCGGCAACTCAGTTCTCCAGTCATGACCGGACCTTTGCATGCGACCTTCCAAGCGCCAGCCCGATGAAATGCGCGCCATCTCCTTTGAGCGTGGCGTGTCCAAGCATGCGGAAGGCTCCTGCCTCGTCAAGTTCGGCGACACGCATGTGCTGTGCACGGCAAGCCTTGAGGAGCGCGTGCCCGGCTGGATGCGCAACACCGGCAAGGGCTGGGTCACGGCGGAATACGGCATGCTGCCGCGCGCCACGGGTGATCGCATGCGCCGTGAAGCAGCCGCCGGCAAGCAGGGCGGCCGCACCCAGGAAATCCAGCGCCTGATCGGCCGTTCGCTGCGCTCCGTTGTTGATATGGCAGCCCTCGGCGAAGTGCAGATCACTGTCGATTGCGACGTCATCCAGGCCGATGGCGGCACGC
>DCDI01000189.1:0-3783 GCA_002316345.1 Phyllobacteriaceae bacterium UBA1059 | reverse complement strand
CAACAAGGTGCTGAAGGATCATGTCGCGGCGATCTCCTGCGGCATCTATGAGGGCCAGCCGGTGATCGACCTCGATTACCTCGAAGATTCGGCCGCCCAGACCGACGCGAATTTCGTGATGACCGGCAAGGGCGGCATCGTCGAGATCCAGGGCACGGCCGAAGGCGCGCCCTTCTCGGAAGAAGAGTTTTCGACGCTGATGGGCCTTGCCAAGACCGGCATCGCCCGCCTTGTCAGCCTGCAGCAGATGGCGATCGGCTAAGGCAAACCCGATGCAGCCCGTCGCCATCCTGGAATCTGCTCTCTACGTCGATGATCTCGACTCGGCGGAAGCATTCTATACGGATGTGCTCGGGCTGCCGTTGATCCGCAAGGTGGAAGGTCGCCACGTCTTTCTGCGCTGCGGGGAGGGGGTGCTGTTGCTTTTCAACCCGGATGCCACGATCGAACCGCCGGCACCCGAGGCCCCCTTCCCCATACCGCCGCATGGCGCGAGGGGGCCGGGGCATCTCTGCTTCCGCGCTTCGGAAGCTGAGATCGACGCTTGGAAAGAGCGGCTGCGCCGAGCTGGCATCGCTATAGAAAGCGAGGTCGAGTGGTTGACAGGCGGACGCTCGATTTATCTCCGCGATCCGGCGGGCAACTCGCTGGAATTCGCAAACCCTAAGATTTGGGGAGTTACCTGATGGCCGACACCTTGCGCCCGATCGGCAACCGCATCGTGGTGGCCAGCCACAATGCGGGCAAGCTGCGTGAATTTGCTGATCTCATCGCGCCCTTTGGCGTCGAAGCGAAGTCGGCGGCCGAGTATGGCCTGCCCGAGCCCGATGAAACCGGCACGACCTTCGAGCAGAACGCCCTGATCAAGGCACTCGCTGCCGCCAAGGCTACCGGTCTGCCGGCGATGTCGGATGATTCCGGCCTGTGCGTCGATGCGCTGGGTGGCGAGCCCGGCGTTTACACCGCCAACTGGGCGGAAACCGAGGATGGAACGCGCGACTTCAGCCTTGCCATGCGCAAGGTCGAGGATCGGCTGCAGGCGGTTGGCGCCAGCGATCCTGCCAAGCGGACGGGACGGTTCGTGGCCGTGATCTGCCTGGCTTTTCCCGATGGCGAAGCGGAATATTATCGCGGCGAAGCCGAAGGAAAGCTGATCTGGCCGCCGCGTGGCGACACCGGCTTCGGCTATGATCCTGTGTTCGTGCCAGATGGCTTCGACGTAAGCTTCGGCGAAATGACGGCCGAACAAAAGCATGGCTGGAAACCGGGGCAGGCCGATGCCTTGTCGCACCGCGCCCGCGCTTTCCAGAAATTCGCCCACGCCCGGCTGGGCGTTGTTCCAGTGGTCTCGGCTGAGTGAAGCGCGACGACGGCTCGCCGGGGTTCGGCGTTTACCTTCATTGGCCCTTTTGCGCGGCCAAATGCCCGTATTGCGACTTCAACAGCCATGTGCGCCACCAGCCGGTGGACCAGGAGCGCTTCGCCGATGCTTTTAAGCGCGAAATGGCCGGCATGCGCCAGCGTACCGGCCCGCGCGAAGTCACCTCGATCTTCTTAGGCGGCGGTACGCCCTCGCTGATGAAGCCGGAAACGGTGGGTGCCGTCCTTGATGCGGTTGCCGCCAACTGGACGGTGCCGGATGGCATCGAGATCACACTGGAAGCCAACCCGACCTCCGTTGAAGCTGAACGCTTCCGGGGCTACCGCGCGGCTGGCGTCAACCGCGTGTCGCTCGGCGTTCAGGCGCTGAACAACACCGATCTGCGCTTCCTCGGCCGCATGCACAATGTCACTGACGCGCTCGGCGCCATCGAACTGGCGCGCGAAATTTTTCCGCGCCTGTCTTTCGACCTGATCTATGCCCGGCCCAACCAGACGCTGGATGCCTGGGAAACGGAGTTGCGCGAGGCGATCGGCTATGCCGCCGACCATCTGTCGCTTTATCAGCTGACCATCGAAGAAGGCACGCCCTTCTATGCGCTGCATCGCGCCAAGAAGTTCGCCATTCCCGATCCTGATCACGCGGCCGATCTCTATGAACTGACGCAGGCGGTCACGGCGCAAGCGGGTCTTCCGGCCTATGAGGTCTCGAACCATGCCGTTCCCGGCGCGGAAAGCCGGCATAACCTGACCTATTGGCGCTACGGCGAATATGTCGGGATCGGGCCGGGTGCCCATGGCCGCTTCGTGGAAGGCCGGCAGCGGATCGTCACCATTGCCGAGCGCCATCCTGAGAACTGGCTGGCCGCCGTCGAGCAGAACGGCACAGGCGTCACGTCAGGCGAGCAACTCACGCCCTGGGAAGAAGCCGACGAGCTCCTGCTGATGGGGCTGCGCCTGCGCGAAGGTATCGAAGTGCATCGCTATGAGGCACTGGCCGGTCGTGGCTTCGAGCCGGAGCGCCTCAGCTTCCTGCAGGGGCAAGGTCTGGTGGAATCGATCGGCAACAGCCGTTTGCGCGCCACGCCGGCCGGAATGAGCGTACTGGACGCGCTGGTCGCCGATCTCGCGCAGTAGCCGATCAGGACTGGTTGGTGGGTTTCCGCCAGGTCGTCTCGGCCTCATCGTCCGCGCCATGCTCGACCTTGACGCGGTCAATCCGGTCGCCAGTCTTCTTGCGAACCGTCCACTTGGAAACATCCGTGTTCCGGCCAGCATAATAAGGCTCGAAACTGTTTTGAACCTGCAGCTTGCTCATGACACTCTCCCGACCCGCATAAACGCTTAAAGCGCTTGCATGTTCCGCCTTCTTCTTGGGCAGACAGGGAGTTTCTTACCCAGCGTTATGGCGCAATGATGGCTGACTAGCTGCCGCTGAAATTTCTCGGCGAAGGGTTGACGACGCGGGTCGCACCACCGGCGCTGACTTCATAGATCGCGTATCCGCGCTGCGTCGTACCATCCGGCTCGAAGCGGAACACACCGGCATAACCGGCATAGCCGGAGTCAGCCTCGATCACGCTGTTGGCGAAGGCCGCTGGGCCGAAGCGTTTTACTACACTGCCGGCCATCACGACCGTGTCATAGGCAAGCGCTGCATTGGCCGTGGGTGCGGTTCCGAACTTGCCCTGGTAACGCGCCTTGAACGCCGTCAGCCGCTGCTGGTCGCTATCGGCGAACCAGGCGCCTTGCAGCGCGGGATCGCTCAAATTCGCTGTCGTCCATTGACCGGTGCCGAGCAGCCGCTTGCCCGTGAGATCGCCGCCATTGGAACGCAATGCGCCGAGGATCGCCGTCGGCGTCGGCCCGCCTTCGGGAATGAGAATGCCATCAGCCTGCATCAGAACGGGAACCGCAGCGGCCGCGGCCTGCTGGATCGAGGCCTCGTTGCCGTCATAGCGCACCGAAGCCGCCATCACGCCGCCATTGGCCTGGATCGCCGCACGCGCCGCTTGTTCCGCGATGTCGCCAGCCGAACCGTTGGCGAAGAAGCCGAGCACGGACCGCACACCGTTCTGCGAGGCGTAAGACACGGTGCGTGTCACCACGCCGCCGGGTAGGAAGGAGTTCAGGTAAACGCGCGAGCCCGCGACGTTGCGGTCGGAAGAAAAGGCGATCATCGTCTTGCCGGCCGGCCGCGTCACCCCGGCAGCTGCCGAAACATCGGCAGCAAAGATCGGACCGAGCACCAGGGACGAGCCTTCCAGCACGGCCTCACTGGCCGCCGTTTGGACCCGCGCGGCATCCCGGCCGGTATCCTTGATCACCAGCTGCAGCGTGTTGGCGCCGATATCTTCCATGGCGAGCGCCGCCGCATTGCGGAACTCGCGGCCAACCTGCGCG
>DCDI01000077.1:7545-11170 GCA_002316345.1 Phyllobacteriaceae bacterium UBA1059 | reverse complement strand
TCGCGGTCGTCGCGCGAGCTTGGCGACAATCTGGCCGGCGTTTTCACGCGCACGCTGCTGACGGAAGAAATCGTCGAGGAGCTGGAAGAAGTCTTGATCCGCGCCGATCTCGGCGTCGAAACGGCGATGCGGGTGGCGGATAAGCTGGCGGAAGGTCGGTTTTCCAGCCGCACCACCGAAGCCGATGTGCGCCGGGTCGTGGCAGGCGAGGTCGAGAGCGTGCTGACGCCGGTCGCCAAGCCGCTGGAGCTCAATCTCGCGCACAAACCGCACGTGATCCTGGTGGTGGGGGTCAACGGCACCGGCAAGACCACGACGATCGGAAAGCTCGCGGCCAAGCTGACCGCCGGCGGCGTCAAGGTGATGCTGGCGGCGGGCGACACGTTCCGCGCGGCCGCCATCGAACAGCTGAAGATCTGGGGCGAGCGGACCGGTGCGCCGGTGATTTCATCGCGCCTTGGAGCTGATGCGGCAAGCCTTGCCTACGAGGCTTTTGCGCAAGCAAAACAACAACATGCGGATGTTCTGATCATCGACACGGCGGGCCGTTTGCAGAACAAGGCCGAGCTGATGGACGAGCTCGACAAGATCGTGCGCGTGCTGAAGAAGCTGGATCCGGAAGCGCCGCATACGATCCTGCAGACGGTCGATGCGACCACCGGGCAGAACGCGATGAACCAGGTCGAGATCTTCCGCAGCGTGGCGGGAGTCAACGGTCTGGTGCTGACCAAGCTCGATGGAACGGCGCGGGGCGGCATCCTTGTGGCGATTGCCGCCAAGCACAAGCTGCCGGTTTATTTCATCGGCGTGGGCGAGCAGGTTGAGGATCTCGAGCCGTTTTCTGCCCGTGATTTTGCGGCAACCATTGCCGGTTTAACCTGAAATTTCGCCGGTTTTCTCCGAAAAACAGCCGAAAAGTTCCGCATTCAGCGCCAAAATTTCCGGTTTTGCCGGACAGATTTCCCGTCAAAGGCATCATCCCATGACAAGCCGCATCCTTGAACGCGCTCCGGGCGATCCCCGGAAGAAGGCGATCAACCCCGCTCTGAAATTTGCGCTGGAGCTGGGACCGGGACTGGTCTTCTTCTTTGTCACTCTTCGCGGCGAATGGCTGGCAGCGAAGTTTCCGATCCTGGCCTCGATCGGCGAGCCGATCCTGATCGCCACCGCCTTCTTCATGGTCGCAACCGCTTTGTCGCTCGCCGTGTCCTGGCTGCTGACGCGCAGCCTGCCGATCATGCCGCTGGTATCGACGGTCGTGGTGTTCGTGTTCGGCGCTTTGGCGCTCTACCTGCAAGACAAGACTTTCGCCTTCATGAAGCCCACGATCATCAACGCGCTGTTCGGAACCGTGTTGTTGGTAGGCCTGGCGTTTCGCCGATCGCTGCTGGCTTACGTGTTCGATTCCGCCTTCGAGCTCGATGCCGAAGGCTGGCGCAAGCTGACGCTGCGCTGGGGCGTGTTCTTTCTGTTTCTCGCCGTGCTGAACGAAGTTGTGTGGCGCAACTTCGCCGAGAACACCTGGCTGTTCTTCAAGGTCTGGGGCACGATCCCCATCACCACGCTCTTCACGATCGCGCAGATGCCGCTGATCCTTCGCCATGAGATCAAACAACCTGCACAAGAAAAACACACTTCTTAAGGCCGCTTAACCGGTATGCATCAAATGCAATGGTGCATTGCAACATAAATCGTTTCGCATAGCGGAGAAGCAGGGCATCCTTGTTTTCAGGGAGGAGCGCAACGACCGGCGCATCGGTCGGACAAAAGGTGCTCCAATGCTGCTCAACGGCCTCATGATCAACGTCCAGCGTCGCCTCGAAAAGCGCGCTCGTTTCAATCGCCTCGCTGCCGAAATCCAGGGTCTCAGCCCGCGCGAAATCCTCGACCTCAATGTCGATCGCACGCAGATGCTGCGTGACCTGCGCCGTGAAATCTACGGCTGACCCCAGGCATCATGACGGGTGATTCAAAGGTTTAAGGCCGCACGCGGTTCACACGCTGCGGCCTTCCTCATGACTAGAGACTAAAATGTAACGGGCGCGATGCCCTGCCGACATCCTTACTGGGTCGGCGTCTTTGTCATCGCAGCTTCGATCGCTGGCATCAGCTTCTTCGATACGCCTTCCGGCGTCAGCGGCCCGACGAACTTGTAGGCGATACGGCCGTCGCGGCCGATCACGAAGGTTTCCGGCACACCATAGACACCCCAGTCGATGCCCTTGCGACCCGACGCATCCACGCCGATCGCGGCATAGGGATTGCCGAGTTCGCCCAGGAAACCGCGGGCATTGTCTTCCTTGTCCTTGTAGTTCAGCCCGACCAACGAAAAGCGCTTGTCCTTTGCCAGTTGGATCAAGGTCGGATGCTCTTCGCGGCACGGCGCGCACCAGGATGCGAAGACGTTGACCAGCGTCACCTTGCCGGCAAAATCGGCGGAGCGAAGGCCCGGCACATTCATGCCGGCGAGCGCTGGCAGATCGGTTTCCGGTGCCGGCGCATCGAGCAGAGCCGAGGGCACAACGGACCCGTCACGGCCCGACATCAGCTGCGCCAGAAAAAAGCCCGCCAAAATCACGAACAACAGAAACGGCAAGAGATAAAGGCCGGTGCGGCGCCGACGCGCCGGTGCCGGGTTGCGGCCGTCTTCGAGCGGCGTGGTCATGACCGGGCTGCTCCCGAAGAGCGACGCCGCACACCTTCGGCTTCCAGCCGTGCCAGTTCGCGTTTGCGGTTGCGCCCGTCGATCAGGATCCAAAGGAGCAGACCTGCTAGCGCTATCGCCGTAATCCCGTAAGCGGCGGCAACATACATCGCGTGGGTCATCGAGTGCGCCCTTCGATGTTTCCCCCTGTGCGCCCTTCAGCGCGACGCGCGGCTATGCGCTGCATGGCCTGAACGCGGCGGCGCCAGATTTCGGTGCGGATCGCCGTCAGATGCAGCGTGAAAAACAGAAGCGTAAAGCCGACAGCCATGATCAGCAGCGGCCACAGCATGGATGGATCGATGGTCGGCCCATCCAGCCGGAACACGGCGGCCGGCTGATGCAGCGTGTTCCACCAGTCCACGGAAAACTTGATAATCGGCAGGTTGATGGCGCCCACCAGTGTGATGATGGCGGCAGCCTTGGCGGCGCGGCTGGCGTCGTCGATCGCGCGGGTCAGGGCGATGATGCCGAGATACATCAGGAACAGCACGAAGACCGAAGTCAGGCGTGCATCCCACACCCACCATGTGCCCCACATCGGCTTGCCCCAGATCGAGCCGGTGGCGAGCGCGAGGCCGGTGAAAACGAGGCCGATCGGCGCGGCGGCCTTCAGCGATACGTCGGCCAGCGGATGGCGCCAGACCAGCGTGCCGAGCGCTGCCAGCGACATCACGCCCCAGCACATCATCGACAACCAGGCGAACGGCACGTGGATATACATGATCTGCACCGTGGAGCCCTGCTGGTAGTCTTCGGGCGCGGCGAAGCTGAGATAAAGGCCGACCACCAAAACCAGCACCGACAACACCGCAAGCACCGGAACGATGCGTCCCGACAGCGCTAGAAAGCGCGTCGGATTGGCGAGCGCGCTGAACCAGCCGACGCCTGCGGGAGAATTGGGCGTACCGGTGGAAGAGG
>DCDI01000077.1:4997-7531 GCA_002316345.1 Phyllobacteriaceae bacterium UBA1059 | reverse complement strand
ACTGCGTATCGGCGCTGAAGTTGCGGGAACCGGCTCGTTGCATGATCTTGGATAGCATGACCGATCCTAGTCCTGCGCCGCGCGAAGTGCCGCGGCTGCGGAAACCGGACCGACCACGGCGAAAACCAGCGTCAGCGCGCACAGGATCAGGAAGGGCGGCAAAAAGGGCGCGGGATCGGTGACCGACGCATAGCTCGCCGAAACGCCGAAGATCAGCACCGGAATGGCAAGCGGCAGGATCAGCACCGACACCAGCAAGCCGCCGCGCGGCAAGGTGACGGCGACGGCTGCACCCGTTGCGCCGATGAAGGTGATGGCGGGCGTGCCGATCAGCAGGGTCAACGTTGCCGCACCCAGCGCCACCGGCTCCATGTTGAGGAGAACGCCGAGCAAAGGTGCCGCGATCACCAGCGGCAACACGCTCGCGGTCCAGTGCGCCAGGCATTTCACCAGAACGCTCATTNNCAGCATGTGGCGATCGGAGGCCAGCAGCAGAAGGTCGAGCGAGCCGTCTTCACGATCGGCTTGGAACAGCCGGTCGAGACCGAGCAGCGAAGCGAGCAGCGCGCCGATCCACAGCATGGCGGGGCCGAGGCGCGACAGGAGGTTGAGGTCGGGACCGACGGCAAAGGGGATGGTGGTGACGACGGCCAGAAAGAACAGGATGCCGATCAGCGCGCCACCGCCGGCGCGGATGCCGAGTTTGAGGTCGCGGAGGTAGAGGTCTAGCATTGGGAGAGCTTGAGGGTGGCAAACGCCTCATCCGGTTGAAGCGTGGCATAACCCTCGTAACGCTGCGGCGAGGCACACCCCTCATCCGACCGCGCTTCGCGCGGCCACCTTCTCCCACAAGGGGCGAAGGGAGGGACTGCCGCATTGTGCTCGCTCATCTTGAGAACCGTTCTGCCTGCCGGAAACGTTTCGGTGGCATAGAAGATGCTCCGCCGATTCGAACTGTGGCAATTCGGACTGCGACACACGGACCTCGCAGATAAAAACGCGAATGCTGGTGCAAGCTCTTCCTTCGCCCCTTGTGGGAGAAGGTGGCTTCGCGAAGCGAAGTCGGATGAGGGGTAGGCGTGCCTCACGCCGCAACGCCTCCCTGAAACTCACCCATCACCAAATCCTGCACATCCATCAGCCCCAACGGCCAGTGCGTCGCGGCGATAATGATGCCGCCTGCCGCTCTATGCGCTTCCATCAAACCGGCGAAGCGCTTTTCGGAGCGGGCGTCGAGGCCGGCGGTGGGTTCGTCCAGCAGCCAGATTGGCCGCCAGGTCACCAGCAGCCGTGCGATCGCCGCGCGTCGGCGCTGGCCGGTTGAAAGCACCGCGAAAGGCAGATGGCCGAGGCCGTACAGGCCGACATTGTCCAGCGCTTCTTCCACGGTCTGGCGCGGTTCGCCGGAAAAATCGCGCCAGAAATTGAGGTTTTCTTCCACGCTCAGCGTCTGCTTCAAGCCGTTGTGATGGCCGAGATAATGGCAGGCGGCGGGAACGCTCGACCATGTCTCGCTGGTCGGATCGAGCGCGATTGTACCCTCCGTCAGCGGCAGCAAACCGCCGATCGCGCGCAGCAGCGTCGACTTGCCGGAGCCGTTCGGGCCCGTCACCAGCAAACAGCCGCCTTCGCCCACCTCGAATGAAATATCGGAGAAGATGCGCTCGCCGCCGCGATCCGCGCCAAGATCCCTCGCGGTGATCCGCATGCTCTTTCCTGCACTATCCTGCGAACGATCACGTTCGCATCACGAAATCAGTCTAGAACTCTTCTACGAAATTCTCTATATCCCGGGCAACCACGCCAGCGGTCGGTGTGGGATCTGCAAAATTTGCGCCGAACCCAGCGCGCGAGCCGTCTTTGACCGGCCGGGACGCGAGGAACGGACAGCGGAAATGATCGCACCCGCACCTATGGCGCGATCATCTTGATCCGCGCAGCAGGCGTCCGCTCCTCATCGGCATAAAGAAGTTGAGGACCGACGTGTCGACATCATCAGATAGTTTCAACTGTCGCCGCACCCTGACCGTGGGTGGCAAGGATTATGTTTATTTCAGCCTGATCGAGGCCGAAAAGAACGGTCTCGCGGGCGTTTCCAAGCTGCCTTTTTCCATGAAGGTGCTGTTGGAAAACCTGCTGCGCTTTGAAGATGGCCAGACGGTCACCAAGGAGCACATCCTGACGGTCGCCGAATGGCTGACCAACAAGGGCAAGGTCGAAAGTGAAATCGCTTACCGCCCTGCCCGCGTCCTTATGCAGGACTTCACCGGCGTTCCGGCCGTGGTCGATCTCGCCGCAATGCGCGACGGTTTGGCAGCCCTCGGCGGCGACCCCGAAAAGATCAACCCGCTGGTACCCGTCGATCTCGTGATCGACCATTCCGTCATCGTCGACGAATTCGGTTCGCCTTCCGCCTTTGCCCGCAATGTCGAGCTCGAATATGAGCGCAACGGCGAGCGCTACCGCTTCCTGAAGTGGGGCCAGCAGGCGTTCCAGAACTTCCGCGTCGTGCCGCCCGGCACCGGCATCTGCCA
>DCDI01000077.1:4312-4935 GCA_002316345.1 Phyllobacteriaceae bacterium UBA1059 | reverse complement strand
CCGACCGCGCCACCATCGGCAATATGGGTCCGGAATACGGCGCGACCTGCGGCTTCTTCCCCGTTGACGGCGAGACGCTGAATTATCTCAACATGTCCGGCCGCGCCAAGGATCGCATTGCGCTGGTGGAAGCCTATTCCAAGGCGCAAGGCATGTGGCGCGAAGGCGACGGTTCCGACCTCGTTTTCACCGACACGCTGGAACTCGACCTCGGCGACGTCGTGCCGTCGATGGCTGGCCCGAAGCGCCCCGAGGGCCGTATCGCGCTGCAAGACATCGCGTCCGGCTTCGCCACCGCGCTCGAGACCGACTACAAGAAGCCGGACCAGCTTTCCAACCGTTATCCGGTTGAAGGCACCGACTTCGATCTCGGCCATGGCGACGTGGCGATTGCCGCCATCACGTCCTGCACCAACACGTCGAATCCAAGCGTGCTGATTGCGGCCGGTTTGCTGGCCCGCAACGCCGTTGCCAAGGGCCTGACCTCCAAGCCCTGGGTGAAGACCTCGCTCGCGCCCGGCTCCCAGGTCGTTGCCGAGTACCTAGAAAAAGCCGGCCTTCAGAAGGACCTCGACGCGATCGGCTTCAACCTGGTGGGCTTCGGCTGCACCACCTGCATCGGC
>DCDI01000077.1:0-4279 GCA_002316345.1 Phyllobacteriaceae bacterium UBA1059 | reverse complement strand
GGCAACCGCAACTTCGAAGGCCGCATCTCGCCCGACGTGCAGGCGAACTACCTCGCCTCCCCGCCGCTGGTCGTCGCTTATGCGCTGGCCGGTTCGGTGCAGAAGGACCTGACCACGGAGCCGCTCGGCACGGGTTCGGACGGGCAGCCGGTTTACCTCCGCGACATCTGGCCGTCCTCGCATGAGGTGCAGGACTTCATCCAGCGTTACGTCACGCGCGAGCTCTATGAGAGCAAGTATGCCGACGTGTTCAAGGGCGACGAGAACTGGCAGGCGGTGCAGGTTCCGGCCGGGCAGACCTATGCCTGGGACGACCAGTCGACCTATGTGCAGAACCCGCCTTACTTCGTGGGCATGGGTGCTTCCGGCTCAGGCATCGCCGACATCAAGGGTGCGCGCATTCTCGGCTTGTTCGGCGACAAGATCACCACCGACCACATTTCGCCGGCCGGTTCGATCAAGGCGGCCTCGCCCGCCGGTGCCTATCTCATGGAGCATGGCGTGGGGGCGGCCGACTTCAACCAATACGGCACGCGTCGCGGCAACCATGAAGTGATGATGCGCGGCACCTTCGCCAACATCCGCATCCGCAACCACATGATGGGTCCGAACGGTCGCGAAGGCGGCTACACGATCCATTATCCTTCGAAAGAAGAGATGCCGATCTATGATGCCGCCATGCAGTACAAGGCCGAACACACCCCGCTGGTGATCTTCGCCGGCGTGGAATACGGCAACGGCTCGTCGCGCGACTGGGCGGCAAAGGGCACCAACCTGCTCGGCGTCAAGGCCGTGATCGCGCAGTCTTTCGAGCGCATCCATCGCTCGAACCTGGTGGGCATGGGCGTCGTGCCCTTCGTGTTCGAGGAAGGCACGACCTGGGCGTCGCTGGGCCTCAAGGGTGACGAGACCGTCACCATCGAAGGTCTCGGCAATGTGCAGCCGCGCGAAAAGCGCACGGCGGTCATCACCTATGCCGACGGCTCAGTGAAGGAAGTGCCGCTGATCTGCCGCATCGATACGCTGGATGAAGTCACCTACATGAACAATGGTGGCATCCTGCAGACGGTGCTGCGCGACCTGGCGGCCTAAAGCAAAACAAAGCGGCCGTCTCGTTGGAACGGCCGCTTTTCTCACGCCGGGCGCACGGCCTCGTGACCCCGGCATGAGCTTTGTCACCGCAACGTGACTTCCCCCTTCAAGCGATCGCCGCCTAACATTTGACGCTCATCCTTGGCGTCATTGAGCAGTTTCGGCTGCAAAGAACCTGTCTGGATCATCGTGAACTTCACCCCCCTCCTAGCCATCGCAACCCTGCTCGTCGCCACCAGTCAGGCGCCGGCTGAACAGGCAAAAGTGCGGGGCGTGGTGGAACTGTTCACGAGCCAGGGCTGCAATTCCTGCCCGAAGGCCGACAAGATGCTTGGCGAGATGATCGGCCACAAGGACATCGTGGCGCTGGCCTATCATGTCGATTACTGGGATTATCGCGGCTGGCGCGACACGCTGGCTACGCCCGAAAACACCGATCGCCAGCGCGATTACATGAAGGCGATGAAGGGCCGCGCCTTTTATACGCCGCAAGCCGTCATCAACGGCCGCGCCCATGTCAACGGCGCCGACCAGTCGGCCGTGGACGAGAAGCTCGCCGAAACGCCGAGCCTGCCGGTTGCCGTTACGGTTCGGAAGGATGGCGACGTGCTGGTGATCGACGTGCCGGGCCAGGACGGGCCGAAGCAGAACGCCCATGTCCTGCTCGTGTCCTATGATGCCGCAAGCCCCGTCACGATCGAGCGCGGCGAGAATGCCGGCCATACCGTCACCTACTGGAATGCTGTGCGGGACATGCAGACCACCGGCATGTGGCATGGCCAGCCGGCACGGTTCGAAATCCCCTTGAGCGAGATCGCCAAGAAGGGCACTGGCGGATGTGCGGTGCTGGTTCAGTCGGTGGATGAGAATGGCAGCCCGGGTGCGATCCTGGGCGCGGCCTCGCTGGAACTCGAAGCGCCTGCTGTGGCGAACAAGAAGTAGCGAACTGAGTAGCGGGTACGAAAAAGCCGGCGCCAAGAACGCGGCACCGGCTTGTGGTACGCTTGCCAGATTCAATACTCGACAGGCCAACGCTCAACAGGAGCGAACATGCTTGGGAGGATTGGTTCGACCCAGCCACGCCCGTGGGCGGGGGGCTTGGGGTACGGATGCGACCGGATCGAACCGTCTCAGGCAACACGGAAATGTTCGCTTCGCTTCGTGGCTCGACCGGGTTGAAGGTTTGGCAAGATTGTGTTCGCTCTTCACCAATTGTTACACGGCCGAAATCTGCGTGATCGCATAAAGCTATCGCCTTCCTTGCAAAGCGGGGCCAACAGGCCCAACTTCCCGAAGACGGCAAAGCAGATGAGGCATGGCAGATGGATTTTGGTCCTGAGGACAAGGGGCAGTCGGCAACGCTGATCCCGCTCGCCGAAGCGCGCAATGCGCGGCTCAACATTCCCGTCACCTTCAACCGGCAGGAGCTCGATCAGATCCTACGCATCTACAGCCGCATGGTGGCGGCCAACGAGTGGCGCGATTACGCGATCGACCACATGAAGGATCAGGCGGTGTTTTCCGTGTTCCGCCGCGCCAGCGAAGTGCCGCTGTTCCGCATCGAGAAGACACCGGCGCTCGCCCGCAAGCAGGGTGCTTACTCGGTTGTCGCAGCCGGCGGTGTCGTTTTGAAGCGCGGCCACGAACTGGCGACGGCGCTGAAAGCCTTCGACCGCACGCTGAAGCTGGCGGAAGCCTAAGCACCCTCGCGATAGCGCCGCTCGGGCACGGATTGCGGGTCCGGAGGCAGCGTGTTGCCGCCGTTGAGCGGCAGCTGCATGATTAAAGTGTCCAGCCAGCGCTCATGCTTGTAGCCGGAGCCGGTCATGGTTCCGCATAGGGTGAAGCCCATCGCGGTATGCAACTTTACCGAAGCGCTTGCAGGCGTCGCGTCGCCGATCACTGCCACCACCTGCCGGAAACCGCGCTGCGTGCAATCGTCGATCAGCGCCTGCATCAGCAAGCGCCCGAGCCCACGGCCCTGCGCGTGCGGGGCGAGATAAACCGAGTTTTCCACGATGAAGCGGTAGGCGGCGCGGGCGCGGAACGGGCCGGCATAGGCATAGCCGAGCACCACGCCGTCTTCCTCGGCCACAAGGTAGGGGTATTCGGCTGATGTGATGGCGCGGAAGCGCGACAGCATTTCCGCCTGATCCGGCGCCGGCTCCAATTCATAGGTCGCCGTGCCGTTCACCACTGCATCGTCGTAGATCGCGGTGATGGCAGGAAGATCCGCTTCCGTGGCCGGCCTGATCGTGGTCATGCTTTGTATCCTCGTCACCAAAAAGAAAATGGCCGCATCGCGGGGAAGCGATACGGCCATTTGATCTGTCTGGCTAGAAGCCGAGGCTGCCCATGCAGCCCGTCTTCTTATTCGGCGGAAGCGGCAGCAGCCTCAGCAGCAGCGGCCTTCTCGGCAGCCAGCTTCTCGGCGGCAGCAACCTTCTCGGCTTCAACGCGGGCGCGCTCGGCATTGGCTGCTTCGCGGGTTGCGTCATTCAGCTTGCGGGCGCGAACGCTGGTGTTCTCGACGATACGAGCCGACTTGCCGCGACGATCGCGCAGGTAATAGAGCTTGGCGCGACGGACCTTACCGCGACGCACGACTTCCACGCCTTCAACCATCGGCGAGTAAACCGGGAACACGCGTTCCACGCCTTCGCCATAGGAGATCTTGCGGACGGTGAAGTTTTCCTGGAAGCCGGAGCCGGAGCGGGCGATGCAAACGCCTTCATAGGCCTGGACGCGGGTACGCGTACCTTCAGTCACGCGGACCAGAACGCGGACGGTGTCGCCCGGCTGGAATTCTGGCAGCGTGCGCTTGGCTTCGATCTTCTGGGCCTGTTCGGCCTCGAGCTGACGGATGATATCCATCGGGTCATACCTCTTCTTGTTCTTCCGACTGCCAGAGCGCCCTGCACTCACCGTCCAGTTCAAAGACCGTCCGGCTATGTCACCCTGTTCTTGAACAGGTCGACAGGGGCGATTTCACCGTCGATCGTTGACGGGCATGAGGACAGAGTCCGCATGGTGGCGCGCCAATACACTGAAACAACGGGCTTGTCACCCGCCTTGAAGCAGTTCCAGCAAAAGTGTGGTGCGGTTTTGCGTTCGGAACTGTGCGGGATCAAAGCTGGGCCTTTGGCTTCGACTTCTTGCCCGTTTTCGGCGGGGTATAGGCAGCATA
>DCDI01000225.1:2362-2630 GCA_002316345.1 Phyllobacteriaceae bacterium UBA1059 | reverse complement strand
TCCTTGCCCAGGGTGCGCGGGTCGACCGTGTCGAGCAGGGGAATATAAAAGGCGCGGATCACGCCGCGTGCGGCCTCGAAGCCGGCGTCGAGGAAGATCGCGCCGAGCAAAGCCTCGAGCGTATCGGCCAGGATCGACGGGCGGCGGAAACCGCCCGACTTCAGCTCGCCCTCCCCTAGTCGCAAAAACTGCGAGAGTTCCAGCTTCTGGGCGATTTCGTAGAGCGACTGCTGCTTGACGAGGTTGGCGCGCAGGCGCGACAGGTCGC
>DCDI01000225.1:1746-2239 GCA_002316345.1 Phyllobacteriaceae bacterium UBA1059 | reverse complement strand
GTTCCAGGCGTTCGTTATGCAAGCTGCTGTGGCTACGGTGGGTCAGTGCCTGTTGCAACAGGCCGCTGTCCCGAAACGTGTAGCCCAAGCGGGTTTGCAATAACTGTAGATTCATTGTTTATTTTTCGTAGTACAGGCCGGTTCCAGAAATGCCGCAGCCGAAACACCGAGGATACCGGCATTTCGGCTTCCGGCGCGCATGCCGGGCTTTGCGTTGACGGCAGGCGACAAAAGCGCCTGCCCGATGCTGCCAAATGATACGGGCAAATGCGGCCGGCAATCAGTCGGCGCTGGCAGCCACGACGCCGCTCGGGTCGGTCGTGCCCTCGTAGTCGATGACCAGGCTGGCCTTCTCGGTCAAGGCAATGCGGATCTGGTAGGCGAAACTGATTTCAGGCTCGCCGCCGCCCTTGCTGATGATGAGGTCGCGTCCCTTCACGGACTCGACGTTGTTGATGTCCGCAAACTTGTCGAAGGCGCGCTGCATCTCGGG
>DCDI01000225.1:353-1738 GCA_002316345.1 Phyllobacteriaceae bacterium UBA1059 | reverse complement strand
GGTTCCCCTCCGCCTTCACGCGAACCATGCCGTCCTTGATCGAGCGGTATTCCAGCCAGGACGGGAACACCTTGATGCCGACCACGGCCACCAGGCCGACGACGATCAGCACCAGGATCACGCTGGTGAGCGAGACGCCCTCTTGCTTGCCGAGATGAGTGTTGCGGTGTTCCATCCTGCCTCCTTTGCGAACCGGCCTTACTGGATGCCGCCGATGCGCTTCGGATCACCGAAGTTCATCCACACCAGGAAAGCCTTGCCGACGATATTTTTGTCCGGCACAAAACCCCAGTAACGGCTGTCCGCGCTGTTGTCGCGGTTGTCGCCCATCATGAAGTAGTTGCCTTCCGGTACGATACAGGTAAATTTGTCGTACGAATAGTCGCAGGCTTCGCGGTTCGGGAAGTTCTCCACGCCGTCCAGGTTGAACGAGCGCGCCGGCTCGTCGTTCAGGATGCGGTGCTCGCTGCCCGGCAGCTTTTCCACGAACTGCTTGTGGTACACCGGCCGTTCTTCGTCGAGGTAATCGTCGAGCGGGGTGTAGTCCACCGCCTTGCCGTTCACCGTCAGGCGCTTGTTTTCATAGGTGATCTTGTCGCCCGGCACACCAATGACGCGCTTGATGTAGTCCTGGCTCATGTCCTTCGGATACTTGAACACCATGACGTCGCCGCGTTGCGGATCGTTCAACTGGATGATCTTCTTGTTGATGATCGGCAGGCGGATACCGTAGGTGTACTTGTTCACGAGGATCAGGTCGCCCACCAGCAGGGTCGGCACCATCGAGCTCGACGGGATCTTGAACGGTTCCCACAAGAAGGAGCGCAGGATGAAGACCAGCGCGATCACCGGGAAGAAGCTGCCCGAATACTCGACCCAGGTTGGCTGGCGCAGGTGCGCCGCCTCGATGGCCGCGCGGTTGCCGTTCGTGTCGACCTTGATGCCCTCGCGCGTCAGCTTGGCATTGCGTTCGTCGTACTCGGCCAGGGCAGCGTCGGCCGCGGCGCGGCGCCCCTTAGCCAATACAAAGACGTCCAGGCACCAGATGATGCCTGTGACCACCATGAGCACGAACAGGATGAGCGCGAAATTCCCCAGGATCGGTTGCAGGTTCATTTATCTTCCACTTGAAGGATAGCCAGGAATGCTTCTTGTGGAATTTCCACCGAGCCCACCTGTTTCATGCGTTTCTTACCGGCTTTCTGTTTCTCGAGCAGTTTCTTCTTGCGGCTGACGTCACCGCCGTAGCACTTGGCCAGCACGTTCTTGCGCAGCGCTTTCACGTTTTCGCGCGAGATGATGGTGGCGCCGATGGCCGCCTGGATCGCCACGTCGAACATCTGGCGCGGGATCAGTTCGCGCATCTTGGCCGCCACCTGGCGTCC
>DCDI01000225.1:0-304 GCA_002316345.1 Phyllobacteriaceae bacterium UBA1059 | reverse complement strand
ACGTCGGCGGCGCGGTTTTCCTTGAACTCGTAGTCCATCGAGGCATAGCCGCGCGAGGTCGACTTCAGGCGGTCGAAGAAGTCGAGCACGATTTCCGCCATCGGGATTTCGTAGTGCAGCTTCACCTGGCGGCCATGGTACGCCATGTCCATCTGGATGCCGCGCTTGCCGTTACACAGTGTCATCACCGCACCGACATATTCCTGCGGCATGTAAAGGTTGACGTCGACGATCGGCTCGCGCACTTCGTTGATCTTCGAGGTTTCCGGCATCTTCGACGGATTGTCGACGCGGATGATGGAAC
>DCDI01000019.1:12605-12769 GCA_002316345.1 Phyllobacteriaceae bacterium UBA1059 | reverse complement strand
CCTTGTTCAGCATCTGAACCTGGTGGTCGGCGGCAAAGGCCGTTCCAACGAAGCCAAAAGCCGCTGCGGCGGTCATGAGGATCAGCGTCTTCATCGAAGTTCCTTCCTGCTTTTTCTTGCTTGCCGAAGAGCGTTTTCTTGTCCTGCTCTCGGCTTCGGCGGGG
>DCDI01000019.1:1147-12597 GCA_002316345.1 Phyllobacteriaceae bacterium UBA1059 | reverse complement strand
GCTTTTAGTTTGCGCTCGATCAATGTGCCGAACGCCGATCCGCCTTACAGCTGCGAACTAGAATGCGAGACCTGTGACGTGGGCGAGATCATGAAACCGGAGACATGGCACTCGGTGGATCAGGTGATGCGCCAGTGGCCCTGCACGATCAGCGTCTTCATCGCGCATCATCTGCGGTGCTTCGGCTGCGTGGTGGGGCGCCATCATACAGTAGACGAAGCCTGTCAGGCGCATGCCGTCGACTTGCAGGTCTTCATGGACGATCTGTGCCACGCCGTTGACGGCGATTGGCGCCGGTCACGTCAAGCAATGCAGCCTCAGTCGCCCGAGGCTCTGCCTTCGGCTGCAACCAGCAGCTTGTGAGGATCGCAAAGCAGCAAGCGCTGGCGCCCGCCTTCGATCAAGCCGCTCGCTTCCCACACGCTCATGATGCGGCTGACCGTATGCAGCGTGGTGCCGGTCATCTCGGCCAGATCCTGGCGGGTGACGGGAAAGTCGATCAAGACGCCGTTCTCGACCTTTGTGCCGGCCTGGCCAGCAAGGCGCAGCAAAGCGTGTGCGACGCGGCGCTGCACTTCCTCGGTGGACAATTCGGCAATCCGCGAATGCGCTTCCTGAAGCCGCTGACCAAAGGCCTGCATAGCGTTGGCAGCAAGTGCTGGTGCTTTCTCGCACAGTTTGGGCCATTGCGCCGATGGCCAGGCTAAGGCCAGGCTTTCCGTTGCCGCTAGAGCCGTAGCGGGATAGGTCGTCTTGCCGATCGCAACCGCCATGCCGCAGACCTCGCCGGGGATGACGAAGCGGATCAGCACCTGCTCGCCGTCGGGCGTGATCTTCACGACCTTCAAGCGGCCGTCGAGAACGAGAAAGAACTCGTGCGCTTCCGCGCCATGTTCGAACATCGCCGTGCCCTTGGGCAGACGGCGTGGCGACGCTTCCGCCAAAATCGCACGCAAAGCGTCGTCGTCCAGCGACTGGAAGATGGCGAGGTGGCGGATCAAGGACGGGTCAAGGCGCGACATACCTAGCCATTAGCCTGCCCAACGCCGGCAATCCAGCGGCATTCCTGTTTGCAACCTTGCTGCAGCACAAAGAGGCGTGACCGTCTTCGACATAAAAAGCAGGCAACGCGTCGTTCCGAACGCTGCCGGCATCCTTTGTCGGTAGATGGCGGGATGAAAGTCCAGGGTGCCCGCATGAAGCTGTCCGACGTGTCCGATCCCACCAGCCTGCGCAACATCACGCGTGCCGATCAATCCGTGCCTCGGACAAAGCGCAAAGCCGGCGATACCTCAATCGACGGGCGCGGCCGCGACCTTAAGGCCCCGGCAATCCTGAGCTACGGCTTCCGGCCCTTCTTTTTCCTCGGTGCGGTCTACGCCATGCTCGTCGTGCCGTTCTGGGTGTGGGCGCATCAAACCGGCACCCAACTTCCCGGGCCGTTTTCGGGTCACGACTGGCACGCCCACGAAATGATCTTCGGCTTTCTGTCCGCGGTGATCGCCGGCTTCATTCTGACGGCCGTGCCAAACTGGACCGGGCGGTTGCCGCTGAGCGGGACGCGGCTTGCGGTGCTGGTGGCGCTTTGGGTGATCGGCCGGCTATCCTCGGCCTTTGTTGCCAATCCATGGGCAGCGCTCGTGCTCGACATGGCCTTTCCGGTCGTACTCGCAGTGGCAATCTGGCGTGAGGTAATTGCGGGCAAGAACATCCGCAACATGCCGATCGCCGCGCTTCTCACCTTCTTCGCGCTGGCCAACTGCCTGCATCATCACGAAGCCTGGGCGAATGCCGCACCGGTGGCTCAGCACGAGACGGCTGCGACGGTTGGCCATCAACATGATGCAGCGCCCGCTGGCGGACACCAGCATGATGCGATGGCGCAGACCAGCCAGACGGACGCGCCGGGCTTTCTCAGCCAGGGCATTGCCGAGCGCCTGGCTCTCGGCGTCACCGCCATTCTGCTGGCGCTGATCGGCGGGCGGATCATTCCGAGCTTTACCCGCAACTGGCTGGTGAAGCAGGGTTCGACCAGCCTTCCAGCACCGTTCGGAACGCTGGACAAGGTGGCCCTTGCTGCAACCGTGCTGTCCATGCTCGGCTGGATCGCTGCGCCGGAAGCAGCCGTTACCGGCGGATTGCTGATCCTTGGCGGCCTGCTCCTGGCCGCGCGCCTTTTGCGCTGGGGAGGATGGGCGACATGGAAGGAGCCGATCGTGCTTGTTCTGCATGTCGGTTATCTCTGGCTTGCCGCAGGCGTTGGCATGCTGGGCGCCGCCATTTTCTGGCCGGAGGTCATCGCGCCCGACGCCGCGCTGCATACGCTGACCGCTGGTGCGGTTGGAACGATGACGCTGGCTGTGATGACCCGCGCCAGCCTCGGCCACACCGGACGTGTGATCGCCAGCGACCTCGTGATCACGCTGATCTACGCGGCGATCTGCGTCGGCGCCTTGCTGCGCGTGGCGGCTCCGCTGATCCCGGATTTGTATGCGGAACTGATCACGGCAGGCGGCCTGGTTTGGAGCCTCGGCTTTGCATTGTTCGTGCTGCGCTATGCCCCGATCCTGTGGCAGCCTCGTTTGGGCAAATAGCGCTTCCACTCTTACTCAAGCCGAGCCATTCTTTCGGGAAAGAATGGCTTTTCCAGCCTTTGTTCCTCGATTTTGCCTGATCTGGCTGGTAGCGGCCTGCGCAGTCACGTTGCTATGACGTGGCGCGCATCAATGCTGGATCTGGAACAGTCGCTTGTTTTTCTCGAAGCTGCGCCCCGCGCTCCTTTCTTTCCTTCTCCTGTTCTCCGTTGCTGGTCATGCGCTCGCGCAGGGTGACTCTGCTGCCGCGCTGATCGAGCAACTGACCCAGGCGGAAGGAGAGCTGCAGGCAGTTGATCGTGCGCTCGACCGCCGCGTCAACAATGACGAGCAGGGTGCCTTACGCGCACGAGCCGTGGCTGCGCAGCAGGTGGCAACCGGCCTTGCGCAACAGCTCGAAGAACAGCTTGCCCGGATCGATGCGCGTTTGACTGGCATCGGTGCGGTTCCGGAAGGAACCACGGAAGCGCCCGACATCAGCGCGGAGCGCGCCAATCTCGAACAACAGCGGGCCAGCATCGATGCCGCCATCAAGCGGGGCCGTCTGGCCGGCGTTGAAGCGCAGCAGCTGGTCGAGGAAATCGACCGCAGCAAGGTCGAGCAGTTCAACGAACGCATCTCAGCGCGCGTCGCATCGCCCTTGACGCCGACCTTCTGGAGCGATGTCGCGGAAGCGTTTCCGCGCGACACCCGCCGCATCAGCTCGTTCTTCTCGCAAGGGATGGAGCAGATTCGCTCGGGCTGGCAGGGCGTATTCCCCTGGCAGGCTCTGCTTGGCGCCGTGGTTGCCTTCGTGGTCTTATACCCTCTGCGCAGATTCCTCCGCCATTTCGGTCAGCGCTTTCTGATCGAAGGCGCGCCGGGGCGGCGCGTCCGCCGTTCGGCCAATGCCTTGTGGCGCATCATCGTCGGCACGCTGGCACCTCTCCTTGCCGCTCTCATCTTCGTGCAGGGTCTGCGCTGGGCCGGGCTGATGCCGGAGCGCTGGAGCAGTGTTGCGGATGCTTTTGTCAGGGCTTCGGGCTTCTGCGGCTTCGTGGTGGCGCTGGGCAGCGCCATATTGATGCGCGATCAGCCCTCCTGGCGCGTCGCGCCTTTGCAGGATGATACGGCCTCGCGGCTGACACCCTTGTCCTGGCTGCTTGCCGGGACTTCGATGTTCAACGTTCTGGTGACGGCCTTCAACACGGCAGTGGGCGCCAGCCAGCCGGCAACCATCGTCTCACAGACACTCGAGGCCGTGCTTCAGCTGCTGCTGATCATCACGGCCCTGTTCATTCTGGGACGACTTAGGGCATCGAGAGCCGACAGCGAAGCCGCGTCCAGCGTCGCGATGGGGGCGGGGCAGAGCGTCTTGTCTCTGCTTGTGTGGGTTCTCGCAGCTGTTTCCACGATCGCCCTTTTGCTGGGCTATATCAGCTTCAGCCTGTTTATCGGCCAGTTCATTGCCTGGACCGCCGTGTTGGGCGCAACCCTCTATCTGCTGATGGCCGTGGTGGACGATGTCGCGACCAGCGTCTTCACCCGCAAAAGCCCACTCGGCACGGCCATGTCGCGCGGGCTGGGCTTACGCGGCAGCATGATCGACCAGTTCGGTCTGCTTCTGTCCGGCGCGTTGCGGTTGATCCTCGTTGCGGTCGCCTTCGCGCTGTTGATGACGCCGTTCGGCGGCGGCGGCGGCTTCGATACGCTGTTCAGCCAGGCCGGTGCTTTCGCGCAAGGCATCCAGATCGGCGGCATCTCGATCTCGCCGGGCGCGATTCTGCGCGGCGCGATAGTGCTGGTAATCGGCCTGACGCTTGTGCGTCTGTTCATGGGCTGGCTGGAAAACCGCTATCTGCCGGCAACCGATCTCGACGGCAGCGGTCGCAATTCGGTCAGCCTCGTTGCGCGCTATGTCGGCATCGCGCTGGCGGTAATCTGGGCGCTGGCCTCCTTGAATATCGGCGTCGAGCGCATCGCTTTGCTCTTGTCCGCCTTGTCCGTCGGTATCGGTTTCGGCCTCCAGGCGATCACGCAGAACTTCGTGTCCGGCCTGATCCTTCTTGCCGAACGGCCGATTAAGATCGGCGATCTGATCCGTGTCGGCACGGATGAAGGTGACGTGAAGCGCATCAGCGTACGCTCGACGGAAATCGTGCTGGCCGATCATTCCACGCTGATCGTGCCGAATTCCGAGTTGATCACCAAGACGGTGCTGAACAAGACGCTGGCCGGCCCGCTNNCATCGAAACTGATCCGGTCGCCGTGCGCACCATCGTGCTCGATGCGTTCAAGGCTGAAACGGCGGTGCTGGAAGATCCGGCGCCATCGGTTTTCGTGGATGCGATCACCGATTCCCGCATCATGTTCAATTGCTTCGCGCATGTGGCGTCGCCCCGCGTCGCCTATGGGCCGCGCAGCAATATCCTGATGAACCTGCTGAGTCGCTTCCGCGAAACGGGCATCGACATCGGCACGGTGCCGCAGAGGCTGGAAGTGGTGCCGGCCGAACGCGATCTGCTGGGAGGCAACAAAGAGCCGGAAGGCGCTTAAACCCGTTTATTCAGTCTGCTGCGGCAGACCGTCTTCCGGTTCGGGGCCGATCGGCGGCACGCTTTCATTGCCTTCCGTGCGGTCGCGGTAAAGCGCGGCGCGGGCCAAGAGCATCAGCGACACCGGCGTCGTTACCGTGACGAACAGCGCTATTAGGATTTCATGCACGACCGGGCGCGACTGCGTCACGGAAAAGAAGATCATGGACGCCACGAGAATGCCGCCGGCACCCCAGCTCGTGCCCAGCGTGGGCAGATGGATGCGCTCATAGAAGCTCTTGAAGCGCAGCAGTCCGGACGCTCCCAGGAATGTGAGGCCCGATCCGATCAGCAGAAACAGTGCGACAAGGATGGCGGCCCAAAGCGGGAAGTCGGCGGGTGCGGGGCTCATTCGATCACCTCGCCGCGCATCAGAAATTTGGCAAGTGCCACGGTGGACACGAAGCCCAGCAGGGCGATGATCAGCGCCGCCTCGAAATACATGGTGGTGCCGCTGCGGATGCCGAAGGTCAGCAGCAACAGCATGGAGGCGATATACATCGCGTCAAATGCCAGCACGCGGTCCTGCGCGCGCGGACCGCGCATCACGCGGATCGCCGCACACGCCATTGCGGCCAGAAGCAGAACCTGAGCGATGGTGATGGACCAGGAAAGGATGAGCCCGCTCATTCGAAAGCCTCCGCCAGCAGCCGCTCGTAGCGGTTCTTGATCAGATCGACCCAATCCTGTTCTTCGCGCAGATCCAGAACATGGATCATCAACTCGCCGCTGGCGGAATGATATTCGACCCAGGCTGTGCCCGGCGTGCTGGTGACGATCACGGCCAGCACGGTCAGCGCCGTGCGGTCCTGCAGGTCGATCGGGATGGTCACGAAACCGGATGTGCGATGGCGGTGACCACGGTCCAGAACGAGGCGCGCAACGCCGAGATTGGAGCGCACAATGTCGCCGGCCACGATGAAAAGGAGGCGCAGCAGCGGACTCCAACGGCGAATGCGCGGCTTGGCCGGCTGCAGCGCCGTCATCGCCTTTGCCGCAAACAGCGCGAGCAGGGTGCCGAGCAGAAGGTGGCCGGCCGACAAACCGTTCAACAACAGCCACATCACGAGGAGGCCGAGGCTGAGCAGCGGATAGGGCAGAACCGCGCGCATCATGGCTGGCTCCCTTCGGCAACCGGCGGCGGGATCGGGGCGGCTGAAAGGACTTCCTCGATGTAAACGCGCGGCGCATGCATGGCGCGCGCCGTGGCGTCCATGTAGCGAAGCACCGGGCCACCGCCGACGCTCATGGCCGCGCAAAGCAGCAGAAGTCCGGCAACGGGCGTGATTTCTACGAGCTTGATGCGCGGCACCATGCCTTCGATCGGCGCCCAGAAGGTGCGGATGCCGGCGCGCACCATGGCGATCATTGCGGCAAGGCCCGAGCCGATCAGGGCGGCGGTAAAGATCCAGCCGAACAGCGACACGTCGAGCGTTGGCTTGTCGGAGCCGATAATGGCGTCGAGCATCGCGAACTTGCCGATAAAGCCCGATAGCGGCGGCAGGCCGGCAAGCAGGATGGCACAGGCCACGAAGCACAGGCCGAGAATCGAGATCGTACCGGGGATAACCAGGCCGGCATCTTCCACGACGTCCTCGACTTCCGGATCGTCGCCATAGGCCTCCATCGTCACGGCGAGAACGTCGGCGGCGGGGTCCTGGGCGCGATCGAGAAGTTCGACGAGAAGGAAGAAGGCACTCAGCGCCATGGTGGAGCTGACCATGTAATAGAGCGCGCCAGACGTGACTTCGACGCTCGCCAGGCCGATCGCAGACAGCAGCGTTCCCGACGATACGAGCACGTAAAAGCCGGCAAGCCGCGCCATGCCCTGCGATGCGAGAACGCCGGCGGAGGCGAAGGCGATGGTCGCGATGCCGGCGCCGAACAGCCAGAGCTCACCGAAGCCGGCCGAGGCACCCGCATCGACGCCGAACAGAAGCAGCGACAGGCGGAACAGGATATAGATGCCGACCTTGGACAGGATCGCAAAGATGCCGGCCACGGGGGCGGCGGCCGCCGTGTAGGCCGTCGGCAGCCAGAAGCCGAGCGGGTAAATGCCAGCCTTGACGAGGAAGGCGACGCCGAGCACCGCAGCACCGGCCAGCAGCAGAGGCTGATCACCGGCTGCAACGGCTGGAATGCGCAAAGCGAGGTCGGCCATGTTCAACGTGCCAGTGACGCCGTAGATCAGGCTGACGCCGATCAGAAACAGCAGCGATGCCGCCAGGTTGATGGCGATGTAATGCAGGCCTGCACGCACGCGCTGGATGCCCGACCCGTGCAGAACGAGGCCGTAGGACGCTGCCAGCAGCACTTCGAAGAACACGAAGAGATTGAACAAGTCGCCGGTCAGAAAGGCGCCGTTCAGGCCCATCAGCAGCAGCTGGAACAGCGTGTGGTAGTGTGGGCCGATGCGGTCCCAGCGGGCCAGCGAAAAGGTCAGCGACGCCAGCGCCAGCGTTCCCGTCAGCACCAGCATCAGCGCGGACAGGCGATCGAGCACCAGCACGATGCCGAACGGTGCCGACCAGTTGCCGAGCAGGTACACGCCGGTGCGGGCCGCATCCGGCTCGCCGCTGTCGGCGAAACTCAGGAGAACGAAGGCGACGACGAGCAGGCTGACGGTAGCGATAACGCTCAGCGTCGCCTTCAGCGCATGCCGCCGTTCATCGAACAGAAGCAGCAGCGCGCCGGTCATCATCGGCAGCAGAATTGGAACGATCAGGAGGTGGCTTTTCCACTCCATCAGTTCGGCTCCCTGCCGTCGACATGGTCGCTGCCGGTCAAGCCGCGCGACACCAGAAGCACAACCAGGAACAGTGCCGTGGTTGCGAAGCCGATCACGATCGCCGTCAGCACCAGCGCCTGCGGCAGCGGATCGGCATAATCGGCCGGGTTGATTGCACCGCTGGACACCACCGGCGGCACATTGCTGCGGGGCCGGCTCATGGAAAAGATGAACAGGTTGACGCCATAGGAGATCAGGGAAAGCCCGACGATAACCTGATAGGTGCGCGGGCGCTGCAGGAGCCACACGCCGGATCCCACGAGAAAGCCGATGCCGAGCGCGAGCGTCAGTTCGATCATACGATTTCCTCCATCGTCGTCGTGCTGATCTTGGCGGCACGCAAACGGCGGATCGACTGGTGAGCGAAGACGATGAGCATCAAAACGGTGGCGCCGACCACGAGCGAGAAGACGCCAAGATCAAACAGGATGGCGGTGGCTGCCGGAACCTTGCCGATGACCGGCAGGTCCACATACTGCGAATAGGACGTCAGGAACGGATAGCCGAACACCCAGGAGCCGATGCCGACGCAAGCCGCGATCAGCAAGCCGAGGCCGATCCAGTTCACCGGCAGGATACGCAGCCGGTCTTCGACCCAGACCGTACCGGCCGCAAGATATTGCAGGATAAAGGCCGCCGACATCGCCACGCCCGCAGCAAAACCGCCGCCCGGCAGATCATGCCCGCGCAGGAAGAGATAGGCGGCAAGAACGATGATGACGGGGAACAGCCACTGCATGATGACGGAGGGCACCAGCAGGTAATCGCTGACGGTTTGACCCTCGATACGATCCGAGCGCGCTTCGTCGGTCGCGGCCTGGATGCGCTGCTGTTCCGGCGAATCGATCGTATCGGGCGCCGGGCGGAAGCGGCGGAACAAGGCAAACACCGTTAGCGCCACGATGCCAAGAACGGTGATCTCGCCGAACGTATCGAAGCCGCGGAAATCCACGAGGATGACGTTGACGACATTGCGCCCGCCGCCTTCCTCATAGGCCTTGAGCAGGAAGAACTCGCTGATGCTGTCGGGCGACGGGCGCATCATCACGGCATAGCTCAGCAAGGTCATGCCGAGGCCGGCGATCGCTGCAAGCAGAAGGTCGCGTCCGCGACGGACCTTGGTGCCGAGAGGTGCGCGGCCGAGTTCTGTGTCTTCCCAGCGCTTAGGCAGCCAGCGCAAGCCCAGCAGGATCAGCACGGCCGTGACGATCTCCACGAGCAACTGCGTGACGGCGAGGTCGGGCGCGGACAGCCAAACAAAGGTGATGCAAGTCACGACGCCGGCGCCGCCGAGCAGGATCAGCGCCACAAGGCGGTGGAACTTGGCCTGATAGGCAGCACCGACGGCGCAAGCGATGCCGACCATCCACAACAGGCCGAACGCGATGTCGGTCTGGCCCCATTGCAGAACGCCGAGATCGAAGCCGCGATTGTAACGCGGGATGAAGGCAGCCACCAGGGCGACGCCAATTAACAGGCGCAACTGCTGCTGCAAGCGGCGGGTGCCGAACGTGGTTTCCACCAATTTCGCGCCGCGCCAGGATACGAACACCAACGCGCGCTCGAAGATGCGCTGTCCCTTCAAACGCCGGAAATAGGGCGGGCCTTCTTCGCAATGGGCGAGGTAGTGGCGCAAAAGAACGTAAAGCAAGGCGCCGCCCAACAGCGCGATGATGCTCATCACCAAAGGCAGGGTCAGGCCGTGCCAGACAGCCAGGCTGTAGGCCGGGGTTTCTTCACCAAGCACCGAAACAACCGCGACATGAAGGAATGGCCCGACCGTCAGAGCCGGGAAGATGCCGATCACTAGACAGGCCAGTACCAGCAACTGGATCGGCAAGCGCATTAAGAAGGGCGGTTCATGCGGCTCGCGGGGCAGATCGTCAGGACGATCACCGAAGAACACGGCATGAATGAAGCGCATGGAATAGGTCACAGCGAAGGCGCTGGCCAGCACGGCGACATAAGGCGCGGCCGTATCGAGGATCGAATCCGCATGGGTTTCGATCGCTTCGGCAAAGAACATTTCCTTCGACAGGAAGCCGTTCAACAGCGGCACGCCGGCCATTGCGGCACTCGCGACCATCGCGAGGGTGGCCGTATAGGGCATCAGCTTGAACAAGCCGCCCAGCTTCTGCATGTCGCGGGTGCCGCTCTCATGGTCGATGATGCCCGCCGCCATGAAAAGCGACGCCTTGAAGGTCGCATGGTTCATCATGTGGAAGATGGCAGCAACGGCACCGAGCGGGCTGCCGAGGCTGAGCAGCAGCGTGATCAGACCGAGATGGCTGATCGTGGAATAGGCGAGCAGGCCTTTGATGTCGCGCTGGAAGATCGCGAAATAGGCACCAAGCAGCAGCGACATGGCGCCCGCAAAACCCGTGAGCCAGAACCATTCATAGGTTCCGCCCAGCACCGGCCAGAGCCGTGCCATCAGAAAAACGCCGGCCTTCACCATGGTTGCGGAATGCAAGAAAGCGGATACCGGCGTCGGTGCCGCCATCGCGTTGGGCAGCCAGAAATGGAACGGGAACTGCGCGCTTTTGGTGAAGGCGCCGAGCAGGATCAGGCAGGTCGCCGTGAGATAAAGCGGATGAGAGCGGATCAGATCGCCCGAATCCAGCACCACATCCAGATCATAGCTGCCGACGATGTGCCCTATCAGCAGAACGCCGGCCAGCAGGCCCAATCCGCCAATGCCGGTGATGGTGAGCGACATGCGGGCGCCGTCGCGTGCATCGGCCTTCTGGTACCAATAGCCGATCAGCATGAAGGAAATGATGCTGGTGAGCTCCCAGAACACCACCAGCAGGATCAGGTTGCCCGACAGGATGATGCCGAGCATCGCGCCCATGAAGGCAAGGAAGAAGGCGTAGAAGCGCGGGATCGCGTCGTCCGGCGACATGTAATAGCGGGAATAGATCACCACCAAAAAGCCGATGGTCGAGACCAGCATGGCAAACAGCCATGCAAAGCCATCCATGCGCAGGCTGAACGACAGTCCGAGCGTTGGCAGCCACTCGATGTCGAGCCGCACCGGCGTGCCAGTGGCCACCGACGGGAACAGGCAGGCCGACAACACAACCGTGCCGAGTGTGACGAGCGCCGCGGCCCAGGTTTCTGCGTTGCGGGCATTGGCTGGAAACAAGGCTGCGAAGCATGCGCCTGCGAAAGGCAGGACGATCAGCATCATCAGCATGGTTTCACTGGCCATCCGGTGCGGGCCCTTCCAACAAATCACGGCTCTTGCGATATCTCACCCATTATGGTTGACTTGGGTACGAAACGGCAAGGGTGTTTCGCGAGGGTTTTCGATAAAAATGCCTTTATTTCCGGAGCAATGTCGTGCCGCTCGTGGCCTGCTCAACTGGACGCAGGAGCAGCTTGCCGTGACGGCGGGCGTTTCACGCAGCACGATCAAGGATTTCGAGTGTCATCGCCATGCGCTGCACCGCTCCTCGGAAGACTTGCTTGTCCGGGCTTTCGAGATGCGGG
>DCDI01000019.1:460-1071 GCA_002316345.1 Phyllobacteriaceae bacterium UBA1059 | reverse complement strand
ATCGGCGTCCGCCTGCTGCCGCCGCTCGACGGCACGCATTCGTAATAGAAAAAGGCCTGCGATGATGCAGGCCTTCCAGTCGGTCCTTCCAACCTAGCGCAGCCGGTGTCTGCGCAAGCGACGCTTCGGCGCCGGCTTGAAGCGCGAGCGCAAAGCCAGTGCGCCGAGGCCAAGAACCGCCAAACCACCGACGGCACCAACGGCGATCAGGCCGGCGAGCAGGCGCTGTTCAGGCGAGCGGAGGCCGCCGTCGATGCCCTGCACCCCCTTCGGCGGCGTGAACAGGTTGCCGCTGCCTTTTGCGATCGGATCGGCCTGTTCGAGATAGGATCGCATGAAGATGCCCATGAAGCGCGAAATGTAGTTGGGAAACAGGGTTCTTCCCAGCCGGATCAAGCTGGCGCCTTCGCCAATGAGGGTGGTCGGCCGTGGTTGTTCGGCCGCCCTGACCACCGCCCGGGCAACGCGGCGCGCATCGATCACCGGCGGCGGTGCAGTCAGAACCTTGCCGGTGAAGTTGCCGGCGTTGGAAATGGCGGGCGTATCCACGAAGGTCGGATAGATATCGCAGACATGGATGTTGGGATGGCCGGCGAGTTCGCCGCGCAATG
>DCDI01000019.1:0-391 GCA_002316345.1 Phyllobacteriaceae bacterium UBA1059 | reverse complement strand
GATCGAAGCAAAGCCGCCGACGGAGATCATGTTGATGAAGGTGCCGCGGTCCTGGCGCAGGAAGATCGGCAAGGCAGCATGGGCATCGTTGAAGTGACCGATCAGGTTAGAGCGCAGCACCTGTTCATGCGCTTCGATCGGCGTTTCATGGAAGGCACCGACAGCGCCGACACCGACATTCGACACCCAGACATCGATCCGTCCGCCAAATTCCAGCGCGCGCTCGGCAAGCACCTTCACGGCCGCGGCATCGGTCACGTCGGTGGGCACGACCAGCACTTCCGAGCCAAACGCCCGGCAGGTCTCGGCAACGGCTTCCAGCGCCCGCTTGCTGCGGGCGGCCCGCACCAGACGCACCCCGCGCCTGGCGGAAGCCTCCCCCCGTGCCCTG
>DCDI01000020.1:14998-30604 GCA_002316345.1 Phyllobacteriaceae bacterium UBA1059 | reverse complement strand
CGGCGCCGTGCCCGAGATCTGGGGGAGCCGGCTCCCATGCGCACCGGGCTGTGGGATGGATCGCATCAGCGCTCGCGTGTAGGGGTTCAAGGGGCGGTTGAGCACCTGATCGGTCGTGCCGGTTTCGACGATCCGGCCGGCATACATAACTGCGATCCGGTCGGCGAGGCCCGCTACGATGCCCAGGTCATGCGTGATCCAGATCATCGCCGTGCCACTTTCGCGGCAAAGGTTCTGCACCTCGTACAGGATCTGAGACTGGATCGTGACATCGAGCGCTGTGGTCGGCTCATCGGCGATAACCAGCCGCGGACGGTTGATCAGCGCCATTGCGATGGCAACGCGTTGGCGCATTCCGCCGGAGAGTTGATGCGGATAGGCCTGCAGGCGCTGTTCGGGCGCGGGGATGCCGATCCGCACGAGCGCATCAAGCGCGCGAGCACGAGCGGCCTTTTCGCTGACGTTTTCGTGGGCCTGCACCGTTTCGATCAATTGCGTCTCGACCCGTAAAAGCGGGTTCAGGGACATCATCGGATCCTGGAAGATCATCGACAGGCGGTTGCCGCGCAGTTTGCGCATTTCGGACGGGGAGAGGGAGAGAAGATTGCGCCCTTCAAGTTCAATCGCGCCTTCCACAATGCGGCCGGGTTCCGCCACCAGGCCGATCAGGGAAAAACCCGTAATGCTCTTGCCGGATCCTGACTCGCCCACAAGGCCGACGATCTCGCCAGCATTGACGGTCAGGTCGATGCCGTCCACGGCGCGTGCGACGCCCTTGCGGGTAAAGAAATGCGTTTTCAGGCCCCGCACCGACAAGACGGGCGTCTGGACATTGGAGGTATCGAGCATGGAGCTTACCGCGCGTTTCTTGGATTCAGGACATCACGTAAGCGGTCGCCAACCAGATTGATGGCGATCAAGGTCAGCGCGAGCGCAACGCCAGGAAAGAACGAGATCCAATAGCGGCCAGATAAGAGAAATTCGAATCCGTTGGAAATCAGCATACCCAAGGACGGCTCGGTGACCGGCACACCAACGCCAAGGAAAGAAAGTGTTGCTTCGAGGCCGATTGCATGCGCCAGATCGATGGTCGCCAGCACGATCAACGGGGATATGCAGTTCGGCAAGAGGTGACGAAACAGGATGCGAACACGCCCGACTGCGAGACACTCGGCGGCCTCCATTAACTCCTTGCTCCGCTCGACAATGGCGGCACCGCGCGCCGCGCGGGCGAAATATGCCCATTGCACGACGATGAGGGCGATAATTACCTTGTCCACGCCTTTGCCCAAAATAGCCAAGAGTATTAGCGCCACAAGGATGGCCGGGAAGGAAAGCTGGATGTCGACGATGCGCATCAGGAGCGAGTCGAGCCGTCCGCCATTGTAGCCGGCGATCAGGCCTATGACTGTGCCTATGATCAGCGCCGCAAGCACCGATACGATGCTGACCATCAGGCTGGTGCGCAGGCCATACAGAATAGCCGAGAACATGTCTCTGGCCTGACCGTCAGTGCCCAGCCAGTACGTTCCGCCCGCGATGCTCTCGCTTCCAGGTGGAAGCTTGGAGTCGAAAATGTCAAGCGAACCGATGTCGTAGGGGTTTTGCGGTGCGAGCCATGGTGCAAAGATCGCCAGCCCGATGATCACGATGAGCAGCACTAGACCCACCATGGCAAGCGGACTTTCGGCGAATTCGCGTAGCTGTTCGAGCAGAATGCTTGGTTCGCGCTGTATCGGCTCAGCTGTGTTTAGCGAAATGTCGGTCACCGGGACTTGGCCTCCAGACGAACGCGAGGATCGATGATCGAATACAGGATGTCCACGACCAAGTTCAGCATCGACAGGAACAGGATCACCAGCATCAAATAGGCGACCACCACAGGGCGATCGAGCGTGATGATGGAGTCGATCAGGAGCTTGCCCATGCCCGGCCAAGCGAAGATGGTTTCCGTGATGACGGCGAAGGCAATCAACTGGCCAAGCTCAAGTCCCGAAACCGTGATAACCGGGATCAGGATGTTCTTGAGAAGGTGGACGCCCAGAACGCGTCGTTCACGCAGGCCCTTTGCGCGGGCGAGCTTGATGTAGTCGAGCGGCAGAATCTCGACCGTGGTCGCGCGCGTCAGCCGCATGATCATTGCAGCCTTCGCCATGGCCAAAGTGCAGACAGGCAGAACCAGATGTAGGATTCCGTCCCAGGTCAGAAAGCTCAACGGAACACCCAGCACCATAACGGTCTGGCCACGTCCCGTAGACGGCAGGATGCCGAAATGGATGGAAAAGATCATGATCATCATCAGCGCGACCCAGAAGGTGGGAAGGCTGAAGCCCAGGATCGATGCGGCCATCAGGAACTTGGAGATGATCGATTTGGGCTGAAGACCAGCGAAGATGCCGAGCGGAACGCCGACCATGACGGCGAGCAACATCGCCAGAACCGTCATTTCCAGTGTGGCGGGCAGGCGTTCGAGGATCAGGTCCATTGCAGGCTGGCCAGCTAGGAAACTGCGTCCGAAGTCGCCCTGAAGCGTCTGCAGAACAAACACGCCATATTGCACCAGAAGCGGCTTGTCCAAACCGAGTGATTGGCGGATCGCCTCACGCTCGAGTTCGGTCGCGTCGGGGCTTGCCATCATGGCAATCGGATCGCCGATCATATAGATGCCGACAAAAACCAGCGCCGACATCACCGCTACGACAAGAAGCGTTTGCAGGATCCGATTCACAAGATATTCGAGCATGTTCTTTCCAAGGTGCCGGGGCCGCCGCCGGGTGCCTGAAGCAGCCGTCTGCCACTTCATGAACAAGCATGGCCAGGCCCGACGAAGCGAGCCTGGCCAACCATCGGGTCGCCGATTAGTCGACTTTGCTGACGCCTTCGATGAGGATCATCTGGTCAGCGCGGCCTTCATAGGTCAGACCCTTGCGCATGGCCCAGACCGATGTCTCGAACTGGACTGGCAAAAGCGCATAATCGCTCATGGCCATACGGCCCAGTTCTTCGACCAACGGGCGGCGCTTGGCGTCGTCGGTGGTAGCGATCGCTTCCTGCAGCTTCTCGTCGAACGCCGAGTTTGCGTAGCGCGAGTAGTTGCCGGTGCCTTGACCAAGCGGCACGTTGCGAGTTGCGAGCAAGCCCGTCATCGGACTGGACGTTTCACCCGTTGCCGACGCCCAGCCGCCCAACGAGGCGCTGTACTGAAAAGCGTCGCGGTTCTTGAAGAAGATCGGCGGAGCGACCGCGTCGACCGTCGTCTTCACTCCAATGCGGGTCCACAAGGCGGCGATTGTCTGGGCAACCTGTGAGTCATTGACGTAACGCCCGCTTGGCGATCCAAGGACCATCTGGAAGCCATTGGGATAGCCGGCTTCCGTCAACAGGGCGCGAGCCTGTTCCGGATCGGCCGCAGCTGGTTTCGCCAGATCCTCAGGCGTGCCGTACATCGGGTAAGGCAGCAGGCTTGCGGCAGGGGTGCCAACTCCGCCCATGACCCGATCGACGATTGCCTGCCTATCAAGAGCAAGCGACAGCGCCTTACGGACACGAACGTCCTTCAGCGGGTTTTTTCCGTCGGTGCCCGTGATGCCGGGAGACGGCTCGCCTTGCTGGTCAAGGGCTATGAAGATCACGCGCGACGAAGGCTTCTCGACGATGTTGAAGCGGTCATTCTTCTTCAGGGCAGCAACGTCGTCCGTGGGCGGATCTTCGACCATGTCGACGCCGCCCGACATCAGCGCGGCTACGCGTGCGGCGCTGTTGGTGATCGGCTTGTAGACCACCTTATCGAACAGCGGCTTGTCGCCCCAATAGGTGTCGTTCCGCTCGTACACAATCTCGCTTCCGCGTGACCAGGACACGAACTTGTATTGCCCGGTCCCGACCAGTCCGTCACCGCTATTGAGCTGTGTCGTGGTCTTACCCTCCGGCACGTCACCGGCACTCGCCTTGCTCGACATCACGGGGATGTAGGCGAGATCTGCCGGCAGCAGCGGGTAGGCCTTTCTGGTCGTGATGCGGATCTTAAGTGGATCGACTACCTCAACCTTCTCGATGTTGCGCGTGAACAATGTCAGCGGAGTAGGGCTGTTCGGTACCTTGGGGATGCGCTGGTAGGAGAACAGGAAGTCATCGGCCGTAAACGAGGAGCCGTCGGAGAATTTGACGTCCTTGCGCAGAACGAATTCCCATTCCCGGTCGCTAATCATCCGCCATGACTCAGCCAAACCTGGTTTGGCAACTTGGTCGCCATCCTGCTTGACCAATGGTTCGAAGACCGTGAATGCCATTTGGTAGTTCGGCGTCAGTGAATGATAGTGCGGATCCAGCGACGACGGCTCGGTTTTTAGCGCGATCGTCATGGTCTCTGCCATGACGGGTGACGCTGACATCATCAGGCCTGCAAGGAGGCCGCGATTGATCAATTTCGTTAGCTTCATTTTCCCCTCAGCTTTCAAGAAGTCTGTTTGTTCTGGTTCAAGCCGCTTGTTCTACGGGCGGCGAGATGTCGGCGGGTATGGGGCATTCATAGGGCCTGCCGCCCCGGCGCAACTTAAACTCGGCCTTTGCGGCAGCGAGCAACTCGGCATCTTGCATCAGGTCGATTGCACTGGAAGCAAGGACCACCGCGGCGCTGGTCATGCCTTTATGGGCGGCGGGCAGTTTGCCCTGGGTAACCATCTGCCAGGTATGAAACTGCGTACCGACGGCATAACAAGCGCCATAAAATTGTGCCGTCGGCACCACTTGGCTCACATCGCTAACATCCGTGGAACCGGATAGCAGCAGGCGTTGCGTCGGCAGGGGTACGACGCCATGGTGCATTGCGAGACCAGCATCCGTCTCAAGCTCAAAGAGCTGAAAAGATGCTGCGATCTCGCTTTCCGAAAAGGTCTCCCTGATCTTGTCGGCAAAATCCTGATCGACCGGGTCGAAGCCTGGAGCCCAATCACCCTCTAGCCTTGTCTGCAATAATTGATCGAGAACATTGTTAGCCAGCATGGGTGACGTGGCGCGATCGATCTGGCAACGCACTGTTGTCTGCGTCATGAGGGCTGCGCCCTTGGCGATGTCCTGAACACGCGCAAACAGAGACTTTACGTCTTCCATATCCGGCGAGCGTACAAGATACAGCACCGAGGCGTCCGCTTGCACGACGTTCGGTGAAATACCCCCGGTGTTGGTAACGGCGTAATGCATGCGTGCTGTCTGCGGCATATGCTCACGCATGTAGTTGGCGCCGACATTCATCAACTCCACAGCGTCCAGTGCGCTACGACCAAGATGCGGGGAAACGGCTGCGTGGCTGGCTGTGCCTGTAAAGTGAAAATAGGCCTGGATGTTAGCCAGAGTATCCATCGCCATCACGCCGGTTAGGGTGCCGGGATGCCAACAGAGTGCGGCATCCACATCGTTAAACACACCCGATCGCGCCATGTAAGTCTTGCCTGAACCGCCTTCTTCTGCGGGACAGCCGTAGTAGCGGATCGTTCCCATACCACCGGTTGCTTCGAGATGCCCTTTAACGGCGACCGCGGCCATGATGCCGGCCGTACCAAGAAGATGGTGGCCACATCCGTGACCCTGCCGCTCCGGATCGATCGGCTTCTTTTCCAGCATACCTGCCACCTGGCTCAATCCGGCCAGTGCATCGAACTCACCCAGGATGGCGATGACCGGCGCGCCCTTGCCAAATTCGGCAACGAAAGCCGTCGGCATGCCGGCAAGATTACGCGAGATCTGAAACCCTTCATGCCGAAGAGCTTCCATTTGCGCGGCTGATGACTGATGTTCGCGAAAGCGAATTTCTGCAAAGTCCCAGATCTGGTCGGCAAGGGACACAAAGCGGAGCTTCTTGGCCTCGACTTGCGCGCCGATCGAACGTGAACTCGGCATAGGTTCCTCCATCAGCCCGCTAGTCTGGGCAAGAGCGCTGCAGCATCCTGTGCTTACGGAGTGCTCCCAGCTACACCCGCTTTGTATTTCTGTCGTATACACCGTAAGGCGACGGTGGTTTTGCCGCAAATGGGCAGATAGTTCGTTTAACGCTTAGTACAGAGGTCTTCTGAAATGCGCCGGTATGACGAGGTCGTTATGTTGATCCGCGATCAAATCGCCGCGGGAACATTGCGGGTCGGCGACAGACTGCCTTCTGTCCGGCAAATGAGTAAAAATACTGGCTTCAGCCAGGTCACCGTTCACCGTGGATATGAGCTCCTCGAAAGCTCGGGCGTTTGTGAAGCAAGGCCGCGATCCGGCTTCTACGTGGCGAAGGCTTTGACGGCTCCGACTGCCTACACCGACACCACATCAAAACGTACCGCATCAGATCCCAAATCCAATCCAAGTCATCCGTCTCTGGTTTCCTGGAAGGGCGTTTCTGCTTTCGGTCTCCCCGGGGCAAGCCAAGACCTGTTCACGCGCTCTGTCCTGGATCGCACTTTACGACAGGTTCTTCGGCGCGGGATCGAGCGTATCGATCTGGATCCCCAGCCCGAAGGTTTCTGGCCACTGCGACGAGAGATCGCCCGCCGCCAGGCTCAACGCGGCGCGGTCATTTCGCCCGATGACATCCTGATTACGTCATCAACCCTGGAAGCTTATCATCTATGCCTCGACGCATTCACTTCGGTAGGCGACGCCGTTCTTGTCGAGAGTCCATCCTATTATCCGATGGTTGCGGGGCTGAAGAACCGCGCGCTTGACGTCATCGAACTTTATTCGCACCCTACCCTTGGTGTCGATCCTGAACAGTTTGAGCATCTGCTTCAGAACAACCCTGTCAAAGCTGCCATCTTCATGGCGGCGCCGCACTTTCCTACAGGCGTAACCTATTCCGAAGACATCATGCGTGCCTTGATCGACATCGCCCGGCGGTATGGTGTGCTGATCATAGAAAACGACATGTTCGGGGAGCTGAATTACGGAGTCCGTCCCGCACGTAGTTTGCGGCAGTTCGACGACGGCAATACCGTGGTTCAGTTCAGTAGTTTCTCGCATACCCTGTCGCCGGCCTATGGCGTAGGATGGGTCGTAGCGGGCCCCCATATTCGTCATGTCCTATCGACGCAATTCATGACCGGCGCAACTGCAGCTGATACGATCGTCCAATGTACGATTGCCGAACACCTGGGTGGCCGCAGCTATGATCGACACTTGAGGATTCTGAAAAGCACGTTGGCATCTCGGATGCAGGTTGGCGCGGACCTGATCGAGAAGTCATTTCCGCTCGAAACCTCCGTGTCGCAGCCAGACGGAGGCTATATGTGCTGGCTTCGTTGCCCCAAAACCAATGCCGCCGTTGTTGCTCGCGCTGCGGCAGCTGACGGCATCGGAATGCTTGCAGGGCCGATGTTCTCGATAGCCGGATCGTTTCAGAACTTTATCGCTCTAAATTTTTCGTATCCCTGGACCGAAGAGAACACCGACAAGTTGCGCCGGCTAGGGCAACTCGTGAAGCATCAGCTTACAAACGCGTAAGCGCTTCCTCCGGGGTGATGATCCGGTAGGTTTCACGAACACCCTTTTCCTCAGAGAGATCTTTGCGGCGGCTGGTGGCTGCAGCGCGTAATTCATCACTGACCACTGAGAAGCGGCTGTTGATGACCTTTGTATAGTCCTTGTCCGTTTCCTTGCTCATGCTCCCGCTTTCCTTCATCATCTTGACCGTTTCCTCACTCAGATGAGGCGGTCGGATGACCTTACGGGTGTTGGTTTCGGTTCCCCGGCCTAGGCCGGTGATCGAGAAGTCGGGGTTTTCCAGCCGCCCGTCTGCACTGTACAGGATCGCGCTGCGCAACAGCTCGAGAGCCGCATCCGGTTCTTTCGGTCGATGTTCCAGCGTGCGGCTCGGTCGTGTGTATGGCAGAGCCAGACGTGTGATGGCGCGGTCGTTGATGGCATCCAGGATCTCGCGATGATCTGTGGAAACGATGACTTCGCGGCGTGCCGGCCAGAAGTCGAACTCGGTCAGTGCACCAAAATCCTCTCCGATATGGATGGCGTAGATTTCTGGGTAAACGCGGCGTTCAGTGCGGCGCTCTGGGCGCGCATCGTAGAAGGCGGCAATGGCAACCTGGATGAGATGGGTGGCGCCTAGAGCGCCGAGGGGCTCGTCGATCAGAATGCCGAAGCGATCATGCGGCTGCCAGTCCGGAAAGATATCGGCGGTGGAGGCCGGAGCTCCATCCTTCTCGATCTCGAACATGTTGGCGAAGAGCGTGTCGGCACAATGCATTGAGCGTTCCCTCCAATTTCAGCGCCTTCTGAATCAGGCGGCCACTTCGACTTCTACGAACCCGTCCTTCTCGCGAACGGGATAGGCTGCTAGATCCACCGTAGCTGGACCGCAAAGCACGCGTCCGGTCGTGACGTCAAATTGCGCGCCATGCAGGGGGCATTCGATGACGTTGTCATCCAGCCAACCGTCGCTTAGCAGGGCGAAGGCATGGGTGCAGACATTGCTTGTGGCGTAACAGGCGCCCTCGATCCGATAAAGCACGATCCGCGTGCCTTCGAGCTCGAAGCTCCGCATTGCGCCCTCGTCAAGCTCCTCGGTTCTGCAAACAGCGTTCCAGCCCATGTCGAACCCTTCCCTTTAACAAGCAGTTGGTCTTATATTTGCGCGCTGCAGCAAGCCTGCAGGAATGCCGCTTTCCTTAACCAAAGCACGGCGGAGCTTCGACATTTCACGCGACTGGTTCACTGTTACGCAACCCACGAGCGTTTCTCTGGCATCCAAAAAGATCTCCATCCACTCGTCGCCGGCTGCATCTCCAATCGTCAATCTCTTCGTACCCATGGCAGGCATTCCTAGGCACTGAACACTGTGCCGCCCGAGGTCCGACCAATTCCACGGCAACTCGTCGAACGCCTCAGTTGGCAGACCGGCCATTGATTTCGCCGCGACAATCGCCTGGTTTCGGGATGCGTTCCAACTTTCGGTTCGGAAGCTTCCCCCAAGTTTGGCAATGGGATAGCGGGTGGCTTCACCAGCCGCAAAGATCGCTGGATCGTTGGTACGACCAAAGGCGTCTACAACGATGCCATTATCGGTGGCCAAGCCCGCAGAAGTCGCAATCTGGCAGTTTGGCAACACGCCAATCGCGGCAAGCATGACATCCGCAACGATGCCTTCATTGTCAGATAGATGCACTGTCGTCTTTTCATCCGCTGATCCAGACAGGGCAGCAATGCTGGTGTTCAGCCTGACATCAACGCCGTTACTTTCCAGGGTTCGAAGCGCCCACGAACCAAGTGCAGCAGATCCCGTGCGCCCTAGATGCGAGGGCCCGACCTCAACCATCGTGACGGAACATCCGCGAGCCCTGGCACTGAATGCGACTTCCAGCCCGATATAGCCGCCACCGACAATAACCAGGTGGCGGGCCGATCTGAATTTGCGTCGCAGATCGACAGCATGAGCCGCAGTTCTCAGATGCGCGACGTGACTGTTGTTCATTGTTTTCGGAAGAGGGCGCGGGCTTGATCCGGTTGCAAGAAGCAAACGATCATACCGGATCGTGTTGCCATCATCAGTTGTCAGACAGCGGTCATCACGGGCGATGGTAGTGACGCGAACACCGAGGTGCATTTCGACCTTTGCCGGCGATGTCTCCGGACTAAAACGGGCCAATGCCACATCATCTTGCGTCAGGAAATCCTTGGAAAGTGGCGGGCGATCGTAAGGCGCTTCGACCTCATCACCGATCCAAACGATACGCGCGTCACCCGCTTCCTGCGACAATGTTGAAACCGCGCTGAAGCCGGCAATCCCAGTGCCTACGACGACGAATGTCTGCATTGCTTCGACTGGCTTCCCGCATGTTCTTATCCCCGGTAGCTTGGATGCCGGGAAGCCTGACGTTTATAGCGGGTGTGGTTTGTCACCTACGAGCAGTAGGATTCAAACAGGATCAGTACAGATTGCTGTAGCAAGCAAAAGCCCAATTGGTCAGCATGGCGACTTGTGGAGAGGAAGGTAGCGCATGCAGGATGTTCAAGGTTGCTCTCCGCAGGCTATGACGTGAACCAACAACTGCAACGGGTTTGGAATCTCAACCAGTCGATTCCTCTCATAGGGCACAGTCTTAAAAGTCCTTGCATAACCTCAAGCTATCATAGATTGCTGCATGGATGTTGCGGCTGGCGACTGCGTCACCTACCCTGAAAAGCATATACTTGCCGTCCGGGTTAGAGTGGGTCGCCTGTGGGCGACCCGAAAGCAGAGCCTTGAAGTCGAGCGCTCCCTGATTGAGCGAATGTTCCTTCAATTCGAGATAGAGTTCGTCATTCGGCAACGTTCCGCTGTCGCAAACGACCTGATCGACCTCCCGCGTTTCATCTTCCAGCGTGTATTCGTTGCGGATCGTGGCAACAAGACTGTTGCCGACAGGCTTGACGCTGCGAAGCCGGCGGTCCGGCGAAATGGAGACACCGTTCTTGTAGAGGTGGGTGAGGTAGATGGGGAAGTTGTATGCCCCTGCTTCGACACCGATGTGCCGTTCCGGCGTAACGACTTCGAGCTTCTTGTTGGCTTGCGATAGGTAGTCGGCACAGCTCGTGCCGGAATCCGCGCCTTGGTCGTCGAACATCAGTACGCGTTCGCCAATCTCGACGCGGCCGCCCAGGATGTCCCATGAACTATAAACGTGTTCAGCGCCCTCGAACTCTCCGACATTTGGGAAGCCGCCCGTTGCGATGATGACGATGTCTGGTGAAAAGCTTTCCACCATCGTCATATCAGCCATGTAGCCGAGCCAGATATCAACGCCGAGCTTTCGGCATTGATCCTCGAGCCACTGCGTGACTGTTTGCAGATCCTGGCGCCAACTGACCTTGGCGGCGATGTTGATCTGGCCACCGACCTGCGGTTCGGCCTCGATCAACGTCACCTTGTGACCGCGTTCCGCTGAAACGCGAGCTGCTTCAAGTCCGGCCGGACCCGCGCCGACAACAACCACGCGCTTTTGAGTTTCCGCGCGCGGCACGATGTGCGGCATCGTTGTTTCGCGGCCTGTCGCTGGGTTCTGGATGCAAAGCGCCTCGCCGCCAGCATAGATGCGACTGATGCAGTAGTTGGCACCAACGCATGGCCGAATGTCGCTTTCGCGCCGCTCGATCAGCTTGCGCACCATATGCGGATCGGCGATCTGGGCACGCGTCATGCCGACGAGATCGATCAATCCCTCCTCGACGGCTCGGGCAGCGGTGGCGAAGTCGAGAATACGGTTGGCGTGAAGAACCGGAACATCCACCGCTGCCTTGATGCGACCGGCCATCGACAGGTAAGGTGCAAGGGGTGTGCCCATGCTGGGCATGGACAAGGAGGCGGTGCGCCAGTTATAGACGGTGCTGGCCATGATGTTGAGGTAATCGGTGGTTTGAGCTGCCGAAAAGGCCTTCGCGATTTCGAAGCACTCTTCCTGGTCAAGACCCGCCTCGAAAAACTCGTCGGCCGTCATGCGAACGCCGAGAACAAGCTTGTCGCCAAGACCGCGGCGAACCGCATCGATGATCTGGAGCGGAAAACGAAGGCGGTTCTCCAGGCTCCCGCCATACTCATCAGTGCGCCTGTTGACGGCAGGGGACAGGAACTGCATCCCGATCTGCCCGCCTGCAAAAAGCAGTTCGATGCCGTCGAGTTCGGAAGCCGCCGCGCGCTGGCCGGCCGACTCGAAATCATAAAGGATGCGTTCGAAGTCCCAGTCTTCCATTTCTCTGGGGAACGAGCGGTGCTGGGCTTCGCGAACCGCAGATGCGCTGACGGGCGGAATCCAGGCACCTGTATCCCATCGGCCGCGACGGCCGGCATGCGAGATCTGGCAGAACACGGCTGCGCCGTAGGTGTGAACGCCGTCGACCAGTTCCTTGATGTGCGGGATGGCGCGGTCTTCGGCGAGCGTGAGCTGCCCAAAGGGTGCCGCCGAGTCCGTGGAAACGGCAGTCGAGCCGCCGATCATGGTCAAGGCAACCCCGCCCTTCGCCTTCTCTTCATGGTAACGCCGGTAGCGTTCCCCGGCGAGGGATTGCACACTGTAGCCAGGAGCGTGCGCGGTGCTCACGATGCGATTACGCAGTGTCAATCCGCGCAGCTGGAACGGCTGAAGAAGAACGTCATACGCAGACATTGGGTTTTATCCTTAGGCAGCGAAGGTGCATGAATATGCTGTTGGTTCGGATCAGGCGGTGAGGACGCCTTGAAACCGTTTCAGAAAACCGCTCAGCCGTTCAGTCTGAGGATTGGCCATCAACAGGCGAGGTTCGCCGCATTCAAGGACCCGACCCTGGTCAAAGAAGTAAAGCGTGTCGGCAACATCACGGGCAAAGGCCAATTCGTGGGTGACAACAACAAGCGTGCGGCCTTCTTTCGCCAGATCCTTGATGACCGCCAGCACTTCCCCAACGAGTTCAGGATCGAGCGCCGATGTGGCTTCATCGAACAATAGAACGCGGGGGTTCATAGCGAGAGCCCGCGCAATCGCAACGCGTTGCGCCTGACCGCCCGACAATTGGCCAGGGTAAGCATCTGCCTTGTGCTTGAGATCGACGCGCTCAAGCAGCTTCAGGGCCATGTCGCGCGCTTCCTCCTGCTGCACACCATTGACCAGCGTTGGAGCCAGCGTGATGTTGCGCAGAGCGGTCATGTGAGGAAAAAGGTCGAAGCTCTGGAACACCATCGCCATGGACTTGCGAAAGCGTAGCGCCTGGTCTTCTCCCGTCGTCATCGCTTCATCCGCGAAGGTGACGGTATCAGCGCCGATGCGCATCGATCCGGAAGTCGGCGTGTCCAGAAGGTTGAGGCAACGCAGGAAAGTGGATTTCCCGCAGCCGCTGGAGCCGATAATGGCTGCGGTTTTGCCTTCTTCCAGGGAAAGACTGACGTCGTCCACGGCAACAACCTTGCCGTACAGCTTCCGTAGGGATTCTACTTCGATGAAGTTGGCGGTCATCAGCGCGAACTCCTGTAATCAAAACGTCTCTCGACATAGTGGGCGATCGCCGCCAGCGGCCAAATCAAGAGAATGTAAATCAGCGCGGCGAATGTGAAGACTTCGAGAGGACGATAGGTTTCTGAGGTCAGCGCCGACGCGGTGAACATGATGTCGTGAACGGCGACCACCGAAAGCAGCGACGTGTTCTTGAACTGGATGATGGACTGGTTGACGATGGCTGGCGTCATGCGCCGGAATGTCTGAGGTAAGATGACATAGTACATCATTTGCCAATGCGTGAGGCAAAGAGACCTGCTTGCGTTCCACTGGCCTTTTTCGATGGACTGAATACCACCCCGAAAAATCTCAGCGGAGAAGGCGGCCATGTAGAAGGTCAAACCGCAACCGGCTGCGAGCCAGGCAGGCATGTTGATGTTCAGCGCCATGGGAAATGCGTAGTAAAACCACACGATCTGGATCAGCGCCGGTGTACATCGAAAGATGCCGATAAAGACCGAAACAGCAGCTCTGGCTGCGCGAATGCGGCTGACAAGAAGAAGGCCGAGGATCAATCCAAGAACCAGACCGGCCACCGTTGTCGCGAGGCCGTAACCGATCGTTACGGCTATGGCCTCAAGCCAAGCGCTTGGGTTCCAGACTGCGGACCAGTCGAACTCGTAGTTCATTTGACATTCCCGAATTGTTCGGAAGGTAGCCGGTCGCAGACCTGCGGCCGGCTGAACTTGTGTCCTTAAAACTGGACTTCGGGAGGAATGACGCTCGTGTCGAAGCCTGCGTTGTCGAGAACCTTCATGAAGATGCCCTTGATCTCGCCGGATGCCTGCTTCTTCTCGGACCAAGGTTTCAACCACGCAGCCAGCTTGTCGGCCTGCTTGATCACGCCTGCAGACGATCCCATCGATTGCACCGGCGTCGGAAAGACGATGTCGCCGAACGAATTCGCTGCGTTCTTGTGAACATTCAGACATCGAAGGGCGTCGGCGCCCATCAGATCGGCGCGACCGGACTGCACGGCCAGCGTCACCTCCGAATACTCAGACAGCGTGATTTGCGTCGCCTTGGGTGCAAGCTTCTTGAACGCTGCTTCAATGCTGGTGCCGGTAACCGTCGCGATACGAACTTCCGGTTTGTTCAAGGCTTCCCAGGTTCCATCGGACTCGAACGACTTCCCCGTAACGCCACAGAAAGCAAGCCCATACATGGGGCCAACCATGGTCAGCGCTTTTTCCCGTTCAGGCGTCGCACTCATGCCAGGCCAGATATCGATCTTATTTGACTGCAAGTCCAGAACAACGGTTTTCCAGCTGGTTTCTCGAAATTCAGGCTTGATTTCCTTGCCCATTTCTTTCGAGAGATCGGCCGCCATAGCGCGGCAAAGATCGATCTCGTAGCCTTCCCATTGGCCAGTCTTGCGGTCTTCCCAGGAGCCAACCGGATCGTTAGGGATCGCGCCGCAGACAATCGTGCCGGCAGCCTCGATGCGGTCCCATACCGGATCGGCGGACGCCATGTTGATGCCCGCCAGTCCGAAAACGGTTGCGAGAAGGGTAGTCTTCAAAGAAATGCAAAGTTTCATGGTATTCCCCTTTTTTTATTATCCGTTCATCTCTGCAGGTTTTTCCAGGCGGTCGTGTCAGTCTCTCCGCATTTCGATGCCGGCGCGCGCATAGATGTCCTTGATATCGCCGCCGATCTTCTTGACCTGTGCATCATCGGCCATGATGTGAGGGCTGCGTGTCATCCCACCTGGGCGGCCGATGGCATTCATAGCGCTTTTAACGAAAGCGAAGTTCGCGAGGCCCGAGCGCGCGAGCAAATGATACATCTGATCGATCACCTGCTGATTGCGCGAAAGCGCATCGAAATCCTTGTCTTGGAAGGCTTTGTAGTAGTTCACCACTTCACGAGCGCAGAGATTGGAAATGGTCGATACGATGCCGCTACCACCGCGGGTCAGCAGAGCGCTGGCATAGGGTTCGAGGCCGGCAAAATGCGCCAGCCGATCGCGCGTGGCATAATAGACTTCGCTGACTGCGTAGAGATCGCGGGCGCTTTCCTTATAGGCGGCGACGTTTGGTAGTTCGGCGAGCTGGGCAGTCAGGCTGGGTGAAAGACTGACGCCGACACGCGCGGGATTGTTGTAGACCATGATCGGCAGACCAATTTCGCCGACCTCCCTGAAAACCTTCACGATCTCTGTGGGTGTTGGCAGGCAGTATACGGGTGGCAGCACCATGCAGCCATCATAGCCGCCGTCCTTGGCGATCCTCGTCAGTTCGAGGGTTTCGCCATGATTGGTCGATGAAGTGCCCGCGATCAGAGTGCCGCGACCTGCCACCAAGGTCGAAACGAACTCGAACAGGCTTGCCCGCTCGGCTACCGACATCGAGTAGTATTCACCGGTGCTGCCGCCCACCACAAACCCGGATACGCCTTCGGACAGCAAGAGCTCTACGAGCGACTTCAGTTGTTCCTTGTTGATGGCTCCATCCGCAGCGAACGGCGTTGCGAGGGCTGGAAGAACACCCGACCAATTGACTTTACCCATTGCGACCATTCCTGTTCATATTGCCTTAATTTGATATATCGTATGACTGTGTGGTTTGGGGTGTCAAGCGCCAGTGTGGGGTTTTAAGCCATTTCGAAAGGAAAG
>DCDI01000020.1:0-14954 GCA_002316345.1 Phyllobacteriaceae bacterium UBA1059 | reverse complement strand
CGTTATCATTAGGCACACTTTCCGGTCGGTCTTCACAGCCCAATAAGGAATGTCTCTAGCCGAGGCATTCCTCTTCGACGTGTTCTAGATACGCGCGGTAACGGTCTTGACCGTGTAGTACGCCTTCAGACCTTCCAGGCCTTTTTCGCGGCCGAACCCGCTGTTCTTCGTGCCGCCGAATGGTGTTTCCACACCGCCCGCGAAGAACTGGTTGATGAAGACCTGTCCGGCAGAAATCTTTCGGCTGAAACGCAGCGCCTTGGAGACATCCTTGGTATAAATTCCCGCGACCAGACCGAAGTCAGTGCCTTCCGCCAGTTCTAAGGCGTGTTCGAAATCCGCAGCGATCTGAACGGTCAGCACGGGTCCGAAAATTTCTTCCTGCACACATTTGGTGGAGGAATCTCCAGCGAGCAAAATCGTTGGTTCGAAGAACCAGCCGTTCAGCTTGTCTGGGCGCTTGATGTTGCCGCCGGTCAACAACTCTGCTCCAGCGGAAACAGAATCTCTTACGATCCCTTCGATCTTCAACAATTGCTGCTTGGATACGACTGGTCCGATGTTCGGGTTATCTAGTCCGTGACCAAACGTAAATTGTTCAATGCGCTTGATGAGTTCGGAAAGGAATTTGTCGGCGACACTCCGTTCTATCACAAGGCGCGAGCCTGCCGAGCAGACCTGTCCGGCGTTGGTGAAGATCGCCTTGAGCGTGCCCTCAATCGCTGCATCGAAATCAGCGTCGGCCAGAACCACGACCGGTGATTTGCCACCAAGTTCCATCGTGGTTGAGGCAATATGGGACGCCGCCGACATCATCACGGTTTTTCCGGTATCGACGGAGCCAGTAAACGTCACATGCGCGATGCCGGGATGCTGCGTCAGCGGAGCGCCGGTCATCTTTCCCGGACCGCAAACAACGTTGACGACGCCTGCCGGAATGCCGGCCTGTTCCAAATAAACCGGCAGCATCAGCGCTGTCAGCGGCGTTTGTTCAGCAGGCTTGATGACCGCCGTCGCACCAGCAGCCAGGGCCGGAGCAAGCCCGCGCGCCGTCGTCACCAGCGGAAAATTCCATGGGATGATATGGGCCGTGGCACCAATCGGTTCATGCATGGTGAATGACACGAAGTCAGGGCCAAGCGGGATGGTGTCGCCTTGCAGCTTGTCGGCGATGCCGGCATAATACTCGAAGTAGCGCGCAGACGTTTCGATGTCGCCCACCGCTTCGCGCAATGGCTTACCGCTATCGAGGCACTCAACAGTTGCGAGCCTTTGAGCATCTTTGCGGATAGCCTGAGCTACGCGGTTGAGCATGCGACTGCGCTCGGCGGGTGTCACACTCGCCCAAGCACCTTTCAGAGCTATTCGCGACGCCTCGACAGCTTCATCAACGAGGTCGGTACCGCTGACGGGAACGTCGCAAAGGACTTCGCCGGTTGCTGGATCGTAGCTCGGATGCGCATCACCAGACACTTTCCGGCGCGTGCCGTTGATATAAGGGCCGAGCGCAATGCCCTCGATATGGCCTTGGAACGTCATTGCTCTTCCTTCGAATTCCAGGGGTTAAATTCATCGGGTTCCAGCGCAGGGCCGACGTCGGCGTCCGCGGCCATGAGGCCGACCGGAATAGGCTTTATTGGCGGGCGCATTCTGGGATGCGTTTCAATTGCGTCAGGCGCTAGATCCATCAGGGCTGAAGCCGTGTGCAGGCAGTTCCGTCCCTGACAGCGGCCCATTCCAAGACGGCTGGATATCTTCAGGGCGTTCAGACTGCCCCGGCCGCGATTGGGATCAGCAAGGATCTGCCCCAGCGATAATTCTTCACATCGGCATATGATGGTTTCGTCGGTTGCCGCGCGCAGGGCTGTTGGCATTCGATAGGCGAGATTGAGTTTCCGGCGATAGGCATCAAGCTTGCGGTAGCCAGCTGACAGTTCGGACGGGGCAGAACTGCCGAGGATCGCGTGTGCTGCGATACGACCTTCGAGAATTGCGACTTCAACACCGCCGATGCCAGCGCCATCGCCGATCGCATAAATGCCGGTTTCGCTGGTGCGCAGGCTGGCATCGCGGCTGGGGACCACGCCATTGAGGCCGGCGTCATATTCCATACGGCAGCCGAACACCTTTGCCGCTTCCGTACCCGGCATGAGGCCATAACCGGTGACCAGCGTTTCGGCGTCGATCCATTCGAGCCTGGAACGATCCGGCTTGCCATCGAACCCGACAGGCGCAATGCCGACCGAGGTGACGTCGTATACGCCTTTGGCCTCCGCGACCATGAAGCCGGTTTGAAAACGAGCACCCGACGTCCAGATGCGTTTTCGATAGCCGATGCCGATGCCGAGGATCTTGGGCGCTGCAAGAAGGCCGGCAAGGGCCGCAGATGCCAAACGAAAATCCGACTGTGCTTCAACGACGCGCACGACGTTTGCGCCGGCTGCAATCATCGTCGCTGCCGCCACGAGGACGAGGGGTCCGTTGCCAGCCACGACAACGCGGCCCGAAGGCACGAGGCCATGGGCCTTTGCGAGATTGAGACAGCCCCCGGCCGACATGACACCAGGAAGCGTCCAGCCGGTGAAAGGGAGTGAGCGATCCTGCGCACCGGTTGCAATGACGATGCCGCCTGCCTTGATGCGACCGCTTCCGGTCCTGCCAGCATAGGCAATCGTCATAGGTGACGGCGTGCCCCAGACGGTGGTCGACGGGAGATAGTGAACACTAGGTTTTGCTAGAACCTTCGCCAGCTCGTCGAAGCGCTGTTTGTCGCGCAGAAGCTTTGCGTCGGGCGTTACGTGATAGGAACCTGGAAGCTGCCTGAAGTATTGCCCGCCCGCATTGATATTGTCGTCGATCAGGACGATGCGTTGGCCGCAGGCTGAAAGTTCATTGGCGCAGGATAAGCCAGCCGGCCCGGCGCCGATGATGACGACAGGTTCGCTCATTCGAATGGTCCGTCGGCAAAGCTGATGATTTGACCATCCACCACGGGATGGGAGCAGCTTCGGATCACGCCCTGGCCCTCGACATGAACAGCACATTCCCAGCAAAGGCCCATGCCACAGAAGTAGCCGCGATCATTTCCTTGAATGCGGGTTTTACGCATCGTCTGGATACCGGCTCTCATGATGGCGGAAGCGATAGCTTCGCCCGGCCAGGCCGTCAGGTGCTTGCCTTCAAAGGTGAAGCTGACGGATTCCGCAGGCGGCTGCACACCATCGATCAAGCGCATGCTAAGCCGCATCTGCAAATCTCCCCGGATCAAAGAGATCGATGGGCTTCGATGCTGTTCCGGTAAGAATAAGCTCGCCCAGAAGCTGGCCCAGCAGCGGGCCCATTGTGAAGCCGCCGCGCGCGCAGGCAGCGCAATAGATATTGTCGTGGCCATTGAGCTTGCCGAGATAGGGTAGGGAGTCGGGCGTCACGCCTTCGTAGCCAGCCCAGCTTCGCACGACATTCAGCGACTTCAAGCCAGGGATGACCCGAATAGCCAGTCGAAGATTGTGGATGATCTGGTCGTAGCTGATATCCTTGCGAAAATCGTCGAGTGTGCCGATTCCCTGCCAACCGCCACCGATAAGGCAGCTACCGTTCGCGACCTGTTTAAGGGTCAGCACGCCTCTGGCATGCGTCACGATCTTCTTGATCGTTGGACGAGCTGGCTCGGTGACCGAAACCATGTTCACGTCGAGCGAGATCGGCAGTTCGACGCCGACCATCGCGGCGATGCGGCCAGACCAAGCCCCTGCCGTGATGGCCAGTCTGTCGCCTTGAAACTCACCACGCGATGTCCCCACAGTTATACGATCACCGCTTTGGATGGTATCGACGTGTGCGTGCTCGATCAGCGTCACACCCGCCTCCTCGGCGCTCCGACGAAGTGCCGGGCCGACAAGAGTGGGGCTGGCATATCCATCGTCTTCGCAATAGGTGGCAGCAACGCAATCTTCCGAGATCCAGGATGCATGCGTCCGTAGGTCCGATTTGCTCAACCGCATGGTGATCAGGCCGACTGCTTGTTGTTCAGCGGCAATTTTGTGAAGCCGTTCGGCTTCAACGTCATCCATCGCGATCTTGTAACCGCCCGAACGCCGAAGACCCAAGTCTGTGCCCAGGCGCTGAGCAAGACTTTGCCAGGTTTGCCATGCCCATAATGTGTATGGAACGAGGGCAGGCAGCTTGTTTTGGACAGCAAGAGACCCAGCGTTCACCGCAGAGGCCTCGCCCCATGCCTTGCTTCGATCCACAACCGCAACCGACTTTCCCGCATCGGCCAAAGTGAGGGCGCAGGACAAGCCAAAAACTCCGCCGCCGATGACGATAACGTCGAATTTTCGCGTGGGGAAATGTGAACCAAGAGCCTGCATCACGGCCTAGATACTGGACTGCGCGAATGCTTCGATCATGACAAGGTTGGACGTCGTTTTATCGTCCCGTCGAGCAACAAGCCTTGGCACTTGCTTGAAAACCATTACATCGTCCTGTAAGCTGTCAGAAATACGATATATCGAAATAAGGCAAAGTCAACTGCCCGGTGGTTGCTGGCCTATTTATTTGGAGGTGGTTGCGCGGCTTCGCCGGGAAGGCTTTGCGACCCGGCTGCGAATGTACTGCCGCAAGGCATGTTGTGACGACGCCAGATCCGCAAGCAAAGCTGTTCGAAGAGCTTCAGGGTCGCGCAGCCGAGCCGCCTCGATGATGTCTTCATGACGTCGGTGGGCGGAGCGGCCTTTATGCAGGATCGGATACATGTAGCACAGGGTCGGGCCGATCCTGAGCCAAAGCATTCTTACGATTTCAAGCCGAAGAGGCGAGCTCGCATGGGTATAAATGGAAAAGTGGAAGTCCGAGTTGAGTTGAAGGACTTCCTTGTAATTGCCTGCATCGAGCGCTGTCAGAAACTGCTCCTGCGTATCGGCTAGGAAAGCGACGTCTTTGTCTGAAAAATGGGGAGCAGCGCTGACAGCCATGTCGCCTTCAAGCGTTCTGCGAATTTCGAAGATTTCGTCGATCTCCGTTTCACTTCGCTCGGGAACGATGATCGCGTTCTTGTCTGTGATGCGAAGGACGCCATCGGCCACGAGGCGAAGCACAGCTTCGCGAACTGGCGTGACACTGGCCCCGATTTCGTCGGCCAGTCGCCTAATGTTCAAGCGCTGGTTTGGAGCGTAGGAGCCCGAGGATATGGCTCGTGCGAGCTGTTTATAGAATTGCTCGGCAAGCGTATCGCCCCGGGAGAGCAACTCATAACTTGGTGCGTCGAAAGACAGATCCATAACGTGCTCAGTTATTCCAATCCTATATGCAAGCAATATATCAAATTGTGGCGTAGAAGCAATTCCAGGCTCGGGATTGTTATGATGGTCTGACGTTTGAACCCTCTAATCGGATGCACCGCGTTCCGTTGCTGCCACTTGGCGGAGCCATTGGCGAAGATGGGTTCCGGCCGGGCTCAAAGGGCGATTGTCATTCCAGGTGAGATAGTATGCCCCGGGTGCCGAGATTTCGAGATCGGTGAAACGGACAAGGCGCTTTTCTTCGATGAGGTTTTGAACAAGGCGATGCCAGCCCATAGCAACGCCACGCCCGGCTTGCGCAGCTTGAAGCGCGACGGAAAACTTGCCGAACCTGCGTCCTTGTAGGGCATCATGCGCGATGCCGGCGCGCCGCAGAAATTCGCTCCAACCCGGCCAGTCCGGATCGACCCAATCGACATGAAGCAGCGGACGTTCGGCTAAAGTGGCCGTCGTCGTTTCGCAGTGCAATGTTGCGAAGTTGGGGGAACAAACGGGATAGATAATGTCGCCGAATAAGAGTTCGGCACATTCATCCGGCCAAGCGCCGAAGCCGTAGCGGATACGCAAATCAACTTCCGCCCGACGATAGTCGCGCGGGTTATCGGAGATCAGGTGATCGACATCAATGTCTTCATGCTTCCGCCAGAATTCCTGCATGCGGGGGATTAGCCATAGCGTCGCGAACGCGTCTGAGCATGCGATGGTGACGGTTCTAGCACGGTTGCCTCGCTTGATGCCCCTGACGACTTCGGCGGCATTGGAAAAGCCTCGCGCAAGAACGCCGTAAAGATCCTCGCCCGCGGGGGTCAACGTTACGCCGGTACCTGAACGCGTGAACAACGGCGCGCCCAAATCATCTTCAATGGCCTTGATCTGCTTGCTGACGGCACCCGGCGTGACGTTCAGCTCGCCGGCTGCCAGCTTGAAGCTGAGATGGCGGGCCGCAGCTTCAAATACGGCAAGCGCCGTTAAAGAAGGCAGATCATAATATCTGCGCACCATGCGCTACTTCCTGTTCGAGAACCTTGCAGTCGGCCCAATACTCAACACCCGGGTGAGACTTTTGCGCTAGGTCAAGTCTGCCCGGTTCAGCCATAGTTCTAGCTGCCGGGGAGGAACATGCCCGCCTTCCTGCGACATGGAGGCTGTCGGCAATGAATGTTCAAGCAAGCGCTGCAAGACGTGGCGGACGGGAAGCGCGCAGAACAATCCGCACGACGCCCAAGTTCGAAATGCGCCCAGCGCTTCATCGAGGCCTGCCCGTGGTTGAGCCTATGGATGCAGAACAAGTTGAGCGCATCCATGAAGCGTCCTTGGCCATCCTTGAAGATGTCGGCGTCGTCTTTCGCGACCCGATCGCGCTGGAAGACTGGAAGAGGGCCGGAGCGGATGTGCGCGGCGAACGCGTTTACCTCGATCGTGACCTCGTCATGGATCTCATCAGAACCATTCCGCCGACAATCACGTATTTCGCGCGCGATCCTTCCAAGAGTGTCGAACTGGGCGGCCAAAAATCTATCTTCGTGCCGATGACCGGTGCTCCTTATATGCGCGACCTCGATGATGTCAGGCGGGGACCGACACTTGCCGATCTCGGTACATTCCACAAACTCGCCCAGATGAGCCCTGCGCTGCATTCATCAGCGCACCACATCGTGGAGCCGATGGATGTCGTGGTATCTCACCGTCATCTCCACATCACGTATTCTTCCATGAAGCATTCCGACAAGATCTTCATGGGCATGACAACCTCGCCCAAGAACGCGGAAGATGTCCTCGACATGTGCGAGATCCTGTTCGGACAGGAGTTTCTGGAAACTCATGCTGTGACCACCGGCAATTGCAACGGCAACTCGCCGCTTGTTTGGGATCAAGTCATGCTTGGCGCGATGCGTGCATTTTGTCGCCGCAACCAGCCTGTGCTGTGCTCACCCTTCGTGTTGGGCGGGGCCAACACACCGGCATCCACTGCCGCGGCTGTCGCGCAACTGAACGCGGAGGCGCTTTCAGCGCTGGCCTATACACAGGTGATCCGCAGGGGATGCCCGGCCATCTACGGGCATTATCTCTCGACGGTGTCGATGCAATCCGGCGCGCCGATGGCGGGTACGCCCGAAATCTCGCTGATGAACTTCATGATCGGCCAGATGGCGCGGCGTTACAACGTGCCCTGGCGCACCTCCAATCTGCTTGGTGGCGCCAAGGTGTTCGATGCGCAAGCTGGTTATGAGAGCGCCATGACGATGATGGCCGTGTTGATGTCGGGCGCTCATTACATCTGGCACTCTGCCGGCTGGAACGAGGCGGGAATGCATTGCTCCATCGCGAAGTTCGTGGTCGACGCCGAAGTCTGCGACATGGGCTACCGCATGACGCAAGGCATTCAATGGGACGATTTCGATGAGGCGCTGGCAGCAGTTCGCGACGTTGGACCTGGTGGCCACTATCTCGGGCATCCCCATACGCAGGCTAATTTCGAACGCGCATTTTTCATTCCCCATCTGTTCGACAACGCGTCGATCGAGCAGTGGGCGGCTGCGGGCTCAAAGGATATCAAGCAAAGGGCGCTGGAATACGCTCGTAGCCTCCTTGTCGACTACCAGGAGCCGAAGCTTGACGAGGCCAAGGATGAGGAATTGCGCGCCTACATTGAACGTCGCTCGCGCGAGATCCCAGCGGTCGAGGCTCTCAACGAAGATTATTGAGCGATCGAGAGGCTGAACGTTCGACCTCTTCCAAAGCTCCTATCCGAGGCTCATCAGTGCTGCCGTTGAGCGATATAAGACTTTTTGTGTACTGAGAGTATACAATAGTTGACGGCTGCCATGTACCTGTGTCTAACTCTGTTTCGAACAAGCTCAGGTTCTCCTTTCCATCGAAAAAGAGGGTCGCGTGAAGAACGGCAAGCGCGGACTGTATGAGGATCTGAAACGCCAGATCCTAACCAGCGAACTCGAGCCGGACCAAGATCTGGACGAGGTCAGCATCGGGGAACGCTATGGCCTGTCTCGTACGCCGGTGCGGGAGATTTTCCATCGCCTGGAAGGCGAGGGTTATGTCGATATTCGAGCTAATCGCGGCGCTCGCGTTTCCTCGATGAGCCATCAGACGCTGAGACATTTCTTTCTTGTTGCCCCGATGGTCTACGCAGCGATCGGCCGCTTGGCCGTCCATAACTACAAGCCAAGGCAGCTCGAAGAGCTTAGAGATACGCAGGAGCGGTTTCGTGCCGCCAGCCTAAGCAAAGAAGCGACTGGCATGGTCCTCTCGAACAACCGCTTCCACGAAATCATCGGCGAAATGTCGGGAAATGTTTATCTTCAGCCTAGCCTCGGCCGGCTGTTAATCGACCATGCCCGCATCGGTCACACGTTCTTCAGGCCGCGCAACGACGACATGGCGAAACGCCTCCTGCTTGCCGTTGAGCACCACGACCTCTTCATCTCCGCCATTGGATCCCGAGACGAAGACGCTGTGGTCGACCTTGTTTTCGAACATTGGGAACTGTCGCGAGAGAACATGGAGATGTTCATCGCACCGGCAGGCATGAAAGCGGACACGCTGGTGGATCGTGCGGCTGCAGATATGGAGAATGTGTCTTGAAGTTCGAAGGCATCTATACGCCGGCCATCACGCCATTTGATGAGAAGGGCGAGATTGACAAAAAGGCGTTTGCAGCCGTTCTCGAATCCCTGATCGAAGCCAAGGTGCACGGGATCGTTATCGGCGGTTCAACGGGGGAATATTACGCCCAGACGTCACAGGAGCGCTTCGATCTCGCAAGGCACGCCAAGGAGATCATCGGATCGCGGCTGGCGCTAGTCGTCGGAACAGGCGCGACCCGAACCGAGGACTCGGTGGAATATGCCAAGGCCGCGAAGGACATTGGTGCCGACGCGATCCTCGTGTCCTCTCCACCTTACGCCTTGCCCACCGAACGCGAGAACGCGGTTCATGCGCTGACGGTCGACCGCGCCGCAAACCTGCCGATCATGCTCTACAACTACCCTGCGCGCATGGGCATCATGATGGGCGAGGAGTACTTTTCCCGGGTCGCCAAGTCCCGCAATGTCGTTGCGATCAAGGAAAGCTCCGGTGACGCTGCGAACCTGCATCTCCTGGCGCGCAAATTCCCTACCATCTCTCTGTCTTGCGGATGGGACGACCAGGCTCTGGAGTTCTTTGCCTGGGGCGCGCGAAGCTGGGTGTGCGCCGGTTCCAACTTCCTGCCGCGCGAGCATGTCGCCCTTTATGAAGCCTGCGTCGTCGAAAAGAACTTCGACAAAGGGCGCGCCATCATGACCGCGATGCTGCCGCTGATGGACTTCCTGGAAGGCGGCAAGTTCGTTCAGTCGATCAAACATGGCTGCGAGTTGATCGGCCTTAAAGCCGGGCAGGTGAGAGCCCCACTCCGGGGGATGACCTCGGAAGAAAAACGCACACTCCAGACTGTCGTTACCACCTTGAAGCGCACGGTCGCCCAGATCACGTCGGGAGCCAATCATGCATGAACCTTTGACCGCTGCCGAATATAAGGCGATCGCTGCAACCATCGAACTGCCGACCAACGCCTTCGTGGATGGCGCCTTCCGCCCCGCAGCGTCGGGCAAGACGTTTCCGTCCACTAACCCGGCCACAGGCGAGACGATCGCGGAAGTTGCGGCTTGCGATGCGTCCGACGTCGATTATGCTGTGGCCAAGGCCAAGCAGGCCTTTGATGACGGGCGTTGGCATCTGAAGTCACCCGGCGAACGCAAGGCCGTTCTGCTTAAGTTCGCCAAGCTGCTCGAGCGCAATCGCCATGAACTTGCGGTCATGGAAAGCCTGGACAGCGGCAAGCCGATCCGGGAATGCCAGACGGTGGATTTGCCGGATACGATCCATACGATCCGCTGGCATGCCGAATTGATCGACAAGCTTTATGACCATACGGCGCCGGTTGGATCGCAGGCCTTGGCTCTGGTCGTGCGCGAACCCATCGGGGTGGTGGGATGCGTTTTGCCGTGGAACTTCCCGCTCCTGATGCTGGCCTGGAAGATCGGCCCCGCACTGGCTGCCGGCTGTTCGGTCATCGTCAAGCCGGCTCTGGAAACCTCGCTCACCACGCTGCGCGTTGCCGAGCTTGCACATGAAGCTGGCATTCCGGCCGGCGTGTTCAATGTCGTCACCGGCGGGGGCAGGGAGGTCGGCGAGCCGATCGGCATGCATATGGATGTCGACATGGTTGCCTTTACGGGTTCAACTGCGACCGGCCGACGCTTCCTGCACTATTCCGCAGATTCCAACCTCAAGAAGGTGGTTCTGGAATGCGGCGGCAAAAACCCGGCCGTTGTGCTCGACGATGCGGAAGATCTCGATCTCGTCGCCGAGCAGGTAGTCAACGGCGCCTTCTGGAACATGGGCGAGAACTGCTCGGCCTCTTCCCGCCTGATCGTTCATGCGAAGATAAAGGACGAGCTGCTCGAGCGTATGGGCGCCTACATGCGCGAGTGGCGAACCGGGGATCCGCTCGATCCTGACAACCGGATCGGCGCGCTGGTCAGCACGACGCATTTCGACAAGGTGAAATCCTTTTTGGATAGCGCGAAGGACGAGAACCTTTCGGTCGTCCACGGTGGCGAAACGCAGAAGGGCATCTATGTCGAGCCGACCGTAGTAGATGGGGTGACGCCCGCAAGCCGGTTGTTCCAAGATAANNCTTCGAGTCCCTTTCGGAAGCCATCGCTCTCGCCAATGATACGGCTTACGGCTTGGCTGCCTCCGTCTACACGGGAAGCCTGCGCAAGGCGATCAAGCTGTCGCGCGAGATCCGGGCCGGGATCGTCACGGTCAACTGCTTTGGCGAGGGGGACGCAACGACGCCGTTTGGCGGCTACAAGGAGTCCGGGTTTGGCGGCCGCGACAAGTCCGTCTTCGCGCATGACAACTATTGCGAGCTCAAGACGATCTGGATCGACGTTTCGGATCGCTCTGTAGACGAGACCGTGCGGTGACGATCTTCGTCAAGCGTTTGCCTGTCGAAAACGGCACCTCGGGGTGGGAGGCGATCAGTCCACGTTCGTTTCCCATTCGCGTGCTTGAAGGCGATGTGAACGCTGACTGGCTGATCATCGGTGCAGGCTTTGCCGGCTTGTCCGCCGCTCGCCGGCTGCTTCAGCTGCGACCTGAAGACAAGATCGTCGTTCTTGACGCGACCGAGGTGGCAAAGGGTGCCGCCGGCCGAAATTCGGGCTTCATGATCGATGTGCCCCATAATCTTGCGTCGAGCGAATATTCCAGTGGCAGTGCTGCCGCGACGCAGCTGGAAATGGCACAGAACCGGTCCGCGATCGGCTTTGCCAAGGAGGCAGCGGCAGAATACGGGATGTCGCATGACACGTTCGATCCGTCGGGCAAGATCAACGCGGCTGCAACACAGCGCGGTTTGAAGCTAAACCAGAGCTTTGGCGCATCGCTGAAGAGCATCGGGGAGAGACATAGCTTCCTCGACGCTGCTGAGATGCGCTCGCTGACGGGAACGGGTTTTTATCTTGGCGGCCTGTACACGCCGGGCGCCATCACCCTTCAGCCGGCGGATTACATACGCAGCTTTGCGGCGGGACTAGCATCCAGGATCGATATTTTCGAACGTTCGCCGGTGACTGCGCTGAAGCGAGAAGGCGGGACTTGGAGTGCGGTCACGCCCCGGGGAACGGTAACGGCTCCCAAGATTATTCTTGGCGTCAACGGACATGTCGATGATTTCGGTCACTTTGGCGGCCGATTGATGCACATTACCGCCTATGCCTCGATGACCACACCGTTTCCTGCGGATGATTTCGGGCGGAAGGCGTCCGGACGCGATAAGTGGTCTTTGCTGCCAGCCGACGCGATGGGCGCCACCGTTCGCAAGATTACGTCAGACGGTCAGTCGCGCATCGCCATTCGCACCCGCTACACTTACGATACCGCCATCGCGGTGTCGCAGAAGCGGATATCGAAGATGGCCGAAGTGCATCGCCGTTCGCTCGATGCACGCTTTCCTGAACTCGCGGGCGTGCCTTTCGAATACAGCTGGACCGGCCGCATTTGCCTCAGCCGCAACCACGTGCCGGCCTTCGGTCAGATCGAAGAAGGGCTGTATTCGGCCTGCTGCGAAAATGGGCTTGGAACCGTCAAGAGCACACTTGCGGGCGTGATGGCGGCAGAGCTCGCGACTGGGACTCAGTCTCAGCAACTCACGGAATTCATGGATCACCCCGAGCCCTTGCGGCTCCCACCAGAGCCATTCGCGACGGTCGGTATCAATTCGGTGATCCGCATGCAGGAATTGCGGGCGGGCCGCGAAGGATGATCGGGCCAAGCGCAATTTGAAGGACATACCGCGTCCGTCCTTCAAACATAAAAGGGAACAATAACAGGAGCGTGGAATGAAAACTTTCTGGAAGGCGCTTTGTGCGGCGGCGATGGTCGGGTTGGCGATCCTGCCCGCACAGGCACAGGAAAAGTCGATCACGATGGGGACCCTGTCCTGGGAAGATCTGACGCCGATCACCGGCATCACCAAGAAGGTTCTGGAAGACAAGGGCTACAGCGTTAAGGTCGTCGAATTCGCCGAATGGGGCATCGCTTATGCCGCTTTGAGCAAGGGCGATATCCAGATCCTCGCATCGCAGACCGATTACGTTGCGCAAGACTACTGGAACAAGAACAAGAATCGGCTTGAGAAGATTTCGCCGGTATCCCACGGCCTGTTCCAGGGCGTGGCTGTCCCGAAATATGTGACCATCGACTCGATGGATCAGTTGAACGACAATGCCGACAAGCTCGGCGGCAAGATTGTCGGCATCGAGCCGGGTTCGGGCCTCATGCGTGACACAACAAACGCAGTCAAGGACTACGACCTCAAGCTGCAGCTCGTGGAAGGCAGCACCGCGGCGATGACAGCGGCTCTAAAGTCGGCGATCGATCGTCAGGAGTGGATCGCGGTTACGATCTGGGAGCCATCCTGGATGATGCAGAAATTCGACGTGAAGTTCCTGAACGATCCGAAGGGCGTTTTCCCGCCCCCACAGAGCTACTACTGGATCGGCCAGAAGGGCTTTTCGGCGGAAAATCCGGGTGCGCGTGAAGCGATCGCCAGCGTTTACGTGCCGCTTGCCGACATCACGGCCATCAACGGTGAGGTCAGTGACGGCAAGACCATGGACCAAGCCGTAGCAAGCTGGATCGAAGCCCATGCCGACCTGATTAAGCGTTGGGAGAACATCAAGAGCGAATAAGTTTTTAACGGGCCGCTGGTCGGCGGCCCGTTTTCTTAAGCGATCGAAAATGAAGCCGGCATCAAGCCAGCCTGGGGGACCGCGATGAACACAGTGACTGATCCATCAAACGAAATTCTGGTCGACTGCAAGTCGGTCTGGAAGATCTTTGGTTCCTGCGCGCCCGCTGCCGTCAAGGCGATTGCCGAGCGCGGACTATCCAAGAAGCAGGTGCTGGACGAATTTAACTGCGTGGTCGGTGTGGCCGATGCCAGCTTGCAGGTCCGCCGCGGCGAGATCTTCTGCGTCATGGGTCTATCGGGTAGCGGAAAATCGACGCTGATCCGTCTGCTCAATCGTCTCATCGAGCCAAGCATGGGCGGAATCGTCGTTAAAGGTCGCGACATCGCCAAGCTGAACGCAGCACAGCTGAGGGAGATGCGCGCCCGCCACATCGGCATGGTCTTCCAAAGCGTCGCCCTTTTGCCGTATCGTACCGTGCTGGAAAACGCTGCTTTCGGGTTGGAAGTCCGTGGTGTCGGTAAGGATGAACGCCACCAGACGGCGCGTGCTGCGCTCGACAAGGTCGGCTTGACCGACTGGACCTCACGCTACCCATCCGAACTGTCAGGCGGCATGCAGCAGCGCGTCGGTCTTGCTCGCGCACTTGCTGCGGATCCCGAGATCATCCTGATGGACGAGCCCTTCAGCGCGCTCGACCCTTTGATCCGTCGCCAGCTTCAGGATGAATTCCGACAGCTCACCAAGTCGCTAGGCAAGTCAGCCGTGTTCATCACGCATGACCTCGAAGAGGCCATCCGCATCGGTGACCGGATCGCCATCATGAAGGACGGCGTCATCGTTCAGGTTGGCACGGCGGAGGATATCGTGACCAATCCGGCCGACGACTATGTGTCCGACTTCGTGGCAGGCATCTCCCGCGTTCATCTCGTCAAAGCGCATACTGTTATGCGCCCTGTCGCCGAGTATAGCGCGGCGCATCCGCAGACCGATATCACTGCGCTGCTTCGCGCCACGCCTGAGGCCGATATCGGTAAGCTGATCGACTTGACCATGCAGTCGGACCGCGACGCCATCGCGGTTGTCGAGAACGAGGCGATCGTCGGCGTGGTCACGACGCGCGGGCTCTTGCGCAGCGTAGCCGGACATCCGGCAGGCGAAGCAGCGGCGGCATAGGCGGGGGATGGGCATGGACATTTCGGTTATAGCCGACACCTTCGACATGTGGACGGACGACACGCTGAGTTGGATCAGCGACCATGGCGAATGGCTGTTTGAGTTCGTGCGCATGGTGCTCGAGACCACCTATGACGGTGTTCTTTGGCTGCTACAGGTTCCGCCCTTCTATGTCATCGCGGTCCTCGCCGTTCTGATCGGATGGCGGCAGATCAAC
>DCDI01000198.1:60558-66230 GCA_002316345.1 Phyllobacteriaceae bacterium UBA1059 | reverse complement strand
CGCCATAGGGGATGCGGACGGGGCGGTTGTAGTTGCGGTCATCCGGCACTTCGCACCAGCCGAGATCGGCGGTGATGGGCCCAAGCGGCAGGCGGCTGCGGTAGACGAAGCGGTGGTCGCGTAGATAGCCGGACAGGAGCCGCATGGGCCCCATCGGCGTTCCGCCATCGCCTTCGCGCTTGTTGGCCGTGATGCCGCCGCGGCCGAGCGCGCACGAAAACACCAGGCCGTCGGCCATCAACAGGCCTTGCGTCGGTCTGCCCGGACGCGGCCGGACCGTGATGCGCTTGATGAAGCCGTGTTTTTGCCTGGACACCTGCATCGGAACTCATCACCATCGGACACATCGCCGTGATCGGCCTATCGCTGATGGCGAGGTTCAGCATATTGCCAAAATCGTCAAGCTTCTCATTTGATGATTTGAAACAATGGATTGATCGATGACTTCTCGCACCATCCTCATTGTCGACGACGACGACGACCTGCGCAGCACACTGGCCGAGCAGCTCGGGCTCTATGAGGAGTTCGAGGTGATCCAGGAGCCGACGGCCACCAAGGGCGTGAACACCGCGCGCGGCCGCACGGTCGATCTGCTCATCATGGATGTGGGTCTGCCCGACATGGATGGGCGCGAAGCCGTCAAGCTCCTGCGTAAGGGCGGCTACAAGGCGCCGATCATCATGCTGACCGGTCAGGATACCGATTCGGACACGATCCTGGGTCTCGAAGCCGGCGCCAACGATTACGTCACGGAACCCTTCCGCTTCGCCGTACTTCTGGCCCGCATCCGCGCCCAGCTGCGCCAGCACGAGCAGAGCGAAGACGCGACCTTCACCGTTGGTCCCTACACCTTCAAGCCGAGCCAGAAGCTCCTGCTCGATGCCAAGGGCGGCAAGATCCGGCTGACCGAAAAGGAAGCCTCGATCATCAAATATCTCTACCGCGCCGAGCAGAAGGTCGTCACCCGCGACATCCTGCTGGAAGAGGTCTGGGGCTACAATTCGGGCGTCACCACCCACACGCTGGAAACGCATGTCTATCGTCTGCGCCAGAAGATCGAGCGTGATCCTTCCAATGCCGAAATTCTTGTGACAGAAAGCGGTGGGTACAAGCTCGTTCCGTGATCCTGTTGGAAATCCTTCCAAGACCACGAGGGGGAGGAACAGGCACCGGGGATTAACCTGTGCCGGGGATTGAATTGTGAATGGCGCTGGATGACGATATCCGGGTTCTGGCCGGCCTAGCGCTGTTCGAGGGCTTTGCTCAGGAACAGCTCCGCCTCCTGGCATTCGGCGCCGAAAACATCTCCGTTGCCGCCGATCGTCTGATCTATGCCGAAGGTGATTCGGCCGATTGCGCCTTCGTGGTGACATCCGGCACGGTGAAACTCGTGCATGGCATCGGCGACACGACAGTCGAACTGCAGGTTCTAGGACCCAACACCCTGCTCGGCGAACTCGCTCTGATCGCCGACACCTCGCGCCCAACCAGCGCGGTTGCCGCTACCGATGTCGAGCTGATCCGGCTGAACCGCCGCCTCTTCCGCCGCATCCTCGAAGAATATCCGCAGCTCGCCGCTTTGCTCCACAGCCGTATCGCCGCCGAGCTTCAGGACCTTGTCGCCCGCATCGCCCAACTGGCCGACCGCTTCGAGGATTAGGCTTCAGGCATCGAGTACAAAGATGTCGTTGCCCTCGACATCCGCTTCGATCCGCCGCCATCCAAGCCCCTCGTAGAACGGTGCTTTGGACGGTTCGCAGTAAAGATACAGCTTGGTGACGCCGGCCGCGAAGGCAAAAGCGGAAACGTGGCGCACTAGCCGTGAACCAATGCCGCAGCCTCGATGCTCTGCTTCCACCCACACCGCAGCCACCCAGGGTGAGTAGTTGGGCCGGGCATCCATGTCATGGGCGATGATCGAAGCCGTGCCGGCAAAGCGCTCGCCGCGATGCGCGACGAAAGTGGACGGCACGGCAGAAGGTCCGAGACCATCGCGCACCAGCCCCGTCAGATCCTCCAGCGAAACACCCGCATCACGCCACCACGCGGTCCAGATCCGGTCCGCCACATCGGGCACGCGGTCAGGACGATCGCGCAGATCATCGATGCGGATCGGCTCAGGCATCGAGGTTGAAGCGCGCAATCACCGGCACATGATCGGACGGCCGGTCCCAGCTCCGGGCTTCACGCACCACTTCGATATCGGTCAGCAGTGGCCCCAAATTGGCCGAACCCCAGACATGATCGAGCCGCCGGCCCCGGTCGGACGCAGCCCAATCCGACGCGCGATAGCTCCACCAGGTGAACAGCTTCTGGTCGGCAGGAACATGGCGGCGCATCAGGTCTTCCCACTCGCCTGCACGGCGCATGGCTTCAAACGCCTCGGTTTCCACCGGCGTGTGGCTGACGATCTTCAGCATCTGCTTGTGCGACCAGACGTCGTTTTCGAGCGGCGCGATGTTGAGATCGCCCACCAGGATCGACGCGGAGTTGTCTGATGACAGCGCCTTGAAGCAGCGCATTTCCTCCACGAAATCGAGCTTGTGGCGGAATTTCGGGTTCGTTTCAGGGTTGGGCTCGTCGCCTCCGGCCGGAACGTAGAAATTGTGCAGAAGGATGGACTTGCCGGCAATATCGATGCGCGTCGACATATGGCGGGTGTCGCCCATGTCGCAGAAGTTGCGCTTTTCCTCGATGTCGATCCGATGCTTCGCAACAGTCGCGACGCCATGATAGCCCTTCTGGCCGTGGAAGGTGACATGCTCATAGCCGATCGCGTAGAAGGCTTCGGTCGGAAACAGCTCGTCGGGAACCTTGATCTCCTGCAGGCACAGAACATCGGGCTGGTAGGTCTGCAGGAAGCGCTCCACGATCGGCATACGTAGCCGCACGGAGTTGATGTTCCAGGTGGCAAGCGTGAAGGGCATGAAAAAACAATCAGACTGGTTGTGGAAAGCGGCGCGACCCTGCCAGCCTCTCCCCTGAGAGACAACCCCGGCGGCTCCGTCGGCGTAACGCACCAACAAAAAAGGCCGCCGCAGCGACCTTTTCGGTGAGCATCGCAGGCGGGATCAGCGGTCCTTCGGACCCTTCACGTTCAGCTGGTTGACGCGATTGTAGTCGATCGTAAACACACCGGGATCGAGCGCCACGCCTTCCTTCGTGTTGAAGATCATCACCGTTGTGTCCTTGTTCTGCGCATCGGTGATTGTCCACTGCTTCAGCGTATAGGACGTCGGATCAAACATCATGGTGATGGTCGAATTGCCGAACACGCTACGATCGGCGAGCTTGATCGTGGTCATGTCCGGCTCCTGCTTGACCTGCTGGACCTTGTTGCCGGACAGATCGATGCGGCTGTCGAGCAGAAGCTTCAGCGGCGTCTTCGAGAGCGGATAAAGATCGGCCGTGCGCATCTTCTTGTTGTCGATCACGACCGAGGTGCCGTCAGCCGTCACGCGGTAGCCGTTCTTGCCTTCGTAATCGAAGCGGATCTTGCCGGGACGCTCCAGATAGAACTTCCCGCCGGTTTGTTCGCCGCGCGGACCGAACTGCACGAACTCACCGGTCATGGTGCGAACCCGGCCGAAGTGATCGGCGATCTGCTGCGCCACGGCGGCATCCTGGGCGACGGCATGCGTGGTCCCGAGAGCACCGAACATCGTGACGGCCAAGACGGCTCCACCCATCAGGCGCAACACGCCGCGGCGGTCAAAACGGTTCGGAAGACGCTTCAGCATTCTTGGTTCCTTATTCTTTAGCGCACCGGGTAGCGGACCAGTGCGGCTCAAATTTGGCTTCGTAAGCACGAGAGTATGGCCATCAGGTATGGCAGAAAGGGCGCATCGCAAGACACGCCCTTTCCAACTCGCTGCAATGTGTTCGCGAGCAAAGCCGTACCGCTAGAACTTGTCGTCTTCCGTCGGCACCAGGATTTCGCGCTTGCCCGCATGGTTGGCGGGACCAACGATCCCCTCTTTTTCCATGCGCTCGATGATCGACGCGGCACGGTTGTAGCCGATGCCCAGACGCCGCTGGATGTAGCTGGTGGACGCCTTGCCATCACGCAGCACCACGGCAACCGCCTGGTCATACGGGTCCTCGGAATCTTCGAGGTTGCTGGTGCCCGCAGGCCCACCCTTGCCCGAGGCCCCGTCTTCCGCCTCTTCCTCGTCATCTTCGGTGATGGCGTCGAGATAATCCGGCACACCCTGAAGCTTGAGATGCGCGACGACCTTTTCCACTTCGTCATCCGAAACGAAAGGTCCGTGAACGCGCTGGATGCGGCCGCCGCCGGCCATGTAGAGCATGTCGCCCATGCCGAGCAGCTGCTCGGCGCCCATCTCGCCGAGAATGGTGCGGCTATCGATCTTGGAGGTCACCTGGAACGACATGCGGGTCGGGAAGTTGGCCTTGATCGTACCGGTGATGACGTCGACCGAAGGACGCTGAGTCGCCATCACGACATGGATGCCGGCAGCACGCGCCATCTGGCCGAGACGCTGAACGGCGCCTTCGATATCCTTGCCGGCCACCATCATTAGGTCGGCCACTTCGTCGATGATCACGACGATAAAGGGGAACGGCTGCAGGTCGAGCTCTTCGCTTTCATAGATCGCCTCGCCGGTTTCGCGGTCGAAACCGGTCTGCACGGTGCGCGTGATGACCTCGCCCTTGGCTGTCGCCTGCGCCACGCGCTGGTTGAAGCCGTCGATGTTGCGCACGCCGACCTTGGCCATCTTGCGGTAGCGGTCTTCCATCTCCCGCACCAACCACTTCAGGGCCACGACAGCCTTTTTCGGATCGGTCACGACCGGGGTCAGCAGGTGCGGAATGCCGTCATAAACCGAGAGTTCGACCATCTTCGGATCGATCATGATCAAACGGCACTGTTCCGGCTTCATGCGGTACAGAAGCGACAGCACCATCGTGTTGATGGCGACCGACTTGCCGGACCCGGTGGTGCCGGCGACCAGCACGTGTGGCATCTTGGCGATATCGACTACGACTGGATCGCCGTTGATCGTCTTGCCCAGCGCCAGCGCCAGCTTAGCCGTCGAATCGTCAAAGGCCTGCGATGCCAGCATCTCGCGCAGATAAACGGTTTCACGCCGTGCATTTGGCAGCTCGATGCCGATTGCATTGCGGCCGGGAACAACGGCAACGCGGGCAGCAATCGCGCTCATGGAGCGGGCAATGTCGTCGGCCAGACCGATTACGCGGCTGGACTTGATGCCCGGCGCCGGTTCCAGTTCGTAGAGCGTGACCACCGGGCCGGGGCGAACATGGATGATCTCGCCCTTGACGCCGAAGTCTTCCAGCACGCCCTCGAGCAGCCGCGCATTCTGTTCCAGCGCATCCTTGGACAGCGTCGGATCACGGCCGATATTCTTTGGCTCTGCCAGGAATTCGAGCGCCGGCATGATGAAGCCGTCATCCATCGCCCCGCTGGCGGCATAATTACGGGACGGAGCGGCGACAGGGCGCGGCGCTGGCGCCGGCGCGTCGATCTTGGCGCGGCTTGGCAACGGCGCTTCGATTACGCGAGAGGAAGCAGCGGCATCGGTGCGCTGGATACCGCGTGCCTGCGCTTCGCCATGTGCCATTGCCGGCGCATCGAACAGCTGGTCCGGCGTTTCGGTTGAACGGCGGGCGGCCGGCTGGGGCATCGG
>DCDI01000198.1:0-60496 GCA_002316345.1 Phyllobacteriaceae bacterium UBA1059 | reverse complement strand
ACGGCATGTCGAAGGGCGCGTCATCTTCGCCGACGTCCGGCGTCAGATCCTGCAAGGGCGCAAAGTCCGGCTCGGCCTGGATTTCGTTCGGCTGCGTGAGTTCGGGCTCGGGGCGGCGCACACCACGCACCATACCGGGCATGGAGCGGAAGGCCTGCACATGGCCGTTGGCACTTTCCTTGACCGGCGTCCAGTTCGACCAATCGGGCTCCACGCGTTCGACACGCTGCGGAACCGGCTGCGCGGGCGGCTCCACCACGATCGGGCGGCGCGTCGGGGCTTCAACAACCGGCATGTCCGGGGCTGCGCGAGCAGCGGCAGGCATGGGGTTTGCCACACCTACGATGCGGTCAAGATCGAAGGACTCATGGCGCTCATCGGGGGCATAGGGGCTGCCGAAGCCCGGCTCGACGCGCTGACTGGGCGCGGGATAATGCGCTTCCATGTCCATGTCGCGATCGATCCGCACCATGGCTTGGCGCAGGCTGCTCTTTTGCGGTGCCTGACGCTCGTTGCCGCCCTTCAAGCGACGAACCATCGCCTGTGCCGACAGGAACCAGTGGGTCATCAAGCCCATCAGAACGGAGTCGCGATCGTCCTCCTCGTCGGCCGACTGCACGGACACGGCAAGGTCATCTTCATCCTCGAAATCGTCTTCAACCGGCGCGCGGCGGCCAACGAGGCCAGACCCAAATGCGAGCAGCGCCAAAGCGGGGATCGCGAGGATGACGCTGAGAATGGTGGCCACCAGGCCCGTCGGATAAGCGCCGAGCATGAGAGCCGGCAGCTTCAGCATGATGTCGCCGAATACACCGCCAAAGCCGGTCGGCAGCGGCCAGGTTGCGTTGGGTGCAAAGCAGCCGGCAACACCTGCCGCAAACATCCCGCCGAGGAACCAAACCGCCGCACGCGTCGGCTTGCGATCGATGCGATGGCCCGTCATCAACAGCACGCCCCAGATCGCCAGCGGCACGAGAACGGCCAGTGCGGCCAGACCGAAGAACTGCGTCGCGAGATCGGAGAAAACAGCGCCGGGATAGCCGATCGCATTGGTGACCGGATTGTCGGTGGCATGGCTGAAGCTCGGATCGGCAACATTCCAGGTCGCCAGCGACGCCACGCCGAGCGCGGTCAAACCAAGCAGGGATAATCCAACCAGACGCGCAACCTGCCGCCGGGCAAAACCGCGCAAGCCATACCCTGCATCAGCCACATTCATGGGTGCCGAAAGGCCAATGCGCATAGAACAGTCCTCGATCGTGCGAAAAAGGCCGGGTTCTCCCGGACAGGATTCGGTGTGACCGTAACGACAGGACAGTTAAAGCTGCATTAACCATGGACCCCCGGTAAGCTTACCCAGCGGCCAACGGCGTTGCTGAAGCGACGATCAGCGCGGGCGCTTGTTGAGATTGAGATAAGCGTCCTCGAACTGGCCGAGTTCACGCAACCCGTTCCAGTCCTTGATGCTGACCGTCGGCCCTACCCAGCTGACCATTCCGGTGGCCCGAAGATCCTGCAGGGTGCGGTTGACGTGCACGACCGAAAGTCCAAGCATGTCGGCAAGATCGATCTGGGTGATCGGCAGGCGATAGCTATGATCGGCAGCCTGACCGACGATTTCCAGCCGGATATACATTTCACACAGGAAGTGCGCCATGTGGCTGAGCGGCGACATGCGACCGAGCGCCACGATCCAGGCGCGATGCATGGCGGCATCGATCGTCGTGGAAAGCCACAGCAAGCGCCCGAGATGAGGCAGCCTTTCGGTCACGCGCCGGATATCAGGATGCGCGGTCAAAGCGACGCGGCAATCCGTCAAGGCCGTCACATCGTGGTCCATGCGGTCGAGCAGAAGCGAATGCAGATCCACGTAATCGCCCGGAATATGCAGGGCGCTGATCATGCGCTTGCCGTCGGCCAGGTAATGCGCGCGCGCAGCCAGCCCATCCAAAACCAGAATGCTGGATTGCGGGCGATCGCCTTGCCGGATCATTGCGGTGCCGGCTGCAAAGTCCTGGTGGTTGAGCGTCAGGGTTTCGAGCGCGGCGATTTCTTCCGCGCTCACATCATCCCGCCGCGACAAAAACAGCACAAGGGGATTGGTCACGGCGACTCGCACGAAGAACAGAAAGAGATTTCAGGTGAATACAAAAGCCTGACGAAGCTGCCAAGCCCCTCAAAGCATTGCTTTTTGTTAATCCGGGCGCGCAAAAAAGCCCGCGCAGAAGGCGGGCTCTCTCTTTTTAGCGGATGGAAAAGGCAGGCCCTGAAAGCCCGCTCCTTCGATCAGGAGTGGTACGCCACTTCGCCATGCGAGGTGATGTCGAGACCCTGCGTTTCGGCTTCGGTGCTCGGACGCAGACCGATCACGACATCAACCAGCTTGTAGAGGATCGCGGACACAACACCGCACCAGATGATGGTCACGAGCACGGCAAGGATCTGCGTATAGACCTGCCCGCCCATCGTCACGCCATCGGCATAACCAACGCCACCCAGCGAAGGCGAAGCGAAGATGCCGGTGCCGATCGCGCCGATGATGCCGCCAATGCCGTGAATGCCGAACACGTCGAGCGAGTCGTCATAGCCGGCCTTGATCTTCACCACGGCCACGAACCAGTAGCAGACGGCAGAAGCAAGGGCGCCAAGCACGATCGCGCCGATCGGACCAACAAGGCCCGCAGCCGGCGTCACGGCAACGAGGCCGGCGACAACACCGGATGCCGCACCGAGCATCGAAGCCTTGCCGCGTGCCAGACCTTCGATCACCACCCAGGTGATCACGGCGCCGGCGGTGGCGGTGAAGGTGTTGATCATGGCAAGTGCTGCACCACCGGTGGCTTCGAGGTTGGAACCGGCATTGAAGCCGAACCAACCCACGAACAGGATGGATGCACCCACCATGGTCAGCGTCATGGAGTGCGGCGCCATGTTGTCGCGGCCATAGCCGTGGCGCTTGCCGATCAGCAATGCGCCCACCAGACCGGCAATACCGGCATTGATGTGCACGACGGTGCCGCCTGCGAAATCAAGCGCGCCCCAGCCGAAGATCAGGCCGTTGGAATCCCAGACCATGTGCGCGATCGGGAAATAAACCAGCGTCACCCACAGAACCACGAACAGGATCACCGCCGAGAACTTGATGCGCTCGGCAAAGGCGCCGACGATCAGCGCCGGCGTGATGCAGGCAAAGGTCATCTGGAAGCAGATGAATACGAATTCCGGGATCATCACGCCTTCGGAGAAGGTCGGCGACTGCGAATCCGGCGTGACGCCTGCCAGGAACAGCTTGCCGAGACCGCCCCAATACGGGCTGGTGGAACCCCCAAAGGCGAAGGAATAGCCCCACAGAACCCAGATCACGATCACCACCGCGGTGATCATCGTGCACTGCATCAGCACGGACAGCATGTTCTTGGCGCGCACCAGGCCGCCATAGAAGAGCGCGAGGCCGGGCAGGATCATGAACAGAACGAGGATGGTGGAAACCAGCATCCAGGCGACATCGCCCTTGTCGATCGTGGCAACCACAGGCGCTGCGGCATCGGCCGCAACCGGGGCCGTTTCCTGTGCGACGGCGCTGAGCACGCCGAAAGCGCCGAGCCCGAGGACCGTCGCCAAACCGGTGCGTGCCAACGGCAGCAGGCGACCGGGGAGAAGGATAGAAATTGTCATCGAAATCTCCTGAGGTTCGCGTCGGCCGCTCAAAGCGCGTCGCTGTCGGTTTCGCCGGTCCGGATGCGGACGGCCTGATCGAGCGCGTAAACGAAGATCTTTCCGTCTCCGATCTGCCCGGTCTTGGCCGCAGCGGTGATGGCTTCCACCGCGCGATCCACGAGCTCGGCCGCAACCGCGACTTCGATCTTGATCTTCGGCAGGAAGCTCACGGCATATTCGGCACCGCGATAGATTTCGGTGTGTCCCTTCTGACGTCCGTAGCCTTTGACCTCGGTAACGGTGAGACCCTGAATGCCAACGGCCGTCAGCGCTTCACGGACTTCGTCGAGCTTGAACGGCTTGATAACAGCCATGACGATTTTCATTCGCAACCATACCCCTTCGTTTCGCGGGTTGAGCCCGCTGCCCCATCATCGCCGCGCGCGAACGCGGCCCGTGGACGAAGAGAATCAAGCTTCATGCCAATTGGGATGAAGCGGCCGTGAATGGTGAAAAAGCAGGTTGTACGCTGTCGAAACGACCGGGAGACGATTGTTCGGCCAGTAGCGCTTGCCTATTATTTAAGCAAAAATCCAGTGATCAAGCAGACTGCTTCGTTCGTAGGCGGATCAGACCCTCCTGCGCGACCGAAGCGATCAGCGTGCCATCGCGGCTGAAGATTTGCCCGCGCGCAAAACCCCGCGCCCCCATCGTCGATGGGGTGTCCTGACTATACAGGAGCCAGTCATCCATGCCGTTCGGCGGCTCGCGATGAAACCAGATCGCATGATCGAGGCTGGCCATCTGAATGTCGGGCTCGAAACCCCAGCGTCCATGTGGGAAGGTGGCGGTGTCGAGCAGCGTCATGTCGGAAATGTAAGCCAGCATGGCGGCATTCAGCGCCCGCGTTGCGGCTTTGACGCCGTTGATGCGCATCCACACCTTCTGCTGCGGCGGGAGTGGATCGCGCGAGGCATAATGTTCGATGTTGACCGGCCGGATCTGCAGTGGCCGTTCGCGTGCCCAAAAGCGCCGGATGGCATCCGGCAGGTTCTGCCCGTAGCGCTCGATCAGCTCCATCTGCGTCATCAGCGTTTCCGGCGCAGGCACGTCGAGCGGCATCGGAACCTGGTGATCCAGGCCCGGCTCATCCTTCTGGAACGAGGCTTCCAGCGAAAAGATTGCATGCCCATGCTGGATGGCCACGACACGCCGTGTGGTAAAACTGCCGCCGTCGCGGATGCGGTCGACCTCATAGATGATCGGCACGGCCGGATCGCCCGGACGCATGAAATAGCCGTGCAGCGAGTGGGTGTGGCGATCGGCGCCAACCGTGCGCTGCGCCGCAACCAGCGCCTGCGCCACCACCTGTCCGCCGAAAACGCGCTGCCAGCCGACCTGGGGGCTGCGACCACGAAACAGGTTGAGTTCCAGCGTTTCCAGATCAAGTATGTCCAACAAGTCCCGCATGGCCTCAGACATGGCCTACTATCCTTTCGCTGCTTGGTGGCGCCCGGTTTACGAACAGTTCGCCGCGTGCAAGTCAAGGCAGACCCCTGAACACGGAGAAGCCAAGCATGGCGCCTTCCCCCACCATCGATCTGCCCGAGCCGAACACGTCTGACGCGACCGCGCGAACCAGCTTCGACGTGGTGATCGGCGGCGGCAATTACGTCGGCCTCGCCACGGCAGTCGCCATCAAACAGGCGCGCCCCTCGCTTGAAATCGCGGTTGTCGATGCAGCCCCCGCGGGCGTTTGGAAAAAAGACGGTCGTGCGTCGGCCATCGCGGCGGCTGCCCGGCGCATGCTGGACACACTTGGTTGCTGGGATGAACTGGTCGGCGAGGCCCAGCCCATCAACGAGATGATCATCACGGATTCGCGCACCGCGGATCCCGTGCGGCCCGTGTTCCTGACCTTTGATGGCACGGTTGGCGCCGGCGAGCCTTTTGCGCATATGATCGCCAATGTGCACATGAACGGCGCGCTGCGCCGCCGGGTCGACGAGCTTGGCATCGTATTGATCGAAGGCGCCGGCGTGAGCGGGTTCGAACGCGACACCGCAGGCGTCACGATCACCTTGAGCGACGGTCGGACCCTGACCAGCCGTTTGCTGGTCGCTGCCGACGGCGTGCGTTCCAAGCTGCGCGATCTCGCCGGCATCAAGGTCAACAGATGGCACTACGGCCAGTCCGGCATTGTTTGCACGGTCAAGCATGAACGCCCGCATGAGGGCCGCGCCGAAGAGCATTTCTTGCCTGCCGGCCCCTTCGCCACCCTGCCGCTCACGGGAAACCGATCGTCCATCGTTTGGACCGAGCGCACCGAAGACGCCAACCGCCTCGTGGCCGAAGACGATCTGATCTTCGAACTCGAGCTGGAACGCCGCTTCGGCCTGAAGCTCGGCGAAATCCGCGTTGAAGGTCCTCGCAAGGCCTGGCCGCTTGGTTTGACGCTTGCGCGCGACTTCGTCGGCCACCGCTTTGCCCTGGCGGGTGACGCTGCGCACGGCATTCATCCAATCTCCGGCCAAGGCCTCAATCTCGGCTTCAAGGATGCGGCAGCCCTGGCACAGGTCATCGTGGAAGCCGATCGCATGGGGCGCGACATCGGCATGCTCGACGTGTTGGAAACCTATCAGCGCTGGCGCCGCTTCGACACGCTGCAGATGGGCATCACCACCGATGTGCTGAACCGCCTGTTTTCCAACGACATCGCGCCGATCCGCGCCATCCGCGATCTCGGCCTCGGCCTCGTGGACCGCATGCCCCGCCTGAAGGACTTCTTCATCGGCCAGGCCGCCGGCATGGCAGGTCCTTCTCCCAAGCTGCTGCAAGGGCAACCGATCTGACAAGCCGGTAAGCCAGGCCTTTACCAAGCCTCGACCGCACCACAATGACAAAGGCGTGCCCTCTGGCGCACGCTTTTTCGCATCCTAGATATGGTCTGCCGGCATCCGCTGATGCCGGACGGAATTCACACTCATAACAACGTCACCAAGACGAGGATGATCACCATGAAGCGCACAGCAACGGCCGTCTGGAAGGGCACGCTCACCGAAGGCACCGGCACGCTCGACACCCAGAGCGGCGCCTTCACCGGCGCGCCCTATTCCTTCAAGGGCCGGTTCCAGGACGAAAGCGGCAAGTCCGGCACCAATCCGGAAGAGCTGATCGCAGCCGCCCATGCAGGCTGCTTCGCCATGCAGCTGTCGCACTTCCTGGCTGAAAACGGCACCCCGGCCGACAAGCTGGATGCAGTCGCAACCGTGCATTACGGTCCGGCTTCCGGCGGCGGCTTCGAGATCACCGAAAGCGCCATCGCCCTGACCGGCACAGTTCCAGGCATCGACGACGCCAAGTTCCAGGAACTCGCCACCAAGGCCAAGGAAGGCTGCCCCGTCTCCAAGGCCCTCGGCGCCATCAAGGTCAGCCTGGAAGCCAAGCTCGCCTAAACTGCGCCGGCAGCATGACGAAGAAGCCGGTTCGCCTATCGCGGGCCGGCTTTTTTATTGGCCGTGGTCACCAAATCCGGCCAAGCCATTTTGGTTCAGCAGCCAATCCATCGAACGCCGTATCCGCCGAAATGAGCGTCAATCCACGCGTCATCGCCGTGGCTCCGATGATCCGGTCAAACGGATCTCGATGCGCCCAATCCAAGGTGGAAGCCAGTAAGCTCGCTTCTGGCGATACATCCACAAACCGCCCGCCTTGTTGATCGGCCAGCCTGGCCAGACTGCCGAGAAAGGGCTGCATCTCCGGCCATTTGCCAAGACGGACTTTCTGGCCGATCTCGAACAGGCTGATGGCGCTGATTGAAACTGTGTCGGCCTGTTCCATGGCAGCAAACGCTGCGGTGGACAAACGAGCATCGGCCGTCAGCGACCAGGCCCAGGCATGCGTATCGAGCAGGATATGCGTCAATCCCGACCTTCCCAATGCGCCAGTTCATCGTCGCTCATGGGCTCGAAGAAGTCAGGACCGGTTCCGGTGAGTTGGTCCTTTAGAAGCCCTACTTTGAACTGGCCCTGTGCAACGGGCACGATCTTTACCACCGGCAGCTTACCCTTGGCGATAATGACCTCTTCGCCAGACAGCGCCGCCTCGATCAATTTCGAAAGGTTGGTCTTTGCGGCATGAACCGTGACCTGCATCCGCGCCTCCTATTAGCTAACTTAGCTAATAGGAGGATTACATCCTTCTGTCGAGTCTCGGTTAACTCAGATGACGTTCAGTTCCACGAAGGGACTGTTTTTCGGGATGCGCTCCCAAGCAAAGGCGCTGCAATCGACGCTGCGATAACCGCCAAACGTCAACAGCTCGGCGAGTGCTTTGCCGACTGCGGCGGCCTGCTGCAGGCCGTGGCCGGAAAAGCCATTGGCGAAGAGGAAGTTCTTTACCTGGGGATGCGGACCCACAACAGCGTTCTGGTCGAACGTGTTGTAGTCGTAGTGCCCGGCCCAGGCGCGCGTCGGCTTGATCGCCTCGAAGGCGGGAACGCGGGTGGCCAAGACTGGCCAAATCACCTCTTCGAACAGGCTCCAGTCCGGATCGAAATCGCGCGGGTCGGCCGGGCCGTCCGTATCGGGATTTTCTGCGCCGCCGGTGATGTAAACCTGGCCTTCCGGGCGGACATAAATGCCCGAGGGATCGACCATCAGCGGCATGTCCTCGAAGCGGTCGCGGGCTTCGAACACGAACACGTTGCGCTTGCGCGGCTCCACCGGCAGATCGATGCCCGCCATGGCAGCGACCTTGCCGCCATTCGGGCCGGCAGCATTGATGATGAGACCGGCAGAAACCGCACCGCCCTGTTCCAGCGTCACGCCGGTGACCGCGTCTCCATCGCGCGTGATGCCGGTGACCGTATCCGTGATCAGGTCGACCTTCATGCTCTTCAACGCCTTGCGGAACAGGCCGAGCAGCGCATGGGCATCGAACCAGCCCTCGCCGCTGACACCATAAGCGCCACCGGCAATGTCTTCGGTCGACAGCCAGGCAAAGCGCTTCGCCAGGGCTCTAGCGTCTTCCAGCACGATCTCCGCGCCCTCAGCAATCTGCACGGCGTGGTTCGTCCTGAGAATGGGCAACCCTGCTTCGCTCGCCAGGATCAGATAGCCCTTTTCGCGGAATGCGATGTCGGCATCCGCACCGAAGCGGTCGGTCAGCTCGCGAAACAGGTTCAGCGTGAAACGCGACAGGCGGATATTCTCGGCAATGGAGAACTGCTGGCGGATCGATGCCGCCGACAGGGTTGTGGCAGACGTGGCAAAGCTCGGATCGCGTTCCACCACGCCGATCGTGCCGGTGAAGCCCTGGTCGCGCAGGAAATAGGCAGCGGAACTGCCGACGATCGCGCCACCGATGATGAGAATATCGTAGCCAGACATGGGGATGTTCATTCCGTGAAAGCGGGCGCACGCAATCAGGTTCATGCGTCCTTCGCAAGCGGCATTTGCGTAACCTGCCTCAGTAGAAAGTCCGATAAGCTCTTGCGCGTTCACCAAGGCCCGGCGATGAATGGGTATGACCGCCCCTCATCCCCACCGCTCAGTGCTTTACGTGCCGGCCGCCAACCAGAAAGCGCTGGCCAAGATCGCCGATCTCGCCGCCGACGCGATCATCCTCGATTTGGAAGACGCGGTTGCACCAGACCAGAAGGCAGCCGCGCGCGACAACCTCGTACGCTTGTTCGAGAACCGTCCAAACAAGCGCCTGATCATCCGCATCAATGCGATGTCTACGGAATGGGGCGCGGACGATCTGGCGGTCGCCAAATCCTGCAAGCCCAACGCCATCCTCCTGCCGAAGGTCGATTCACCGCGCGACATCCTGGAAACCGACGACGCGCTGGACGAGATCGACGCGCCCAAGCGCATCCGTTTGTGGGCGATGATCGAAACCCCGAAGGCGATGATGAATATCGGCGCCATTGCAGCGCTCGGCCGCGATCGCGCCGCACGCCTTGCCTGCCTGGTGGCCGGCACCAACGATCTCGCCAAGGACATCGGCATTCGCATGACGCCGGATCGCCGCTACCTCATGCCGGCTTTATCGCAGATGGTGATGGCGGCACGGGCCGGAAACCTCACTGTACTCGACGGCGTCAGCAACAATTTCCGCGATCTCGATGCCTTTTCTGCCGAGTGCAGCGAAGGCCGGAACATGGGTTTCGACGGCAAAACGCTGATCCATCCCGCCCAGATCGAACCCGCCAACCGCGCCTTTGCACCGAGCGAGGAAGACGTGGCGGAAGCGGAAGCCATCGTCGCAGCCTTCGCCGCCGATCCCGCTCAAGGCGTCATTCAGATCAACGGCCGCATGATCGAGCGGCTGCATCTCGCGCAGGCCGAAAAGCTGCTGGCCGCGCGTCTTTGAAGGACTACAGCGATGAAACTCTACCGCTTCCTGTCAGGCCCCGATGATTCGAGCTTCTGCCACAAGGTCACGACGGCGCTGAACAAGGGATGGGAACTGGCCGGCAGCCCCACCTACGCCTTCGACGCCGCGACCGGCACCATGCGCTGCGGCCAGGCCGTGGTGAAGGAGGTGGAGGGCAAGGACTACCATCCCGACATGAAGCTCGGCGAGCAGTAGGTCCTATTCCGCCGCTTCCTCGATTTTTTCCATGTCGTCGTCCGACAGGCCGAAATGGTGGCCGACTTCGTGGATCAGCACGTGGCTGACGATGTCGCCCAGCGTTTCCTCGTTTTCTGACCAGTAATCGAGGATCGCGCGGCGATAGAGCGTGATCTTGTTCGGTTCCTCGCCGGTTTGCGGCGTCCAGCGCTCGGCAATGCCACGGCCTTCAAACAGGCCGAGCAGGTCGAACGGCGTTTCCAGCGCTAGATCGTCCATGATCTCTTCGGTGGGAAATTCGGCGATCTGGATGATGATGTCGCCGGTCAGCTTGCGAAACTCTTCAGGCAGATGGGCATAAGTTTCCAGCGCAAGCAGCTCGAACTCCTCGATCGAGGGCGAAAACTGATCATGCCATTGCCGGGTTTGATAAAGACGAGCCATTCGGTCTCCTTTGGCCGGCTCATATAGAGCGTTAATTCGCGGCTTTCGAGGACTTTCGCATCCGACCCCTTACGGCCGCAGCGTCAGGAATAAATTCTCTAGAGTGTGCTTGACTCTCGGAGCACCCTCGGGAATCTATAAGAACATAACAGGAACGAACTCGACCGGAGTGGAACGTCATGGCGGTATCAGCCTTGGCGCAGGAAAGGCTTTGCGCCTTGCGTCATGAGATTGCCAGGATCGAAGGCGTACTGCCGGAGCGCTTGGCTGCGCCTTCAGCTGACGGGCAAACGGCCGACGGCATCCTTATGCGGCGCAGCGGACGGGGTCTGCCGGATGGCGATTGTCTGCCGAGCCAGGTGGAGCCGCTCGATGCCCCCCTCGGCGGCGGTCTGCCTTTGGGGGCGCTCACGGAAATCCACGCGCCGACCGCACGCGCCGCCGGAGCCGCAGCGGCCTTTGCCTTGGCGCTTGGTTCCAGGCTCCTGCAGCGCGAGCCCCAAAAGCATCTGCCGCTTTTATGGTTGGGCACGACGGAAGCTTTTTCCGAAGGCGGCCTGCCTTATGCCGCCGGCATCCGCGAAACTTTCGGCATCGCGCCGCAGCGCCTTCTTTTCGCCGAAGCACCCAAGCTCGGCGACACGCTGTGGATTGGTGAGGAAGCGGCACGGCTGCCGGATCTGGCCGGCGTGATCCTGGAACTGCGCGGCAATCCCCGCATGCTGGATCTGACCGCCACGCGAAGGCTGCATCGCCGCGCGCAAGCGGCTGGGCGGCCGGTGTTCCTGCTGCGCCAGTCAGCTGAACAAACACCCACCGCGGCACCCGTCAGGCTGCTTGTTTCCCCTGCGCCTGCGGGTTTGCGGCAAACGCTTGATGGTCCCTTGCGAGACTCGCTCGGGCCGCCGGGCCTGGAACTGACCGTCGCCAAAAGCCGCACCGCACGTCCAGGCACTTTCACGCTGGAATGGAACCCTCATGAACGCCGTCTCCAACTCCGAACAGCGAACCAACCTTCAGCCCAAGCACAGCCAGCGGTTTCTGGCTCTGTGGTTTCCGCGTCTGTCTACAGACCGAATCTGGCGCAAGCGGCTGGGCAAGTCGTGGGCTTCGCGCCTGAACGGCGACGTGCCGCCGCTGGTGGTTAGTTGCAGGCAGGACAATGCGCAGCGCATCGCTGCCCTTGATGCCAAGGCCGAATCCCTCAAGCTGCGCATCGGTCAGGGCATTGCCGAAGCGCGGGCCATGCATCCCGATCTCGATATCGTCGAAGACGATGCCGAGGGTGACCGGCGCCTGCTCGACGCCTTGGCCGACTGGTGCGATCGCTACACGCCCCTGGTGGCGATCGATTGGCCGGACGGGCTTTATCTCGACATCACGGGTTGCGCGCATCTGTTTGGCGGCGAAGTGGCCTTGATGGCCGATATCCGCAAACGGCTCAAGGAACAGGGTTTCGACATTCGCGGCGGGCTCGCCGCCACGCCTGGCACGGCCTATGCGCTGGCGCGCTTCGATTCCGGCGCGATCATCGAACAAGGGGAGGAAGCGCAGGCTCTGGCGCCCTTCCCTTTGTCGGCCCTGCGCCTACCGCCCGATACGCGCCACGGCCTGGAAAGCGTTGGTTTGCGTGTGGTGGGCGCCGTTTTGTCCGCTCCGCGTGCCCCGCTTGCCAAACGCTTTGGCAAGCAGCTTCTGCTGCGCATCGACCAGGCTGTTGGCCGGGTGGAAGAATCCATCACGCCTCGCCGACCGGTTCCGACCCTATCGGCCGAACGCCGTTTCTTCGAGCCGATCGGCACGATCGAAGAGATCGAGCAACTGGTTCTGACCTTGTCCAAGACATTGCAGCCCGCTCTCGGCGAACGCGGTGAAGGTGCGACCTCACTGGAACTGGCGCTGTTTCGTGTCGATGGCACCGTGTTCCGGTTGCGGGTCAGAACCGCACGGCCTCTGCGGGATCCCAAACTGATCCGGCTCCTGTTTCGCGAAAAACTCTCAGCCACCAGCGAGAGCCTCGATCCCGGCTATGGCTTCGATCTCCTGCGCTTGTCGGTTCTCACCGCGCAGCCTTTTGCGGAAGTGCAAAGCGACCTGATGAAGGAAGGCGATGAAGAGGTGCAAAGCATCGCTCTTCTGGCTGACCGGGTGGAAGCCAGGCTCGGTCGCCAGGTGATGGTGCATCCCGTGGAGGTCGCGAGCCACATCCCGGAACGCGCCATCGCCTATGCGCCCGGTGCTGCAAACAAGACGGAGGTCGAAGACACCAAGCCGGCTTCCACCTTCTCGCGCCCTTTGCGGCTCCTGCGCCAGCCCGAACCCGTGGATGTCACCGCGGAAGTACCGGAAGGCCCGCCGGCCCATTTCCGCTGGCGGCGCATGCATCACCGCATCGTGCGCGCGGAAGGGCCGGAACGTTTGACGCCGGAATGGTGGTACGACGAGACCGGCGAAACGCGTGATTATTTCCGCGTCGAGGATGGCGAGGGCCATCGCTACTGGCTGTTTCGCCAAGGCCTTTACGAGGGCGAGCCGAGGCTTGGCCCTTTAATGAAAGCCGAGGAAGAAGAGCGCCGCCGCAAAAGCGGCAAACTCGCTGAAACCGTTGATATGAATCCGGCGGCAAAGGAAGAGAAAGACGATCTTCAGGCGGCTCTTCCGCCCATGCCGCGCTGGTACATGCATGGGATCTTTGCATGAGCACGGAGCGCTTTCCGCAAGCCAGCCCCGCTTTTGCGGAATTCGCCGTGCAGTCGAACTTCTCCTTTCTGCATGGCGCGGCCTCGCCCGAGCAGATGGTGGGAGGTGCGCTGGAAGCTGGTTATACCGCAGTCGGTATTGCGGACCGAAACACGGTGGCCGGCGTAGTGCGCGGCTGGAACATGGCAAAAACCAACCGGTTCCAGTTTCATCCCGGCAGCCGGCTGGTTTTCTGCGATGGCACCCCGGATGTTCTGGCCTATCCGCAAACGCGTGAAGGCTGGGGGCATCTTTGCCGGCTGTTGAGCCAGGCCAATCTGCGTGAAGAAAGCGAAAAGGGCGCATCGCGCGTTTACCGCGCCGATCTCATCGAATGGGGCGCGGACATCTCGCTCGCCGTTCTGGCCGATCCCTATGGGGACACGGAAGAAACACTCGCCTTTCTTGAGGAGCTTCGCCAGCGCTTCAATCGCTCGGTCTGGTTGGCGGTAGCGCCGACCTATAATGGCGATCATCGTTTCCGCCTTGAGCAGGTGTCGGCACTGGCCCGGCGATCGGGCTTGCCGCTCATGGCCGTGAACGATGTGTTGTATCATCGTCCGGAATTTCGCGAGATGCAGGATGTCATTACCGCCATCCGTCTCAACAAGCCGGTCAGCAACATTGGGCTGGAGCGTCAGGCCAATGCCGAACGCTATCTGAAATCCCCTGCTCAGATCGCACGGCTCTTTGCCAGCATCCCCCAGGCCCTGGTGGAGACACAGCGCTTCGCCGCCACACTGCGTTTCTCGCTTAAAGAGCTGCAGCACAACTACCCCAACGAACCAACGCGAGATGGCGCAACGGCGCAGGAGGAACTGGAGCGGCTGACCTGGGAAGGAGCAGCCTGGCGCTTTCCCGACGGTCCGACCGAGAAGACGATTGAGATCCTGCAAAAGGAACTCGCTCTGGTCGAAGAGCTCGGCTACGCCGGCTACTTCCTGACCGTCAACGACATCGTACGCCATGCCCGTTCGAAGGGTATTCTATGTCAGGGGCGCGGTTCGGCCGCCAATTCGCTGATCTGCTATTGCTTGCGCATCACCGATATCGGTCCTGACCGGTTGGAAACGCTGTTCGAGCGCTTCATCTCCAAAGAGCGTGGCGAGCCGCCGGATATCGACGTCGATTTCGAGCACCAGCGCCGCGACGAAGTCATCGCCTTCATCTACGAGAAATACAGCTTCCGAAACACGGCCCTTGCAGCGGCGGTGATTTCCTATCGCTCGCGCTCGGCCATGCGCGAGGTCGGCAAGGCGCTGGGCCTGTCGGAAGACACGATCAGCGCTTTGTCAGCCTCGACCTGGAAATGGGGCGACACGTCTCTTGGTGCGCGCGAAGCCGCTTCCGCCGGCCTTGCTATGCAGGATCCGCTGACCCGGCGCTTTTTCGATTACGCCAACGCGATCCAGGGCTTTCCCCGCCATCTCAGCCAGCATGTCGGCGGCTTCGTGATCACGCGCGATCGGCTAGACGAGATCGTGCCGATCATGAAAACGGCCATGCCCGAGCGCAAGATGATCGAATGGGACAAGGACGATCTCGACTCCGTCGGCCTGTTCAAGGTCGATATTCTGGCGCTCGGCATGCTGTCGTGCCTGCGTCGCTGCTTCGATCTGGTGAAGCAGCATTACCCTGAAGAGCAATCCACCACGCTGGCCACCATCCCGGAAGGTGAGAACAACGTTTACGACATGATCTGCCGCGCCGACACGCTGGGCGTGTTTCAGATCGAAAGCCGTGCCCAGATGTCGATGCTGCCGCGTTTGAAGCCAAGGGAGTTCTATGACCTCGTCATCGAAGTGGCCATCGTCCGCCCTGGTCCTATCCAGGGTGATATGGTGCATCCTTATCTGCGCCGTCGCGAAGGCCTGGAAGAGCCGACCTACATCAAGCCTCAGTTGGAAGCCATTCTTGGCAAGACCCTCGGCGTTCCTCTTTTCCAGGAGCAGGCCATGCGGATCGCCATCGAATGCGGCGGCTTCAAGCCGGACAAGGCCGACAAGATGCGCCGTGCCATGGCGACATTCCGGCGCGTCGGCATCATCTCCCAGCTTGAAAACGAGCTGATCGACGGCATGGTCAAGAACGGCTACCCGCGTGATTTCGCCGAACGCTGCTTTCGCCAGATCGAGGGCTTCGGCGAATACGGCTTTCCAGAGAGCCACGCGGCTTGTTTCGCCTTGCTGGTTTACGCCTCGTGCTGGTTCAAGACCTATTATCCCGATGTCTTCTGCGCAGCGATCCTCAACGCCCAGCCGATGGGCTTCTATGCGCCGGCTCAGTTGGTGCGTGATGCCCGAGAGCATGGTTTGGACATCCGCGAAGTCGACATCAACCACTCGGATTGGGACTGTACCCTAGAGGAGGCGCCGTTCAGGCCCGATCATATCGCCAGCCGCCATCGCTCCATGCGCGGCGTCATCCGCACCCGCCATGCGGTCCGGCTAGGCTTCCGCCAGGTGAAAGGGCTGAGCCAGGCAGAGCTTGATAAACTGGTTGCCGCTCGCGGTTCAGGCTTCGCATCGGTGCGCGATCTCTGGCTGAAAACCGGACTTTCCCCATCGACGATCGTGCGTTTGGCCGAAGCCGACGCGTTCCGCTCGATCGGTCTCGACCGTCGCGCCGCTTTATGGGCTGCACGCGCACTCGATGCCAAGACCGCTCCCGAAACGCTGCCGTTGTTCACGCAAGCCGGCCTTCAACTGCGCGAATTCGAGCCTGAAACCCGGTTGCCGGAGATGCCGCTCGGCGAGCATGTCATCCACGACTACCGTACCCTCACTCTGTCGCTGAAGGCGCATCCGGTCAGCTTCCTGCGGGGTCGATTGGTGCGCGAGCGCACGCTGCCTTGCGCCGATCTCGGCCAGACGCGGAGCGGCCGTTTCGTGTCCGTGGCCGGTCTGGTTCTGGTGCGTCAGCGGCCGGGTTCGGCCAAGGGCGTGATCTTCATGTCGATGGAAGACGAAACAGGCCTCGCCAACATCATCATCTGGAAAGACACGTTCGAAAAATTCCGGCCGATCGTGCTGGGCGCCCGTTTTGTTCGCGTTTCAGGCAAACTGCAGCATCAGGGCGAGGTGATCCATGTGATCGCACAGAAGATCGAGGATCTGACGCCGCGTTTGGCCGAGCTATCGGAACACGGCCCCACGATCGACAGCCTTGCCAATTCCGATCATGTGCGCCGTCCCCTGCCGCAAAGCGCCAACGGCCCGTATTCAGAAAAACGCGTCGCCAAACTGATGCGCGACATGCCGGAGTTCAAGGAAGATATCGAGGAACTCGCCAAGCGCTCGGCCAAGGTCATGCCGCGCGGTCGCAACTTTCAATGAAGTGGCTCAGTCGAGCTCGATCACCCGCGCTTCCGATTGCAGCAGGATCGGAATGCCGTCGCGCACGGGATAAGCCAAGCGTGCGCCGGGCGAAATCAGTTCCTCATGCTCGGCATCATAGCGCAGCAGGCCCTTGGTCACCGGGCAAGCCAGGAGCTCGAGCATGCGCACGTCAAGCTTTGCCACACGGCGCGACGCGAGTGGATTGTTTGCCGGCTCATCACCCATAGAGAAGCACCGTACCCGCGGTCATTGCAGGCCTGAGCCAAAACTGTCGCGCGAGCGGGCCAAGGCCATTTCCGTAATCGCAATCAGCGTATCGGCGCGGGTGCGCAGATCCGGCGCTTCCAGCAGCGCCTGCTTTTCCGCCGCGCCATAAGGCGACATCATGGACAGCGCATTCACCAGCGTCGCGTTCTCCGCCCGGCTCACGCCCTCCCAATCCGCATCCAACTCGTTGACCTCGAGATAGGCTTTCAGCGTCTTGAGCAAGGCCGGCCGGTCGATCTCGCCACTGCCGGCGTCCTCGTTGAGGTCGCTGACGAAAGGCGCGATACGGCACAAGCGATACGGCGCCTTATGCTCGATCTCCTCGGATACCCGAAAACGGCAGATGCCCTGCAGACCGATGAGGTAGCGGCCGTCGCCTGTTTCCGCAAAGGAAACGAGGCGCCCAAGGCAGCCCACCGCGCACAGACTTGGTTCGCCATTACCAAGCGTCGCGCCGTCGAGGCTCGGCTGGATCATGCCGATCAGCCGGTCTCCGCCACAAGCGGCATCGATCATCTTGAGATAGCGCGGTTCGAAAATGTTGAGCGGCATGCGTCCGCCCGGTAGCAACAGCGCTGCCGAGAGCGGAAAGATCGGGACCACCGGAGGAATATCCTCCGCGACACGATAATGGGCATTGCCGGCCTGCACTGAAATCTCCTCGCTGTTGGCCAAAGATCTGGTGCGGGCCGGCCGTTTCTCAAGAGTGCGGGCCTTTTCTCAGGACTGTTTGTTAACGCACCCCAATCAACGAAACAAAAGCGAGGACAACTTGCGGCGTGCTGCAAGGGTCGAAGGATCAGTCAGACCCCAGGCTTCGAAGAACTTCAAAAGCTGCTGCCGCGCGCCGTCCTCACGCCATTCCCGGTCAGCCTTCATGATCGCCAGCAACTGATCGGCAGCCTCTTCGCGGTTGCCGCGCGCATTGGCGATCAAAGCGAGATCGAAGCGCGCACCATGATCGGTGGAATCAGCACTTAACCGGCGTTGCAACTCGCCTTCATCGCCAAGCTCGGCAATCTGATCGGCCAAAGCGAACTTGGCGCGCAACCCGGCAACACCGGCATGACCAGCCTTGTCTTCGGCAACACGCTCAAGCAGCTCGCGCGCCGTATCCGCCTGCCCGGCATCGAAATACAGATTCGCAAGCCCGGCCAGCGCATCCACATTGGTCTCGTCTTCGTCGAGCACGGCGGCATAAAGATCAGCCGCAATCGCAGCTTCGCCGCGTGTCACCGCCTCTTCCGCCTGCGCCAGAAGATCCGCCGTTCCGCCAGCCATGTCGGCCGTAAGCTTGTCGATAAACGCCTTGATCTGGGTTTCAGGCACCGCGCCCATGAAACCATCGACCGGCTGGCCGTTCTTGAAGGCGATTACGGCTGGAATGGATTGGATGCCGAGCTGGCCTGCAATCGAGGGATGCTCGTCGATATTCATCTTCACGAGCTTCACCGCGCCGCGTGCGGCCTGAACCACGCGCTCCAGAACCGGCGTCAGCTGCTTGCAGGGTCCGCACCATGGCGCCCAGAAATCCACCAGCACTGGCTGCGTGCGCGAGGCCTGGATCACGTCGGCGGAAAACCCTGATGTCGTCGTATCCTTGATGAGGTCGCCACCGCCGCTCGCCCCATTGCCGGCCCCATTGCCTGCAATGCCGCCGCCAAGCGTGACTTCGGTCTGGTAAGGCTGGCCCCCGCTAGCGTAGGGATTGTTTGCTTTATCGCTCATGAAACATCCTTCCAGACTTCAGCCTGCCCTTATCGACTTGGCTCACGATGTGAGCGATCAGGCGGTGATTTTCAAGACAAGAGGCGGGTGGGAGACGGCTTGAAGAAACGCCAGCAGGTCGTCCCTGCCGATCGACGTCGTCGCCTCGTTGGTTAGTGGATGCGCGTTGATCACCGCGCTTTCCATCAAGGTGCTGTCGAGCACCACTGTGACCCTGTTCTCGGTGTCGTTGATCGCACCGAACACGCAGACCGATCCGGGCACCACACCAAGCAGATCCATCAGCGCTTCCGGCTTGCCGAACGAGACCTTGCCCGACGCGCCGATCACATGATGCACGGTCTTGAGATCGACGACAGCCATCTCTTCCACCACGAGCAGAAAGTAGCGGTCCTTGCGATCCTTGACGAAGAGGTTCTTCGTATGCGCACCCGGGATCTCGCCGCGCAGATGCTGCGATTCCTCCACCGTATGCAGCGGAGGATGATCGACGGTACTTGTCTGGATCCCCAGCCCATCGAGCTTCGCCAGCAATCCCTCACGATCAACACGCATAGAACCCTCACCCGCATCACAAAACCGACGATAATCAGCGTTCCGTAAAGGCAGCGGAAAGGCTGCGCAAGCATGCGAAATTCCTGTTGCAATCGAAAAAGCTTTCGGCCATATAGGCGCGGCTTGCGGCGTTGCCGTGTGAGCGGGTGTAGCTCAGGGGTAGAGCACAACCTTGCCAAGGTTGGGGTCGGGCGTTCGAATCGCCTCACCCGCTCCAATCTTCCTTCGGGAAGTTCAAGCGATCAAAAAGCCGCCTTCGGGCGGCTTTTTTGTTTTCCGGCTCTTTGTCTCCAGCACCACCACTCCTGACTGACGACTGAACGGCAACAATCTTGATGCTTCCGCGTTCGATCAGTGACGCTGCCGAGAGGATTTCGGATGACGGAAGCATCCACATCCTGGTTCGACTTTCTGCTCCATGCCATAACGCGTGGCCTGGAAGGGACTGGCGTGGCCGTTATTGTTTTGGGGGCCGCTTACGCGCTCTTTCGATCCTTCACAGCGGCGCGCAGCAGCACTGCGCCGAGTAGTCCTTACCACCAGTTCCGCCAAACGCTTGGCCGTGCCATTCTGCTTGGCTTGGAACTGCTTGTGGCTGCCGACATCATCGGTACGGTCGCCATTCGACCGACATTGCAAAACGTCCTGATCCTGGCTTTGATCGTGCTGATCAGAACGTTCCTCTCGATCTCGCTCACCGTAGAAATCGAGAATCGATGGCCTTGGCAAAAGGCAGGCGAAAACACGGAAAGGCAGCCACGATGATATCGATGTGGTCGGACGGGCTGGATATCCTGATGCGGCTTGGCGCAGCGGCGATCCTGGGCGCAGCTATCGGCTTCGAGCGGCGCGTCCACCACAAGGCAATCGGCATAGCTGGCATGATCCTGATCGCTGTCGGTTCCACCACCTACATGCTGCTTGGCGTCCACCTCGCGCAACTCGATCCGAGTTCCCTGTCACGTACTCTGCAAGGCTTTCTGTCGGGCATCGGCTTCCTCGGCGGCGCCGTGATCTTCAAGAGCGGCTTCGACGTAAAAGGCATCAAAGCCGCGGCCGCAGTGTGGATTACCGGGGCGCTTGGCTTGGCGATCGGTACGTCCTTCTGGGGTCTGGGCGTAATCGTCGGCCTCGTCACGGCCGTGATCCTGTTCATCGCCGACAGCTACCCCGATCCTGTCCGTGAGGAAAAGACCAGCCCCGACTCAGAAAAGGAAGCACAGGCTCAAGCTGCGAAGAAGTAATTCACCAGGTGGAAAAACAGGGGCGCCGCGTAAGTCACGGAGTCCATGCGGTCGAGCGCGCCGCCGTGGCCTTCGATCATGCGGCCCCAGTCCTTTGCGCCCATCGAGCGTTTCACGGCTGACAGAACCAGACCGCCGCTGAAGCCGGCAAGCACGATTGCCAACGCCATGCCGGCCGCCTGCAGCGGTGTGAATGGCGTGATCCAGAACAAGCCCGCCCCCAGCAGCGTGGCGGCCAAACCGCCCCCGACGAAGCCTTCCCATGTCTTGTTGGGGCTGACCACCGGCGCGATTTTGTGCCGGCCGAACAGCTTTCCGAAAATGTATTGCAGCACGTCGCTCGCCTGCACCACGGTGACCAGGAAGAACAACAGCAGCACACCCTTGTTCTCGAAGCCGGGTATCTTCAGCAGCAGCAAAGCCGGCGCGTGGCTGATGCAGTAAACCGTCAGAAGCAGGGCCCATTGCAGCTTGGCCGTGCGCGACAGGAAGTCGTCGGTGTCATGGCGCAGCACCGCCAGAACCGGCAGCAGCAGAAAGGCGTAAACGGGGATGGCGATAGAAAACAGCGACTGCCAGTCGATCCCGATCAGCACATACTGCAGCGGCAGGAAGACATAAAATGCGAAGGCAAGGGCGGTATGATCGCCAGGTTTTGTTGGTGTGAGCGAGATGAACTCGCGCAAACAGTAAAACGAGGTCAGCGCAAACAGCACGAGCGTAACGATCCTGCCAAATACGAAGGCCACGGCAAAGATCGCGACCATCAGCCACCAGGCCCGGATACGCGCATTGAGGTTGTCGACCGTTGCACGGGCTTCCGTGCTTTCGGCACGACGTCCCAGGATCTGGCCGATCAGGGTGGCGGTGGCAAGAACGGTGATCAGCCCGATGAAGAGCGTGACAAGCGTCGGGTCCATCAGTTCACCTCCGCCAGGGCCACGATCGCCTCACGCGCCCGCTCCAGGAATGCTTCCTTGGTCTCGCCGCCTTCGATGTACAAAGGCGCGCCGAAGCGGACATGGCAGGAGATCGGAACAGGCAAAAAGGCGCCACGCGGAAAAGCCCGCGACATGTTCTCGAGGTAAACAGGAACGAGTTCGACCTGCGGAAACCGCGTCGCCAATCGAAACAGCCCCGACTTGAACGCGGCCGGCAGTTTTTCACCGCCGCGCGTTCCTTCCGGAAAGATGATCAGGGAATGGCCCCGCTCCAGCGTTTCTTCCAAGGGCGCGAGCGGATCCTGGCCGGACGCTGCGCCTCCTCCGCTGCGATCAACCAGAACCGCATTCAGAAGATCAAGCGCAACGGAGCGGCGCAGACGCCCCTTGCCCCAATAGTCCGCCGCCGCAACCGGATGCGTGGTCGGCCGCAGGCGCGTTGGGATCGCGGCCCAGAGCAGGATCGTATCGAGATGGCTGCCGTGATTGGCGAAGTAGATCCGCTGGCGCAGCGATGGCTGCGTGCCAAGCCATTCGGGCCGCCCGCCAACAAGAAAGCGCGCCAGTCCGATCAGGATGTGGTCGATCATGCCCGGTCCTTCAAACGCGCGCTCATCGCGCCGATGCGACGCGAACAGGTCCATGCGGTGCCTGCGATAACCACGGCCAGAATGATGATCGGGCTGTACAAAGAGCCGAACAACACGGCTTCAAAGAAGGCGAGCACGCCACCGATCGTCAACGCCGCCATACGCTGCGGCTTGGCCATCGGTCCGCGGAAATCCTGTCCGAAACTGAGCGATGCGCCGAAGGCGCGAAGATAGGCGGTCATCACCGCCAGGATCGCAGCGACATATCCCAGCTCAGGATGTCCACAACCATAGCCGAAGCCGATCAGCAAAAAACTGTCTTCGAAGCGGTCGGGGATTTCGTTGAACAAGGCGCCGGTGGGCGACCCACGGCCACCTTCCACCGCAACCATGCCGTCCAGAAGATTGCACAACAAGCGCAGCTGCACCATTAGCGCACCCACGAGAAACAACCAGGGATGCTGAGGACCGTAGCCGAAGGCCACGCCGCCCAGTGCCGCAAAACCTATCCCCGTGGCCGATACGGCATTCGGGGTGGCCGACGTCTTGAGAAGCAGCTTGGCCAGCCCTTGTGCCCAGCTGGTGCTGCGCGACGCCAAAGGCCGGCGATCCGCAGTCGCCTGCTCGTTCACCTGTTCCGCCATACAATCCCCCACATAGAACCCCGACTCACCCGATAGCCGGGTTCGATCCGTAAAACCAGAGTCGCTGCCCCTGCGGCAATCGGAACGTGTCGCGTCTGGCCGCGTGACAGGCCTGGGGTTGTTCGGTTACCACCTGCCGGGAACGAGATACTGATTGTTCCTATGGCGCAGAAGAAGAACCACGAAGTCGACTCCTGGCTGGCCCGGCCGGACCGTACCGCCCGCATCATCTTGGTCTATGGCCCTGATCGCGGCCTTGTCGCCGAGCGTGCGCGCAAGTTCGCCGTTTCAACTGGCATCGCGCTGGATGATCCGTTTGCCGTCGTGCGGCTGGACGCTGGCGACATCGACTCCGATCCCGGCCGCCTGTTCGACGAGGTGAAGACCTTTTCCATGTTCAGCAGCCAGCGATTGATCTGGATCCGCAATGCCGGCGCGCAAAAGGCATTCGCCGACGCCATCAAGGATCTCGCCAAAGACCCGCCTGCCGATGCCTTGGTACTTATCGAGGGCGGCGATTTGAAGAAGGGCGCCGGCGTGCGTGGCGTCGTGGAAACAGCGTTCAGCGGCATGGCCTTGCCTTGCTACAGCGACGATCCGCGCGCCATCGATGCCCTGATCGATGAGGGCCTGCAGCCATATGGATTGCGCATCGGCCTGCCCGCCCGCTCCCGCTTGAAGGCCCTGCTCGGCGGCGACCGGCTGGCGTCACGTGGCGAGATCGAAAAGCTGGCGCTGTATTGCCACGGCAAATCGGAAGTGGAGGAAGACGATGTCGCTTTGCTGATCGGCGACGTGTCGGCGACCTCGGCCGACGATGCCCTGAACGCCGCGCTCAAGGGCGACGTATCCGGTTTTCAGCAGGCTCTACTACGGTTCAAGTCGGCCGGCGGCAATCGAACGACCCTGCTCCTGTCTGCGCTTCGCCAGTTGCAGATCGTGCAAAGCCTTCGCGCGGACATGCAGACCTCCAACCGGCCTGCAAGCGCTGTCATCGGCGCAGCACGCCCGCCGCTCTACTTCGATCGCAAGGCGGCAGTGGAACGTGCCCTGACCCGCTTCTCCCTGCCACAAGCCTCGACCGCCTTGCAGCGCGTACAGGCGGCCATACTGGAAAGCCGGCGTTACCCCGACCTCAGCGATGCGATCATCGAGCGTTGTCTGCTAGGACTGACCCTGCACCGTCCTTGAGTGCGCGGCTCATCAAGCCTGAAGGCGGCGACACAGCTCATCGAGCTGATCGAGCGAGCGGTAAGCAATCTTGATCTCGCCGCCCTTTTCCTTGTGCAGGATGGTCACTCGCAAACCAGTCTGATCGGATAGCAGCTTCTCCAGCGCCAGCGTATCGGCATCCTTGGCATTGTCGTTAGCGCGGGTCGGCGCCGGCGTCTTGCTTTCCGGCGCCTGAGCAAGCGCCTCTGCCTGACGCACCGAAAGACCCTCTTCCACGATCCGCTTGGCGAGACCGGACGGATCGGCCGCCGTCACCAAGGTGCGCGCATGACCGGCCGACAGCGTTCCGCTGGTCAGCATATCCTGGATGATCGTCGGCAGCTTCAGCAAGCGCAACGTGTTCGCGACATGGCTACGGCTCTTGCCGATCACCTGCCCTAGATCAGCCTGAGTATAGCTGTGTTCGTCGATCAGCTGCTGATAACCCATTGCTTCTTCAACAGGATTCAGATCGGCGCGCTGAACGTTCTCAACGATCGCAAGCTCAAGCGCGACACGATCATCGACCTCGCGGATCAGAACCGGAAGCTGCGTGACACCTGCGCGTTGCGCCGCCCGCCAACGACGCTCACCGGCGATGATCTCATACGTTCCATCCATACGGCCCGGCCGTACGATCACTGGCTGCACGACGCCATGTTCGCGAATCGACTGCGCGAGATCGGTCAGATCGTTCTCGCCGAACGTCCGCCTGGGATTGCGTGGATTGGCAACCACCATCTCGATCGGCACAACGCCATCCGCACGCGCCTTCGGAGCTTGCTGCTCGGCAGGACGATCGATCTCGCCGATCAATGCAGCCAGGCCGCGACCGAGGCGGCGTTTTCCCGTTTCTTCACTCATATCAAGCTGCCTTCAAACGCCGTTCGCGCCGGATGACTTCGGTGGCCAGTTGCAGATAGGCCTGGCTTCCCGAGCATTTCAGATCATACAGGATTGCCGGCTTTCCGTGCGATGGCGCTTCCGAAATCCGCACATTGCGCGGAATCACGGTCTCATAGACCTTATCCCCCATATGCGCCCGCACATCATCGACAACCTGGTTCGCAAGGTTGTTGCGACCATCATACATGGTCAGCACAATGCCCTGGATGATCAACTGCGGATTGATCGTCTGCCGCACCATTTCCACTGTGCGAAGAAGCTGGCTGAGACCTTCCAGCGCGAAGAACTCGCATTGCAGCGGAACCAGCACGGAGTCAGCCGCGGCCATCGCGTTGATGGTCAGCAAGTTCAGCGATGGTGGGCAATCAACAAGCACATACGAGAAGAGGTCTTGAGCATCACCCAAAGCCGACTTCAAACGGGTGGTCCGATCGGGGAGGGCGGCGATCTCCATCTCCACGCCCAACAGATCCATCGTGGAAGGGACAATCCAAAGATTGGGAACAACCGTCTGGATGGCGACTTCGGACAGAGGAATCTTATCGGCAAGCACGTCATAGGACGAAAGCGTCCGCTCTTCCTTGTCGATACCCAGGCCTGTGCTAGCATTCCCTTGCGGATCTAGATCCACAATCAGCACCCGCTCGCCAATCGCAGCAAGCGCAGTGGCGAGGTTGATAGCGGTGGTTGTCTTACCGACACCGCCTTTTTGATTGGCCAGAGTTATAATGCGCATTGGCTAACCACATTGAGTTCAGCGCCTACAGCCTTCGAACGGCAGTGATATCCAAAATCACGCTATCGGAATCAACCAGGCTGGTGCGTTCTACCAGATCGAATGCCCAGCGCCTACGCGCATCATCCAGCTCGGCATGAAATCCACGACCTTTGTGCAAAAGGGCTCGCGCCGAGGCACAGCCAAAGCCGTTGGTCCACTCCAGCATACGGTCCAGAGGTGCGAAGGCGCGCGCCGTGATTGTGGTGGATGAGCCTTTGAAGACACCGTCTTCCAGTTCTTCTACCCTGCGGGTGAGAACATGAGCGTTGAGATCAAGGGCTGTGATAGCCTGTCGGAGATAAGCCGACTTTTTGACGTTGCTTTCAACAAGCGTAACCCTGGCGCCGCTGTCACGTTCTAACAGCGCTATCACAAGCGCTGGAAAACCGCTGCCAGAGCCAAGATCAAGCCACGCTTTGGTCTCGCCACGCCAATTCCACAGCTGTGCACTGTCAAGAAAATGCCGCTTCCAAGCTTCGTCCAAGGTACTGGAAGAGACCAGATTGATGGTCTTTGCCCATTTCAGAAAGAAGCTCTCCAGTCCAAGCATCTTTTCGGCTGTTTCACGTGAAACGTCAGGTGCAACGGCTTGCAGTGATTCGATCTTTTCCGACGGCGTCATGCAGCAACTTGTGCTCGATGAGCGTGCGCTAGAACGAGAGCAAGGGCGGACGGCGTAATGCCTTCGATCTTCTGAGCGTCAGCCAATGATAAGGGTTGGGCGGCAGCCAGTTTCGCCTTCAGCTCATTCGACAGACCAGAGATCCCGGCATAGTTCAAATCCACCGGAAGCAACCTGGCTTCTTCCTTCCGTAGCATCGCGGCGTCGGCCTCTTGGCGATCAAGATAGACCGAGTACTTAGCCTTGATTTCCAACGCTTCCTTCGCTCTGGCGCTCAGGCTGTCGACCTCCGGCCAAATTCGAACAATGTCGTCCAAGCTTGTGTCGCTGCTGGCAAGAACGTCGAACGCTGTTCTCACGCGCCCGTCCAAATTGACGGACAAGCCGAACGATCGAAGCTGGTTGGGGGAAGCTTTTAGAGAGGAAAGCATGCCCAAACCAAGCCCGATCTCTTCTTGGTACGCGTGGAATGCCTTTGTCCGCTTCGCGGACGAGAGACCGAATTCGATTGCCTTGGGCGTAAGGCGTTCGTCAGCATTATCAGGGCGAAGCGACAGTCGAAACTCCGCGCGCGATGTAAACATGCGATAGGGCTCGCTCACACCGCGCGTGACAAGATCGTCCACCATGACGCCTAGATAGCTCTCTGTCCGGCTCATCCGAACACAGTTGCTACCAGCAGCCAACCGAGCGGCGTTTAGTCCGGCCAGCAACCCCTGCGCGGCTGCTTCCTCATAGCCGGTCGTTCCATTGATTTGTCCTGCCAGGAACAGGCCAGGTATTTGCTTGCTTTCCAGTGAGTGAACGAGTTGCNNGTATTCGATCGCATAGCCGGGCTGTAAGATGCGCGTCTTTTCCAAGCCAAGCATAGACTGGATGATGGCCGCCTGCACCTCCTCGGGGAGGGACGTGCTGATGCCATTTGGATAAACCGTATCGTCATCCAGCCCTTCCGGTTCCAAGAAGACCTGATGCCCATCCCGATCGCCGAAACGCACGACTTTGTCCTCGATCGACGGACAGTAGCGTGGCCCGACGCCGGTGATCGATCCCGAATACATCGCCGAGCGATGCAAGTTGTCCCGGATCACAGCGTGCGTAGCCAGCGCGGTGCGCGTAATACCGCAAGCGATTTGTGGGACCTGAATACGATCGGTCATTAGGGAAAAGGGTCGGGGATCCGTATCTGCTTCTTGTTTGCCGATGCCAGCCCAATCGATCGTCTTACCATCTAGCCGGGGTGGGGTGCCCGTCTTCAATCTTCCTAGTTGAAGGTGATGCCGCAATCGCGCTGCAAGTGCTGTTGACGGCTCCTCGCCAACGCGGCCAGCGGGCCAGGTTCGATCACCCAAGTGGATGATGCCGCCGAGAAAAGTTCCTGTGGTGAGGACGACACCACCACATGTTATCGTCGTACCTTCAGTAAGGTGAACCCCTGCTACTCTCTTGCCGTCCAGTAGCAGATCAGCGACTTCACCTGAGATCAAGTCGAGGTTCGGCTGCTCGCTCAGAAGCTCCTGGACCGCTTTCCGGTAGAGCTTGCGATCGGCCTGTGTCCGGGGCCCGCGAACGGCCGGTCCCTTTCGGCGGTTGAGCATCCTGAACTGGATACCTGACGCATCAGCCGCGCGACCCATCAACCCGTCCAGTGCGTCTACTTCTCGAACCAGATGGCCTTTACCGAGACCGCCGATGGCTGGGTTGCAAGACATAACGCCGATCTTGCTGACATCCATGGTGATGAGGGCCGTCCGAGCGCCCATCCGTGCTGAGGCCGCTGCAGCTTCACATCCGGCATGTCCGCCGCCGACGACAACAACGTCATACAAGGTGTTTGTCATGGCTCTGTGTTTCACGTGAGTCATTTTCCGATACAGAAGCGCGTGAAGATAACATCCAGAAGATCATCAACGCCGATGGCGCCGGTAATATGACCGAGATGATCCGCCGCGATCCGAAGCTCCTCCGCAAGAAGCTCGAGGGGCAGGTGCGTCCTCTGTGACCGTTCTAGAGCAAGGTGCGTTTGGCGAAGATGCTGAACGTGACGCTCCCGGCTTGGAAGCAGCAGAGACATGCCGGATGCTGCTTCTGTTACACGGTGTTCTATCTCTACAAGCAAATCTGATAATCCGTCCCCGGTCATCGTAGACAAAGCAACGGAGTCAGCAGGCACGCCATCAGGCAGAAGATCGGCTTTTGTGGCCACCGAAAGTGTTTGTACAGGTACATCTAGTTTGGACGGGTTCTCAGTTCCGGCTACATGCAGGTGCAAAACCAAGTCGGCTTGATGTGCCGCGGTGCGCGCACGTTCGATACCAAGGCGCTCGACTATATTGTCGGTTTCCCGGAGGCCGGCCGTATCGATCAGGATAACCTTATAGCCACCAAGGTCGAGAGCCACTTCAATCAAGTCGCGTGTGGTGCCAGCTTCATAAGACACAATCGCCACATCACGCCGTGCAATCGCATTAAGCAAGCTTGATTTGCCAACGTTAGGCTCGCCGACAATGGCTATGCGAAATCCGTCGCGCAGGATTTCGCCTCGCCGTGTTTGGCTCAGATGCTCCTCGACTACCACACGCAATGCATGAACCTGCTCCAGCACCGCGTCTGCCACCGATCCCGGCACGTCGCCTTCATCGGAAAAGTCGAGATCGGCTTCGATCAGGGCTCTGGCTTCGATCAACTGCTCACGCCAACCGGAATAAAGCCTTTCTTGATCACCGACTGCATTGCTAAGCGCAAAGCGACGTTGCGCGTCTGTCTCGGCAGAGATGAGATCGGCAACACCTTCGGCGGCGGTGAGATCCATACGTCCATTGATGAACGCACGCCGCGTAAACTCGCCTGCTTCCGCGAGGCGCGTATTGGGAAAAGCAGCGATGGCATCCAAAACGGCGCGCAGGACCGCCTTGCCGCCGTGGAGATGTAGCTCGACGACAGCTTCTCCCGTAAAGCTCATGCCCTCGGGAAAAAACAGGGTGAGAGCCTGATCGAGCACCTCGCCTTGCTCATCCCTCAGGACCAGTAAACGGGCTATTCGAGGTTCAACCGCCTTGCCAGTCAATCGCTTCAGGATTGTCTCAGCGGCCGGACCTGAAATGCGAACAACCGCAATCCCGGCGGGCAGTGAACCCGAGGACAAAGCGTAGATCGTATCGCTGAAGTTTGCCATCGGAATGGAAAAGGCCGGTTAGACCCGGCCTTCTTCCTCATCTTTGTTGCGGGACCGAATCGATCAGGTGTTCATCGACTCGAAGAACTCGGAATTGGTCTTCGTCTGCTTCAGCTTGTCAATCAGGAACTCAATCGCGTCCGTTGTACCCATCGGAGCAAGGATACGGCGAAGCACGAAGATCTTCTGCAAGTCCTGACGCGCGATCAGCAGGTCTTCCTTACGCGTACCGGATTTCAGGATATCCATGGACGGGAAGATGCGCTTGTCGGCGACCTTGCGATCAAGCACGATTTCGGAGTTACCGGTGCCCTTGAACTCTTCGAAGATCACTTCATCCATACGGCTGCCAGTATCGATGAGGGCAGTCGCGATGATCGTCAACGAACCGCCTTCTTCGATATTGCGCGCGGCACCGAAGAAGCGCTTTGGGCGCTGCAAAGCGTTCGCATCCACACCGCCGGTTAGCACCTTGCCGGATGACGGCACCACCGTGTTGTAGGCGCGACCCAGACGGGTGATCGAGTCCAAAAGAATGACGACGTCGCGACCGTGTTCGACCAAGCGCTTTGCTTTTTCGATGACGATCTCAGCGACCTGAACGTGGCGCACCGCCGGTTCATCAAAGGTGGAGGACACGACCTCGCCCTTCACCGATCGCTGCATGTCCGTCACTTCTTCCGGCCGCTCATCGATCAGAAGAACGATCAGGTAGCATTCCGGATGATTGGTGGTGATGGAATGGGCGATGTTCTGCATCAGCACGGTCTTACCCGTGCGCGGCGGTGCGGTGATCAGAGCGCGCTGGCCCTTGCCGATCGGGGCCACCAGATCGATCACGCGCGGCGAAATATCCTTCGTCGTCGGATTGTCGATCTCCATCTTCAACCGCTGGTTGGGATAAAGCGGCGTCAGGTTGTCGAAGTGGATTTTATGCCGGATCTTTTCCGGATCGTCGAAATTGATCGTGTTCACCTTGAGGAGCGCGAAGTAACGCTCGCCTTCCTTCGGACTGCGGATCGGCCCTTCAACCGTGTCGCCGGTCTTTAGAGAAAAGCGGCGGATTTGGGAGGGCGAGATGTAGATATCGTCCGGTCCTGGAAGATAGTTGGCATTGGCGGAGCGCAGAAAGCCGAAGCCGTCCTGCAGGACTTCCACCACGCCTTCGCCGATGATCTCGACTTCCTGCGCCGCGAGCTTCTTCAGAATGGCGAACATCAGCTCTTGCTTGCGCAGAACGCTGGCATTCTCGACTTCGAGCGTTTCAGCAAAAGCGACGAGTTCCGCCGGCTTCTTGCTCTTGAGCTCCTGGAGTTTCATTTCCTGCATGGGGAACCTAGTGGGGGATCAGATAGGGGGAGTGAAGGGCCGGCGCTTTCAGTGGAATGCAGCCTGCGGCACCGAACGGAGAACAATCGGCGCTTACAAAGGAGGGAGGGCCTCCACATAGCTGTGTCTGACCCTTCACGCAAGATGGTCTGACTGGTTTCCTGCTGCCTTAGAACGGCTTCACGATCACCAGAATCACGATCAGCACCATCAGAACGGTCGGGATCTCGTTGACGATGCGCCAATGACGCGGGGGATGGACGTTGCGATCCTCCTCGAAGCGCCGCTGCGCAGTGGTGAGATAGCCGTGCAGGGCCGACAGGATCACAACCAACGTGATCTTGGCATGCAGCCATCCACCGGAAAACGCAAAGCCATGCCACGCCAGCCACAGGCCGAAGATCCAGGTCACGATCATCGCGGGATTGATGATCGCCCGCAACAAACGCCGTTCCATGATCTTAAAGGTTTCGGATTGCGGCGTGCCGGTACCGGTTTCCGCATGATACACGAACAGCCGCGGCAGGTAGAACATCCCGGCCATCCAGGAAATCACGGCCATGACATGGATCGCCTTGGCCCAGGGATAGAACCCGTCGCCGGCGACCGCAAACAGAAGCGCGGCACCCGCAACCAGAACAACAATCGAAACGATCGCGCGCATGACAGAAACCTGGTTTAAGCGCCGGCCGCGCGCACCTGATCCACCATGGCCTGAACATGGGGGATCGGCGTTTGCGGCGTGATGCCGTGGCCGAGATTGAAGATCAGCGGACCGGAGCCGAGTTGCTTGAGAATGGCGCCAACGCCCTCACGCAGCGCCTCGCCGCCGGCCACAAGCCGCATCGGATCGAGATTGCCTTGAACGGCGCCGTCACGCTGCAGGCTGGCCGCCTGGCTGAGCGGAACCGACCAGTCGAGGCCAAGCGCGGTGACGCCGGTCTTCTGGCGGTATTGTGCATAAAGCGTGCCGGCCCCTTTCGGAAAACCGATGATCGGCACATCCGGGAAACGCGTCCGCACTTTTGCAACGATCCGCGCCACCGGCTTCACGCACCAGCGCTCGAAGGAAGCCTCGTCCAACACGCCCGACCAGGAATCGAAGATTTGCACGACATCCGCGCCTTCTTCGATCTGACGGATGAGATAATCGGCGGAATGATCGGCAACCGTGTTCAGCATCTGCTCGAACAGGTCGGGATACTGGAACGAGAACAGTCGAGCCGGCGCCTGATCCGTCGTGCCATGTCCGGCGATCATATAGGTCGCAATCGTCCAGGGAGCCCCGCAGAAGCCGATCAGCGTGGTTTCAGGGGGCAGGGCACTGCGCAAGCGCCGAACGGTCTCGTAGACGGGCGCCAGGTGGTCGTGGAAGCGTGAGCCATCGAGCGCCGGGATTTCGTCCGGCTGGATCGGCGTCATCAGCGGCCCGCGTCCTTCCTCGAAGCGCAGATCGCGGCCAAGCGCATGCGGCACGACGAGGATGTCGGAGAACAGGATCGACGCATCGAAGCCAAAGCGGCGGATCGGCTGCAGCGTCACTTCCACGGCAAAATCGGGATTGTAGCAGAGATCGAGGAAGCTCCCTGCTTTCTGGCGCAGCTCCCTATATTCGGGAAGATAGCGGCCTGCCTGGCGCATCATCCAGATCGGAGGCGGAAAGGCAGTCGAACCCTTCAGTACCTCGACTACCACGCGTCGCGGCGCTTCCATGCCTGCCATCCCTAATAAAGAAGATTTCTTATCTAAGAGTCTTTTGTTTCTATGACTCTGTTCGTAACGGGAGTTCAACATTACCCACATGTCCCGCGTCGATGCGTCACTGCCAGTGCGGCGTGGGACAGTCAGGCGGAGAGGATGTCAATCACGGGGATAACCGCAAAAAGAGGTTGAGATTCAAAATCTTGTTTGAAGCCAATTTCACTAGGCTTGAGAACCTCGAACGAACAACCTTCTGCCGTCCACGATCTCCCCAGCCGTCACGAAACCATTGCCGAACCGTCGTGAATTGTGGACAAATCGGCTGCTATCCCGGCCCGTCTTCCACAGGCCGCCGAACCGTCCCGCCTTTTCCACAGAACCCCACAGGACAGGCTAAAGAGTGTGAGCAAGCCGCAAAGCTACTTCCATTTGCATCTGATTTCTGATGCGACCGGCGAGACTCTCCTGGCGGCGGGCCGAGCGGCGGCTTCGCAATACAAGGATGCGCGCGCCATCGAGCACATCTATCCGCTGATCCGCACGACCAAGCAGGTTGAAAAGGTGCTGGAGGAAATCGAGGCCGAGCCCGGCATCATCCTTTACACCATGGTGGACCAGGAGCTGGCGGCGATCATCGATGCGCGCTGTGCCGCCATGGGGCTGCCCTATGTGTCTGTTTTGGAACCGGTGCTGACCGTGTTTCAGTCCTATCTCGGCACGCCGGCCGGACGCCGCGTCGGCGCGCAGCACGTGCTGGATGCCGATTATTTCCGGCGCATCGATGCGCTGAACTTCACCATGGAGCATGATGACGGCCAGTTGCCGCCGGATATGAACGATGCGGATATCGTCCTGATCGGCATTTCCCGCACGTCGAAAACGCCGACCAGCATCTATCTCGCCAATCGCGGCATCAAGACCGTGAATATCCCAATCGTTCTCGGCGTGCCGATGCCCGACAGTCTGGCTGCCGCCACCAAGCCGCTGATCGTCGGCCTGATTGCCTCGGCCGAACGCATTTCGCAGGTTCGCGAGAACCGCCTGCTCGGCTCCACGCCAAGCTTCGACATCTCTTCTTATACGGATCGCTCGCAGATATCGGCCGAACTCGCTTATGCCCGCCAGATCTGTGGCCGGCATGGCTGGCCGATGATCGATGTCAGCCGGCGGTCGATCGAAGAGACGGCGGCTGCCATCGTTGCCTTGCGCGGCAAGAACCGATAGCCCGCCCGGAACTCAGGAATTGCCGTGACCCAGATCATTCTCGCTTCCACCAGCCCGTTTCGCCTGAAGATGTTGCGAGACGCGGGTCTCACCGTCGACGCCGTTGCCTCGGACATCGATGAGCGCGCTATCGACGCCACGCTGAAAGATACCGGCGTTACGCCGGCGGAAGTCGCCGACATTCTGGCGGAAGCCAAGGCCGTGTCCGTCAGCGAAAGCTATCCCGATGCCGTCGTTATCGGTGCTGACCAGACCCTTTCCCTTGACGACGAGATCTTCCACAAGCCGGCCGACATGGAAGGCGCGCGTCGTCACCTTTTGGCTTTGTCGGGCAAGACCCATGAGCTGAACAGCGCGGTAGTCATTGCGCGCGCCGGCGTTCCCATCTGGCGCACGGTTTCGGTCGCGCGCATGACGATGCGCAAGCTTGATCTAGGCTTTATCGGTCGCCATCTCAGCCATGTCGGGCCCAAGGCTCTGCAAAGCGTGGGCGCCTACCAGATTGAAGGCGAGGGCATTCAGCTGTTCGAAAAGATCGAAGGCGATCATTTCACCATTGTCGGCCTGCCGCTGCTGCCACTCCTGTCAGCTCTGCGGGAGCAGGAGGCTATCGATGGCTGATCAAAAGGCTTTCGTTTGCGGGTTTCCGATCGCCCATTCCCGCTCGCCGATGATCCACAACCACTGGCTGGAGGCACTCGGCCTTCCCGGCTCCTACGAACGCGTCGAAGTCGCGCCGGATGGCTTTGCGGACTTCATCGCGCAACTTCGCGCCGGCGCTTTCGTTGGCGGCAATGTCACCATTCCCCACAAGGAAGCCGCGTTCCAGCTGGTCGACCGGCGCGATGAAGCGGCCGAAGCCATCGGCGCCGTCAACACGCTGTGGATGGCTGGCGAAACGCTGTGGGGCGGCAACACCGACGCCTACGGTTATGCCGCCAACATGGATGCGCAAGCGCCCGGCTGGGATAAATGCGAGGCGGCCGTCGTGCTTGGCGCCGGTGGTGCCGCGCGCGCCATCATCCAAGCTCTGAAAACCCGCAAGGTGCCGTCGATCCGCGTCGTCAACCGCACGGTCGCGCGGGCTGAAGCACTGGCCGATCATTTCGGCAACGGCGTCACCGCCCACGGCGAAGACGAGACCGACGGCCTGCTTGAAGATGCCGGCCTCGTGGTCAACACGACTTCGCTTGGGATGAAGGGAACACCCGGCCCGGTCCTCGATCTCGACCGCCTGCCAAAGACCGCCGTGGTCTCCGACATCGTTTATGTGCCGCTGCAAACGCCCTTGTTGCGCGACGCCGAACAGCGCGGTTTGCGCACGGTCGATGGCCTCGGCATGCTCCTGCATCAGGCCGTTCCCGGCTTCGAACGCTGGTTCGGTGCGCGGCCGACGGTCGATCAGGCGCTTTACGACCTTATCGCCGCCGATGTGGAAAAAGCCGCATGATCATTCTCGGCCTCACCGGCTCCATCGGCATGGGTAAATCCACGACGGCCCAGATGTTTCGCGACGAGGGTGTGCCGGTTCATGATTCCGATGAAACCGTGCATCGCCTTTATGCCGGCAAGGCCGTGCCGCTGATCGACGCGGCCTTTCCCGGCACGGTCGTGGATGGTGTCGTCGATCGTACCAGACTGGCGGCTGCGGTAATCAACAACCCGCCTGAGCTCAAGCGGCTGGAAGCGATCATCCATCCGCTGGTGCGGGCGGAAAGCGAAAACTTTCTCGACACGCATCGAAAGGCCAAAACACCGGTGGCCGTGCTCGACATCCCCCTGCTGTTCGAAACCCATGGCGAAGATCGGGTCAACAGAATCGTCGTGGTCAGTGCCTCGCCCGACATCCAACGTGAACGGGTCTTGTCACGTCCGAACATGACGGAAGACAAATTTGCGTCTATTCTGGCGAAGCAGTTGCCGGATGGGGAAAAGCGTCGACGTGCCGATTACGTCATCGACACAGGCGCCGGTCTGGAGCCTGCGCGTGCTGCCGTTCAGGCGGTCCTGAAAGACATTCGCGAAGCGTCATTGCCAGGCGCTTCGCGCTAAGGCGTCGCGGCGTTAACGATTAAAAGAAAGAAAACGGATCCGAATCGATGCGTGAAATCATCTTCGATACCGAAACCACCGGCCTTGATCACCGCGAAGACCGAGTGATTGAAATCGGCGGCATCGAACTCGACAATCGCTTTCCGACCGGTCGTACGATCCACTTTTACATCAATCCCCAGGGTCGCGAGATCCATCCCGAAGCGCTCGCCGTGCATGGCATCACCGTCGAGCACCTCGCCGACAAGCCGCATTTCCCGCATATCTGCGACGAGTTCCTGTCTTTCATTGAAGGTGCCAAGCTGGTCGCGCACAACGCCACCTTCGATATCAACTTCATCAATGCAGAGTTTGCGCGTCTCGGCCATCCGCCGGTTGAGCCGATCCGTGTGGTGGACACGCTGGCCATGGCCAAGCGCAAGCATCCTATGGGGCCAAACTCGCTCGATGCTCTGTGCCGTCGCTACGGCATCGACAACACCCGCCGCACCAAACACGGCGCGCTGCTCGATTCAGAATTGTTGGCCGAAGTCTATATCGAGCTGATTGGCGGCAAGCAGGCCGCCCTTGGCTTCGAAGTGTCCTTGTCGAACGGCGGTGGCTATTCGGAAACAACCATCGTCATCGAAACCATGCCGCGTCCAAGGGCACTCACGCCGCGGCTCAGTGACGAAGAACGGGCCGCCCATGCAGCCCTCGTGGCCAGCCTTGGCGAAAAGGCGATCTGGAGCACGCTTCCCAGCGCATGATCACGCTGTTTCCCACGGCACAAAAAAGCCCGCATCAAGTGCGGGCTCTCTTTTTTTCAGAGGTGTGGCGAATGCCACTTAGCTAACCTGGATTTTGCTCTTGGCCTGTTCCTCGGCCATCTTCTGCTGGAACATCTGGCCGAAATCGATCGGATCGAGCATCAGCGGCGGGAAGCCGCCATTGCGCGTGGCGTCAGCGAGGATCTGGCGCGCGAAGGGGAACAGCAGGCGCGGGCATTCGATGAACAGCACCGGCAGCATGTGCTCCTGCGGGAAACCGTCGATGCGGAACACGCCGCCATAAACCAGTTCGACGTTGAACAGCACTTCCTTGTCCTCGCCGGCCTTAGCCGACAGGGTCAGGGTGACGTCATATTCCTTGTCGCCGATCGGGTTGGCGCCGACATTCACGTTGATGCCGATGTTCGGCGACTGGTTGCGGCCGCGCAGCGAGTTCGGCGCGCCTGGATTTTCGAAGGACAGGTCCTTCACATACTGCGTCAGGATGTTCAGCGAAGGCGCTGCAGCGCCATTGGCAGGGGCACCGGTCGGCGCGAAAGGCTTGTCGGACATATCATTTCCCTAACGAGCTCGGGCGATCACACACCCGCTTTAGCATGTGGCGCGTGGCTACCATGATTGCCGTTTGAGTGACAAGCGCGGCGGCACGTTCAGTTGCGGCGATCCTCGTGCCTGATCCAGGGGCTCGAGCCTGGCTTTGCGTCTGGGGCGCGCTGGTCGGTGCGGTGAAACTCGGCATCATCCAGATCCACCACCCGGTCTGCCGGCGCGCGACGCCCGCGAAAGCCGCGGACATTGGTAACGACCGTCAGGCGGCTCTTGATCAGGTTCCAGGCGCCGTCGCGCACCGCCGGAATGAACAGCAGCAGGCCCAGCACATCCGTGACGAAGCCCGGCAGAAGAAGAAGAATGCCGGCCAGCAGGATCATGAAACCATGCAGCACTTCACGTCCGGGAACGCGTCCGGCTGCCTGTTCGGAGCGCATGCGGGCAATGACACCGAAGCCCTGCACCCGCATCAAACCGACGCCGACCACGCCGGACAGAAGAATGAGGCCCAGCGTCGGCAACACGCCGATCGCATCGCCAACGAGAATGAAGACGGCGATTTCCAGAAGGATGTAGCCGAGGAAGATCAGGGGAATAATGGACAGGCGCACTGTGGCGTCGACCCTTTTGCTCAAGGACAAAGTTGCCATCCCGGGCGGGATGATCCCGAACAGATGGGAACTCCCCTCGGGAATTTGAATGATGCCGCAGCGCATTCTATATGGAAAGGAAGGAATGGATGTGGGACAGCATCCGGTGAGATGAGCGAACGGCTTCAGACCGGCGCAGCAAAACAGGAGCCGACAGGCGTCAGCGATGGAATATTTCGATCTGGGCACGATCCTCTTCATCGTCGCGGCTGCCGTGATTTTCTACCAGCTGCGCAACGTGCTCGGACGCCGCACCGGCAACGAGCGCCCGCCATTCGATCCCTATACCGCCGCGCGCAAGCGCAGCGCCGATCCGGCACAAGGTTCGGAGAACGTCGTTTCCCTTCCCCGCAAGCAGAAGCCCGCTGCCGAGACTGCTGCGGAAAACTATGCCGCGATTGATGCGCTGACCACGCCCGGCAGTGAGGTCAACACTGGCCTGCGCGCCATCCGCGACGCGGATCCCTCCTTTGAAGCCGGCGGTTTCGTTGACGGCGCCAAGATGGCTTATGAAATGATCGTGACCGCCTTTGCCGAAGGCGACCGCAAGGCGCTCAAGAGCCTTCTTTCCAAGGAAGTCTATGACGGCTTCGTTGCCGCCATTACCGACCGGGAAAAGCGCAACGAGAAGGTCCAGTCTTCTTTCGTCGGCATCAACAAGGCCGATGTTGTGGGTGCGGAAATGAAGGGCTCGGAAGCCCATGTCACCCTGCGCATCATCAGCGAGTTGATCTCGGCCACGCGCGATGCGGCTGGTGAGGTCATCGAGGGTGATCCGGAAGCTGTCGCCGAGGTCAAGGATGTCTGGACCTTCTCGCGCGATACGCGCTCGCGTGATCCGAACTGGAAGCTGGTCGCGACAGAAGCCGAAGACTGATCGGCGCGCCGGCTTCCGTGCCCGATCATGCAACCCGCCGCTCATCTCCAGCGCACGGATTTCGCCACCCTCGGCGGATGGGCTGCGGACACGTTTGTTGAAGCGCTGGCGGCATTTCGCCGTTGCGCGCTTCATGCACAAACCAAGGCTTACCGAACCGGTAGCCTAGGCTTGCCTCCTGCTGATTTTGACGCCGCCTATCGCGCCGCTTTGAGTCTAGCCGATAGCGATGAAGGTGCCGCCCGCACCTTCTTCGAAACCCACTTCGTCCCGTTCAGCATCCAGCCTGCTTCCGGCGAGGCCGGTTTCGTAACGGGCTATTACGAACCCATCGTCCAGGCGTCACGTCACCGGACCGAAACCTTCCGCTATCCCCTGTTTCGCAGACCTGACGACCTCGTCGATCTCGATGACGGAAACCGTCCTCCCGACATGGATCCGTATTTCGCCTTCGGCCGCCAGACCGATGACGGCATCGTCGAATATTTTGACCGCGCCGCGATCGAGACCGGAGCGCTGGATGGTCGCGGATTGGAATTCGCCTGGCTGGAAGACCGGTTCGCGCTTTTTCTTATCCACGTCCAGGGTGCGGCGCGGTTGCAATTTTCCGACGGCGAGCAGCGCGTCACCTACGCGGCAAAAACCGGTCATCCCTTCACCGGACCCGGAAAAATCCTCGTCGAAACGGGAGAAATTTCCCGTTCCGAGGTGACAATCCGGAAGATTCGCAGCTGGTTTCAGGAAAAACCGGAGCGTCTTTCCGAAATTTTGCACCAAAATCGCTCCTTCATCTTCTTCCGCGAAGCCCCGGTCGATGACCCCGAACTCGGTCCCATCGCCGCCGCCAAGGTGCCTCTGACCCCAGGCCGCTCGCTTGCCGTCGATCGCCTGATCCACACCTTCGGAACGCCGTTCTTCATCCAGGCTCCTGACTTGATGGAAGTCGGCAAGCCCTTGGCAAGATTGATGATTGCTCAGGATACTGGCTCCGCCATCGTCGGTCCCGCTCGCGGCGACTTGTTCTTTGGCTCAGGCGATGCGGCTGGCGAAATAGCAGGCGTCATCAAGCACTTAGCGCATTTCACTATCCTCATTCCGACACCGGCGGTGGAGCGGTTCGGCTCATGAAGCGCGGCAAGCAACTCACCGAAGAAGACCGCATTCTCTGGCACACGGTGGCGGTCACCACGACCCCGCTGAAGGGCAAGGCGCTTCCGCTGGAATCGGCGCCGATCAAGGATGCGCAACTCACTGAAAGCAAACTGAATTCCGCCGACCGCTTCGCTGCCGATCTCGACCGTGCACCCGAGGTCAAACGGCCGACCGTCACGATGACCGCGCCGCGCCAGACCATCGACCGCCCGACCCGCGACAAGATTGCTAAGGGCAGGGTGGTGATCGACGGCAAGATCGATCTGCACGGCCTGACCCAAAGCGAAGCGCATTCCATGCTGCTCGGCTTCATGCATCAGGCTTACGCGCATGACCGCCGCCATGTGCTGGTTGTCACCGGAAAGGGCGCATCCTTCGGCAGCGAGGGCATCTTGAAGCGCGCCGTGCCGGCATGGTTCGCAACGCCGCCGTTCCGTGTGCTGGTCGGCGGCTATCATGATGCCGCGCGCCATCATGGCGGAACTGGCGCGCTTTATGTGCGGTTGCGGCGGCGCACGTCATGACGCCGTTCGGCGCCAAGCTTAGGCAACTCAGGCAAGCCCGCGGCGTCGAGCAAAAGGACATGGCGGCCGCACTGGGCGTTTCCGCCTCCTACCTGTCGGCCCTCGAACACGGCCGTCGCGGCAAGCCGACCTGGGCGATGATCCAGAAGATCATCGGCTATTTCAACGTGATCTGGGATGAAGCCGAAGACCTGCAACGGCTGGCCGAAATTTCCGATCCGCGCGTCGTCGTCGATACGGTGAGCCTCGCGCCAGAAGCGACCGCTCTCGCCAACCGGTTAGCCGAGCGTATCCGGCACCTGTCTCCCGAGCAGATCGCGGCCATGCAGGCGGTGCTCGATCAGCCTATAAAGGCCGCTTCGAGGTAGAGTACGAGCAGGCTTTGCGTTCAAATCAGCGTCGGACGACGCTTTAGAACAGCGCCTGGAGATCAGCGATCCGGTCGTTGACCAGCCAGCCGTAATAGTTCTCTTCCGGCAGGCGCTCGGCTTCGCCGCGCGCACGGCGCTGGGCATTTTCCGCCTTCAACGCAGAAGCCCGCGCTTCGGGCTGACCGATATTGTAGAGCGTGGCAGTAATGCCTGGATTGTTCGAGATGTCGAAGCCCACGCGGCGATAGGCATCGATCGACTTCTTCAACGTCGCGGCGACGTAAGGCAGCGTCTTGTCGGGATCCATGATCGTCTCATAGACCTTGGCCGGCTCCGCCGCATCGAGCTTCGGGAAGCCTGAGACGCGATGAACGAGATCGCTCATCTGCAGGGCGGTCAGTGGGTTGAGCTGGCCCAGGCCGAAGGTCTGGCCGGCATAAAAAGGCTGGAAGAAAACGGCTCCGAATCGATCGCTGGGGAACTTGGTTCCGTCCACGCTCTTTCCAGCGAACTTGGCATTCCAGACTCTCTCACGGCAGGTCCAAAGCGCATAGCTTTCCTGAACCGAGGCACACTGCGCAAACTCAGGACGCTGAACGAAGCGATCAACGGTCTCTCCGTCATATTTGAAGGCGAAGCTGGAGCCGAGATAGGACGTCGCCTTGACGTAATAGGTCTGAAGCCGGTCATAGGCATCGACATTATAGGTATGCTCGCCAACGATCGCGCCGGCGATATGGATCGGCGCAATGCCATAGGCCCGTGCGGTCTGGATGATCTTGGTGCGCAGCGCCTTGTCGGTCTGAAGCAGCTTCAGGACCTTGCGATACTTGTTCTCATAGGTGGTGCTGAGGGCTGCCGTGCGCCGGGCCGAGCCGCCGGGCACACCGGGCTGTTCGGCATTACGGTTGCCCTCAGGCACTTGCGTAATGGCGAAAGCGGGCGCGGCAAGAAGAAGGCTGAGCATAACAATGCAAAAGCGGCGCATGGGCATGCTCGTTCCCCGGGATCAGGCCTGTTGATTAGCTGAGCCTTTGCATCAGGCTCACTGAAAAGGAAAGGGCCGGGTTTAGCGTCGGCCCTTCCAATATCAAAGTATGAAGCGCGACAGGTCGGTGTTCTTGGCGAGATCGCCGACGTGCTTCTTCACATACTCCGCATCGATCGTGAGTGTCGTGCCACCCTGATCGGGCGCGGTATAGGAGATCTCGTCCAGCACCCGTTCCATGACGGTCGACAACCGCCGCGCACCGATATTCTCGACATTGGCGTTGAGGTCGACCGCGATGCCAGCGAGCTGGTCGATCGCGTCATCGGTGAAGTCGAGCGCCACACCTTCCGTGTTCATCAGGGCGATATACTGCTTGATGAGGCTGGCTTCCGTTTCGGTGAGGATACGGCGGAAGTCGTCCTTCTCCAAAGCTCGCAACTCGACGCGGATCGGCAGGGGGNNTGAACAGGATGTGGTCGGTCTTCACCGGCCCGTACTTGGTGGCAACCGTGGTGCCTTCCACCAGCGGCAGCAGATCGCGCTGCACGCCTTCGCGTGACGGACCAGTACGACTGTCGCTGCCGGCCACCTTGTCGATCTCGTCCAGGAAGACGATGCCGTCATTCTGGGTGGACTCGATGGCGCGCTGGGTGACTTCTTCCTGGTCGAGCAGCTTGTCGCTCTCGTCATTGATCAGGAAGTCGTAGCTTTCCTTCACGGTCGTACGGCGAGTCTTGGTACGGCTGCCACCCATCTTTGACATCAGGTCGTTGATGTTGAGCACGCCGATATTGGGCATGCCCGGAACCTCGAAGCCGCCGGGCGCGCCGGTATCGGCGACCTCGATCTCGATTTCCTTGTCGTCCATCTCGCCGTCGCGCAGTTTCTTGCGGAACGAGTCGCGGGTCGCCGGGCTGGCGGTCTTGCCGACAAGGGCTTCCAGCACGCGTTCCTCGGCATTGACATGAGCGCGCGCCTTGACGTTCTCGCGCATCTTTTCGCGCTGCAGGCCGATGGCGACTTCAACGAGGTCGCGGATGATCTGCTCGACATCGCGGCCGACATAGCCGACTTCGGTGAACTTGGTGGCTTCGACCTTGATGAAGGGCGCGCCGGCGAGCTTGGCGAGGCGACGCGAAATCTCGGTCTTGCCGACGCCAGTCGGCCCGATCATCAGGATGTTCTTCGGCATTACCTCTTCGCGCATCGAGCCTTCCAGCTGCTGGCGGCGCCAGCGGTTGCGCAGGGCAATAGCCACGGCGCGCTTGGCGTCCTTCTGGCCGATGATGAAGCGGTCGAGCTCGGAAACGATCTCGCGGGGAGAAAAATTGGTCATGGAGGATGCTTAAATTCTGAAAGGAGGGAGTTTGCTGAGCACGGATGTGGGGAGGGTGGAACCGATGATCAAGCGTCGGATGCGCTGCCAGCCTGCGCCGAACAGGATCACCAGCGCGCCAACCACCAGCAGGATCAACGCGAAAGGCGGCACGCCCGTGGTGTTGGCGGCCGAGTTCACGAGGTAATAGATGCCGAGCGTGCCGAAGTAAGCCAGCGTCGGAACCAGCAGCGACCGGCGGTCGATGGCAAGCGCGACATAGACGAAGCCGATGATGAGGATGGCGAGCATCACGGTGGCGTCGGCGCCGGGTTCGATGCGCCCAAAGGCGAGGTCCTGACCCGTCGCCATGATGAAGAGCGGATGCACTAGCATCGGTGCGGACACGACATGCAGCCAGAATGCGCAATCGGACCAGATCGTGCGGCGCTCACGGTCATGAAGATCGAGCGCCACCGCGGTGGCGAAGATGATCAGACCGCAAACCAGCGGCATGTAGAGGGCGGCCCGTACGAGTTCGGGTCCGTCCTGCAGGCTGGGTGGGGCGACCGTGCCTGACGTGACGCCGTCGTAAAGGAATAGCGCTGTCTGGAAGAAGGCGAGCAGCGTTGCCGCGATTGCCACCACGCCGGCGAGAATGGGAACGCGGAAGCGCCAGAAGTAAAGGACGGCGGCAAGGATGATGCCGCCAAGCACGGCATAGCCCGCTTGGGAAACCGGCCCGCGCATGGCGATCAGCTCCCACAGGGAATCCGGCAGCTGAATATCGAGAGTGGCCTGCACGAGCAGGACCAGCAAAACGGTGCCGGACGCCGCGAACACCAAAGCGAGGACGGTCGACGACAGCTTCATGCGATGCTGGCGCGTCACCACTTCGGCAACGAGCCAGGCGAAGGCAGCAAGCGCGGCAGCGATCCACAGAGGACGCCCGGCAAGCATCGTGTTGAGAACGAAGTAGAAGCCGGCCGTCAGGAGTACCGTGCCGACTGTCACGAAGAGGTCGTTGCCGCCGCCAATGAGACGCAGGTTTTCCTCGTCGCCTTCGGCCGTGGCCACGCTCTCCGGTCCCGCTTCCATCGCAAGCAGGCGCTCACGCTGGTCGAGCGAGATGACGCCGGAGGCAAAGGCGGCATCAAGGGTCTCGAGGCTGATCGAAGCCGGGCGCGTGTCGTTCGCCGTTGCCATGGTTCAGAGCGCGCCTTGCCAAGCTTTCACCGCTTCAAGCGGATAAACCAGCATCAGGACGTTGAGGGTGAGATTGTCACGGATGAGAAAGCCGACCACCAGCTCGGCAATGATGGCGAGCGTGATCGTCGTCCAGACCGGCAGTCGCCAGGCCAACACGAAGCCTACGACCATGAACACCGTATCCATCACCGAGTTGATGATGGAGTCGCCGTCATAGTCCAGCGAGATGGTGCCTTCGCGGTAGCGGTTGATGACCCAGTTGGTGTTTTCCACGATCTCCCAGGCAATCTCCAGACCGGCTGCCAGTGCCAGCCTTGTGCCGAGCGAAGCGCGTGGAAACAGGAAGCGCATCAGGGCGTAGAACAGGAAGCCGTGAATGATGTGGGAGAAGGTGTACCAGTCCGAAAGGTGCTGCGAGTTCTCCGAACTGTTTACCACGCCGTGCCACAGCTTCACATAACCGCACTCGCAAATCGGCACGCGCCCCATGGCATAAAGGGTGATCGCCTGGATGACGATCAGGCCCAGAACGAGGAGCACACCCGTTTTCCAGGCGGAACGGGGCAGGGGGTTCGCGGTGTGCGTAGTCATCATGGCTCCAGATGCCGAAGAACAAGAATGTTCTTCATGGCATGGCTGGAGCCTGCTCGTCAGCTACCATCCTGCATGTCGGCATCCACGTCGGAAATCCGCGCCATGAGAACAACGGCACCTTCTACCGATGTGCGGCGTCCGATCTCTTCGAAGCCTGCGTTCGCCGAAGCGCGGATCGCCCTGGCATTATCCGGATGCGGATCGACGATCAGCTGCGGCGCGCCCTCTTCGAACAGCTGGTCGCTGACTTGGGTGAGAATGGCCGTGCCGTGACCCTGGCCGAGCAAGGCCGGATCGCCGATGGTAAGATCGAGGCCAAGCGTGCCGAAGGGCTGATCCTGGTAGGGATGATCGTCTTCGAGATGCGGATCATAGATCTCGAGATAGGCGATGGGCGTGCCGTCGAGCTCGACGATCAGCGGTTCGGTATCGACGCCTTCGGCGGCCTCGATGATTTCTTCAAGGGAACCCGTGACATCGTCGCCCCACCATTCCAGGGCATGCGGCTGACGCAGCCAGCTTTCCAGGAGCGGCAGATCTTCCGGAACAACCGGGCGGAGGTCGTAGGTGGTTTCGNNCAATCAAGATCGACGCTCTCCAGGATGACGCTGTTGTTGGTGTAAACGCATATTTCACCTGCGATCTGCATGGCCTTGCGCGCGATGGCTTCGGCATCCTGATCGGTGTCAAACAAAGCGCGCGCCGCGGCAAGCGCATAATTCCCACCGGAGCCGATCGCCATCACCCCATGCTCGGGCTCCAGCACATCGCCGGTGCCGGTGAGCGCCAGCGACACATTCTTGTCGGCGACCAGCATCATGGCTTCCAGCCGGCGCAGATAGCGATCGGTGCGCCAATCCTTGGCGAGATCGACGCAGGCGCGCGTCAGCTGATCGGGGTATTGTTCGAGCTTGGCTTCCAGGCGCTCCAGCAGCGTGAAGGCGTCAGCCGTGGCGCCCGCAAAGCCTGCGATCACATTGCCCTTGCCGAGCCGGCGCACCTTCTTGGCGTTGCCCTTCATGACGGTCTGGCCAAGGCTGACCTGCCCGTCGCCGGCGATCACGACCTTGTTGCCCTTGCGCACGGTGACGATCGTCGTGCCGTGCATGATGATTTCGTTTGGCATGGAAAACTCCGGATTGGCGGCGCGCACGATCCGTATCTGGCGATCATGCGTACCCCTTTGGTCTTGGCGGCTATGTATGAAGGTGCGCGCGCATTTGCAAAGCCCGCTTCTGGTCACGACCGGAGGCGGCTGTTATGGAGCGCAGACACAGTGAAGCAGGACCGCAATCATGGCCGAGGCACAGCGTAGCGCAAGCGTCGAGCGCAAGACCAAGGAAACCGCGATCGCCGTGTCGCTTTCGGTCGACGGCACCGGCCAGTTCGATATCGCCACCGGGGTTGGCTTCTTCGACCACATGCTGGAACAGCTGTCGCGCCATTCGCTGATCGACATGACCATCAAGGCTGACGGCGATTTGCATATCGACGATCACCACACGGTGGAAGATGTCGGCATCGCGATCGGCCAGGCGCTCGACAAGGCGCTGGGTGACCGTCGTGGCATCACCCGCTACGCCTCGCTCGATCTTGCCATGGATGAGACGCTGACCCGCGCGGCAGTGGATGTTTCGGGGCGGCCCTATCTCATTTGGAGCGTGCAGTTTCCGTCGCAGAAGATCGGCACGTTCGACACCGAGCTGTTCAGGGAGTTCTTCCACGCCTTGGCGCAAAATGCTGGGATCACACTGCATATCACCAACCACTATGGCGCCAACTCCCACCACATCGCCGAAACCTGCTTCAAGGCAGTGGCGCGTGTGTTGCGGATGGCGACCGAAACCGATCCGCGCCAGGCCGGTGTCGTTCCGTCCACCAAGGGTTCGCTGAAGGGCTGAGATGGCCGTTTTCGTTGTCCTCGAACCCGATGTGTCCGACCTGCCCCAAGCGCAGGATCGCGCCGTCTTGGTGCGCGATGGCTTCTCCTTCTGGGCCTTTCTCCTCCCGGTAATCTGGCTGCTGTTCCATCGGCTTTGGATCGAGGCGCTGGCGGCGCTTGCGCTGATGGTGGCGGCTGGCGCTCTTGCAACACAGTTCGGCGGCCATCCTCTGCTTGGGCTTTCCTTGTCGCTGCTGACCCAGCTCTACTTCGGCCTCGAAGCCCGCAATCTGAAGGTCAACGCCATGCGCCGTCGTGGTTGGCGCGTTTGGGGGCCGGTGGAGGCCCTCAACCACCAGGAAGCCGAACTGCGCTATGCGGCCTCGGCCGACGAGCGCGATGTCGTGCTTGAGGACACGCCTTGGCCCCAGCGGACGAACGCCCGCCTCCCAGCCCCTCGGGTGATGACTGCGCCTCAGGCTACCACCACCTTTCCATGGAAACGCTGATGCGCGTCGCGATTATCGACTACGGCTCCGGCAACCTGCATTCGGCGACAAAGGCCTTCGAGCGCGCCGCGCGCGAAAGCGGCATCGATGCCGAGATCATCCTGACCTCTGATGCCGAAGTCGTGCGAAGCGCCGATCGCATCGTGCTGCCGGGCGTCGGTGCCTATGCCGATTGCCGCGCCGGACTCGATGCCGTTCCGGGGATGGTCGAGGTGCTGGAAGAAACAGTGCTAAGCGGTGGAAAGCCCTTCATCGGCATCTGCGTCGGCATGCAGCTGATGGCCGAGCGCGGACTGGAAAAGACGGTTACGCAAGGCCTCGGCTGGATCGCCGGCGACGTGGTTGAGATGACGCCATCCGATCCGACCCTGAAGATCCCGCAGATCGGCTGGAATACGATTCACGTGAAACATCAGCATCCGCTGCTGGCTGATATCCAGACCCGCGAGGCAGGCCTGCACGCTTATTTCGTGCACTCCTACCACCTCGCCACTGCTCGCGATGACCAGCTCGTCGCTACCACCGACTATGGTGCTCCCGTTACCGCGATCGTCGCCCGCGACAACATGGCCGGTACGCAGTTCCATCCCGAAAAGAGCCAGACGCTTGGCTTGGCTCTCGTCGGCAATTTCCTGAAGTGGAAGCCATGATCCTTTTCCCCGCCATCGACCTCAAGGAAGGGCGCTGCGTTCGCTTGAAGCTGGGCGAGATGGCCAGCGCGACGGTCTATAATGAAGACCCGGCGGATCAGGCGCGCGCCTTCCAGGATCAGGGCTTCGAGTGGCTGCATGTCGTCGATCTAGACGGCGCCTTTGCTGGCGAAAGCCGCAATGGCGCGGCGGTCGAGGCGATCCTCAAAGCGACGACGAACCCGGTTCAGCTCGGCGGTGGCATCCGCACGCTGGCGCAGATCGAGGCATGGCTGGATAAAGGTCTGGCGCGGGTGATCCTCGGCACGGTAGCCGTGCGTGATCCTGATCTGGTGCGTGAGGCCTGCAAGCGCTTTCCCGGCAAGATTGCTGTTGGCATCGATGCCAAGGGCGGCAAGGTTGCGGTAGAGGGCTGGGCGGAAGCGTCGTCGCTGGAGGTGATCGAGCTCGCGGCCAAATTCGAAGGCGCGGGCGTTGCGGCCATCATCTATACCGATATCGACCGCGACGGGGTCCTGGCCGGCATCAACTGGGATGCGACGATCGCGCTGGCCAATGCCGTGTCAATCCCGGTGATCGCGTCGGGCGGTCTGGCTTCGCTCGACGACATCCGCCGCCTGACGCAGCAGGACGCCGCCAAGCTCGAAGGTGCGATCTCAGGGCGTGCGCTTTATGACGGCCGTATCGACCCTGCAGAAGCGCTGGCGATCCTGAGAAGTTCAGCGTAGGTAGGGCCTGAACATGGCAGCAGGGCGCAGCAAGGCTTGGACGATCTTCTGGTTCCTGTTTTCCTTGGTCGCGATCCTGCTCTTCGCAGCTGCACCCATTATTTCCGTTTTTACAGTTTATTGGGTTGCTGATGCACATGGCTGCAGGGTCGACGAAGCGTCGATCCATCCCTGCATCATCAACGGCACTGATTACGGCGAAACGCTCTACCAATTCGGCGTGATGGGCTGGTTCATGCTGATCACCGTGCCGATAGGCTTGTTCCTGCTGGTCGTCTGGCTGGCGGTTGCCCTGATCCATTTCTTCCGCTGGTACCGGGCACGCGCGTGACATTGCCGCCTGATTCCCGCTCACCAGTCCGCAGGCTGTTCGGCGCCCTTTTCGCGATCCTGCTCTTTGCCGCCGGGCCGTTGCTTGCAACTCTGCTTGCAGCCGCCGTCGCAATGCCGCTTGGCTGTGAGATCAATGAAGCCGGGACCGCACCCTGCGTCATTGCCGGAGTGGATTTCGGCGTGCCGTTGACCGTGCTGGCCTTGATGGGCTTCTTCCTCATCTACACCGTGCCTCTCGGTTTGATCTTCCTTCTTATCTGGTGCATTGCGGCAGGCGTTATCTTCTATCGTCGAAGCAGATCACGCCTATGACCCTGAAAGCCCGCATCATTCCCTGCCTCGACGTCAAGGACGGCCGTGTCGTCAAGGGCGTCAATTTCGTCGATCTGATCGATGCTGGCGACCCGGTGGAAGCCGCGAAAGCTTATGATGCGGCCGGCGCGGACGAGCTCTGCTTTCTGGATATCACTGCATCTTCAGACAATCGCGACACGATCTTCGACATTGTAGCGAGAACGGCGGAGCACTGTTTCATGCCGCTGACGGTCGGTGGCGGCGTGCGGGCAGTCGGCGACATCCGCAAGCTGCTGCTGGCCGGCGCGGACAAGGTGTCGATCAACACGGCTGCGGTGAAGAACCCGGACTTCGTGGCGGAAGCCGCCGACAAGTTCGGCAATCAGTGCATCGTGGTGGCGATCGNNCTGGGAAATCTTCACTCATGGCGGCCGCACCCCGACCGGCCTTGATGCCGTGGAGTTTGCAAGACGTGTCGTGGATCTCGGCGCAGGCGAAATTCTGCTGACTTCCATGGACCGCGACGGCACCAAGGCCGGTTACGACATCGCTCTCACGCGCACGATTGCCGATGCAGTGCGCGCACCGGTGATCGCTTCGGGCGGCGTCGGCACGCTCGACCACCTCGTGGATGGCATTCGCGACGGGCATGCAGGCGCGGTGTTGGCTGCCTCGATCTTCCACTTCGGGACGTTTTCGATTGCCGAAGCCAAAGCGCACATGGCAAAAGCCGGCTTGGCCGTGCGTCTCGATCCGGCTGACCTCTAACCGGGGATTTGCCATGAGCGACTTCACACTCGCCGAACTTGAAACGATCGTCGCGACCCGCGCACGATCGGGCGCCCCGGATTCCTGGACGGCCAAGCTCCATCAGGCCGGCATGGAACGGGCGGCCAAGAAGTTCGGCGAGGAGGCGGTGGAAACCGTGATCGCCGCGATGGGGCCGGACAAGACGGCGCTCGTTTCGGAAAGCGCCGACCTGCTTTACCATTGGCTTGTCGTGCTGGCCGTGGCCGACATCCCACTGAGCGATGTCATGGCGGAACTCAAGCGCCGCACCGCGCAATCCGGTCTCGCCGAAAAGGCGGCACGGAGCGTCGCATGACGATCGCGGAAGCTGCCCCATCCATCCAGCTGGCGGAGCTTCTGAGCGAGGCGGAACGCTATTCGCCCTATCGTTTCTTTTCAGCCGAAGAATGGGCGCATTTTCGCGCAGACACGCCGCTGACGCTGGACGAAGACGAGGTGCAGCGCCTGCGCTCGCTGAACGATCCGATCGACCTCAACGAAGTCCGCCGCATCTACCTGTCCTTGTCGCGGCTGCTTTCGGCCCATGTGGAAGCGAGCCAACTGCTCTATCGCCAGCGCCAGGCCTTCTTCAACGGCGACGGCGTGGGCAAGACGCCCTATATCATCGGCATTGCCGGTTCGGTCGCCGTCGGCAAATCGACCACGGCGCGTGTGCTTAAGGAACTGCTGGCGCGCTGGCCATCGAGCCCGAAGGTCGATCTCGTCACCACCGACGGCTTCCTTTTGCCCAACGCGGTGTTGCGGCGCGACAACCTTATGGAGCGCAAGGGTTTCCCGGAAAGCTACGATTTCGGCAAGCTGCTGCGGTTCTTGTCCAGCATCAAGTCAGGCCAGCGCAATGTGCATGCACCGGTTTACTCCCACCTGACCTATGACGTGCTGCCCGACGCCTTCGTGGAAGTCGACCGGCCGGACATCCTGATCTTCGAGGGCATCAACGTCCTTCAATCGCGCGACCTGCCGCGCGACGGCAAGGCCGTGCCCTTCGTGTCCGACTTTTTCGACTTCTCGATTTATATCGACGCCGACGAAGCGCTGATCCACCGCTGGTACATCAACCGCTTCATGCGCCTGCGCCAGACGGCCTTCACCAATCCGGAGAGCTTCTTCCACAAATATGCGGAAGTCACGGAAGAGGCAGCACGCGGCATCGCCGAAGGCCTGTGGCAGAACATCAACCTGCGCAACCTCCAGGACAACATCCTACCGACCCGGCCGAGGGCGGATCTGATCTTGCGCAAGGGCGCGGATCACCTGATCGAGGAAGTAGCGCTGCGGAAGATTTAGCTCGGCGCATCGATCTTCGTCACCCGTCGCAGCGTCAGATTGATCCGCCCGCCGTTCTTCAGCAGCGTCGAGGTGCCTGGATAGATGCGGTCGACGCCGTGGAAGGCGCGGCGGCTGGTCCCGCCGAGGACCACCACGTCGCCGCTGGCGAGTTTGAAGGAGCCGGTGCCGTCTTCGCGACTAGTGCCGCCGATGCGGAAGAGGCAGGTGTCGCCCAGCGAGACGGACAGGACGGGGGCGTCCAGGTCGGCTTCGTCCTTGTCCTGGTGCAGGCCCATCTTGGCGTCGGCTGAGTAGAAGTTAATGAGGCAGGCTTCCGGCTCGTGTGGGTAGTCGGAGAGGGTGTGCCAAATATCGAGCAGGCGCTGGGGGATGGGCGGCCAGGGCTCGTTCGTCAGGGGATGCCGGGGCTGGTAGCGGTAGCCATGTTCCCTGTNNTGGTGACCCAGCCGAGCGGACCGCAATTGGTCATGCGCACGCTGAGCGGCTTGCCGGTACGCGGCATGGCGGGTTGGTAGAGCGGGGCTTGCGCGACGATGGCGCGGATCTCGTCGAGCAGGGCTTTTTGTGCTTCGAGGTCCAGGTAGCCAGGCAAATGGCGGAAGCCGGGAGGGGGTTGGTTCGCCATCAATCGTCGCCTATGCGGCCGCGCATGCGCTTGACCGTGGAACGGCCGGCCTTGGCTTTCAGGCGCCGTTCCACCGAGCCCTTCGTCGGCCGCGTCTTCTTGCGCGGCGGGGGGGGTGGTTCGGCGGCCTTAGTGAGGAGGTCCACCAGCCGCTCGCGGGCATCAGCGCGGTTGCGCTCCTGGGTGCGGAAGCGGTTGGCTTCGATCAGGATCTCGCCGTCTTTCGTGCCGCGCTGTCCGGCTAAGCGCAGCGCACGTGCCTGCACCGCTTCGGGCAACTCAGAGGCCAGGAGATCGAAGCGCAGCTGAACGGCGGTCGCGACCTTGTTGACGTTCTGGCCTCCGGGGCCGCTCGCACGGATGAACACTTCCGACAACGTGTCGGGATCGATGCTGAGGCCGTGGCCGATGGGAATGCGCTCGTCGCTCATATCAATTCAGATGCAGCGGTGCGGCCAAAAAGAAAAGGCCCGGTTGATGCCGGGCCTTTGTGTTTGCGGAAGTGGATCGCTTTATTCGGCCGCTTCGGCAACGCGGGGAGCTGCTTCTCGTACGGTGCCATCGACATGGTCTTCGAACTTCGCGAAGTTGTCGATGAACATGCCCGCCAGCCGGCGAGCCTGCTTGTCATAGGCTGCTTTGTCGGCCCAGGTGGAGCGCGGGTCGAGGATGGCGCTGTCGACGCCGTTGACCGCCACCGGAACCGCGAAGCCGAAATTGGCATCGGCGCGGAACTCGGCATTGTGCAACGAGCCATCGAGGGCTGCGGCAAGCAGCGCGCGCGTCGCCTTGATCGGCATGCGCTTGCCAACACCGAAGGCGCCGCCGGTCCAGCCGGTGTTGACCAGCCAGCAATCCACATCATGCTCGGCGATCAGCTCGCGCAGCAGGTTGCCGTATTCGCTGGGGTGGCGCGGCATGAAGGGGGCGCCGAAGCAGGTGGAGAAGGTCGCTTCCGGCTCGGTAACGCCCTTTTCCGTGCCGGCCACCTTGGCGGTGTAGCCGGACAGGAAATGATACATGGCCTGCGCCGGCGTCAGCTTGGCGATGGGCGGCATCACGCCGAAGGCGTCAGCCGTCAGCATGATGATGTTCTTGGGGTGATGGCCGCGGCCGGTCTTGCTTGCGTTCGGAATGAAGTCGAGCGGATAAGCGCAGCGCGTGTTTTCCGTGCGCGAGCCGTCATTGAAATCCGGCACGCGGTGCTGATCGAGCACGACATTTTCCAGCACCGTGCCGAAGCGGCGGGTGGTGGAGAAGATCTCCGGCTCGGCTTCTTCTGAAAGGCGGATCGTCTTGGCGTAACAGCCGCCTTCGAAATTGAAGACGCCATCCGGGCCCCAGCCATGCTCGTCATCGCCGATCAGGATGCGCGAAGGATCGGCCGACAGCGTGGTCTTGCCGGTGCCCGACAGGCCGAAGAACACGGCGGTCTCGCCTTCGTGGCTTTCATTGGCCGAGCAATGCATCGGCATCACGCCCTTGGCGGGCAGCAGGTAGTTCAGCGCCGTGAAAACCGACTTCTTCATCTCGCCGGCATAGGACGTGCCGCCGATCAGAACGATCATGTTGGTGAAGTCGACCGCGATGATCGTTTCGGTGCGCGCACCATGGCGCGCCGGATCGGCCTTGAAGGAGGGTAGGTCGATGATGGTGAGACCCGGCACGAAAGCGGCAACCTCGTCGGCGGTCGGGCGGATCAGCAGGTTGCGGATGAACAGGGAATGCCAGGCGTATTCGGTGATCACGCGCGTGGGCAGGCGATGCACGGGATCGGCGCCGCCTTCGAGATCCTGAACGAACAGGTCGAGACCTTCGGCATGGGCAAGGAAGTCGCGATGAAGCTGTTCGAACTGCTCGCGACTGATGCCCTTGTTGTTGTCCCACCAGACGTGATCTTCGGTGTCCGCATCGCGCACCACGAACTTGTCCTTGGGCGAGCGGCCGGTGTGTTCGCCCGTATCGGCAACCAGCGCGCCATGTGCCGTGAAGCGGGCTTCGTTGCGCTGGATGGCAAGCTCGGCGAGCTCAGCCGCGCCGAGATTGTAAAAGACATGGCCGGGGTTCCGCAGCCCGCTCTCGGGCAGTCCATGTTGCGGATTGCGCGTACCGGTCTCGTTCATTACGCCTCCAAAGCGGTAACGGGGACAAAATCTAAGCCTTCGCTCATCTTTGTTCGGAAATCAGAAAAGCCCAGCAATATCAAATCATTAATCGATTTAAAGAATTTAAAACTTACCTAAATCGGTTGTATGAGGTTGGTTGCTGCCTATCTTGCGCGGCAAGCGAACGTGTTTTCGTCGCACCGGTCTGATGCCCGGCTCCGCTTGCCTTGGCTGCAGCCAGACGTTACGGAAGGAGCCGGGTGCCACATTTTGTACCCAATTTGTCCTCCAGACAGCGCGCTCCTGCGACTGGAAAGGGACAGTCTAGCCTATGAGGGAGCAGCCGGAGATGGCTACGATCGCTTTGGTCGACGACGACCGCAACATCCTGACTTCCGTGTCGATCGCACTGGAGTCCGAGGGCTATCGCGTCGAGACCTACACCGATGGCGCTTCCGCGCTCGAAGGTCTGGCGGCGCGTCCGCCGAACCTCGCAATCCTCGATATCAAGATGCCACGCATGGATGGCATGGAACTGCTGCGCCGTTTGCGGCAGAAGACCGATCTCCCAGTCATTTTCCTTACTTCGAAGGATGACGAGATCGACGAGCTGTTCGGTCTCAAGATGGGCGCCGACGATTTCATCCGCAAACCGTTCTCGCAACGCCTTCTGGTGGAGCGTGTGCGCGCCGTGCTCCGCCGCGTCAGCGCCAAGGACCTGCCGGGCAAGTCGCCGGAGAAGGCAGCGCGTTCATTGGAGCGCGGCCAGCTCGTCATGGACCAGGAGCGCCATACCTGCACCTGGAAGGGCGAGCCGGTGACACTGACGGTCACCGAATTCCTGATCCTGCATTCCCTGGCGCAGCGTCCGGGCGTCGTGAAAAGCCGCGATGCCCTGATGGATTCGGCCTATGATGAGCAGGTCTATGTCGACGACCGCACCATCGACAGCCACATCAAGCGGCTGCGCAAGAAGTTCAAGCAGGTCGACGACGACTTCGAGATGATCGAAACGCTGTATGGCGTCGGATATCGCTTCAAGGAGGCGTAATCCGATTCAGAGCGGGGATCCGCAATGACGCAACTGGACGAGCCGAATACCGGTTTCGTCAAAACGACGGGCGCCCCGCTGCGCCAGTCGCGCCGGCGCTTGCGCATCGGTTGGACCCGTTTCAACCGCACCCTGCAGCGCTTCCTCGGCCATTACGTTTTTTCCAGCCTGACGCGCCGCATCCTGATCCTGAACTTGGCAGCCCTCGGCGTGCTGGTTGTCGGCATCTCCTATCTCAATCAGTTTCGAGACGGGCTGATCGACGCCAAGGTCGAAAGCTTGATGACGCAGGGCGAGATCATCGCCAGCGCGGTTGCGGCGTCCGCGACGGTGGATACGGATTCCATCAGCATCGACCCGGAAGCGCTGCTGGAACTGCAGGCCGGTGAAAGCGTGGCACCCGGCGCCGATCAGCTCGACAGCCTAGATTTCCCGATCAATCCCGAGCGCGTCGCACCGCTGCTGCGCCGCCTAATCTCGCCAACGAAAACGCGGGCGCGCATCTATGATCGCGACGCCAATCTGCTGTTGGACTCCAGCCGGCTTTATTCGCGCGGCCAGATCCTTCGCTACAACCTTCCGCCGGTGACCGAAGAATCGAACTGGTTCGAACAGGCGGAAGATTACGTCATCAGCTTTTTCCGCCGTACCGATCTTCCCGTTTACAAGGAAGCGCCTGGCGGTAGCGGTACGGCCTTCCCGGAAGTCATGAACGCCTTGAATGGAGGCCCTTCCACCACCGTGCGTTCCGGCGAGCAGGGCGAACTGGTTGTCTCGGTCGCCGTGCCCGTGCAGCGTTTTCGCGCCGTGCTGGGCGTGCTGATGCTGTCGACGCAGGGCGGTGATATCGACAAGATCGTCGCTGAAGAGCGCAAGGCGATCTATCGCGTGTTCGGCGTGGCCGCACTCGTCGTCGCGATCCTGTCGATGCTGCTCGCTTCCACCATCGCCCAGCCGCTACGTCGCCTGGCGGCTGCCGCGGTGCGGGTGCGCAGGGGCTCCTCGACGCGCGAAGAAATTCCGGACTTTTCCGATCGCGGCGACGAGATCGGCAATCTGTCGATCGCCGTGCGCGACATGACCAACGCGCTTTATGCTCGCATCGAAGCGATCGAGAGTTTTGCGGCCGATGTCGCGCATGAGCTGAAGAACCCGCTGACGAGCTTGCGCAGCGCAGTCGAAACGCTGCCGCTCGCTAAGAAGCCGGAAGCGCGCGATCGCTTGATGGAGGTGATCCAGCACGACGTGCGCCGCCTTGACCGCCTGATCACCGATATTTCCGATGCCTCGCGCCTCGATGCCGAACTCGCACGCGACGATGCGGCAAAGGTCGATCTCAAGAAGCTCATCACCGACATTGTCGCAATCTCCGCCGAGCCCGGCCGGCACAAGAAGCCGGTCGCGATCAGCTTCACGGCCGAAAAGCTGCCGCAAGGCGTCAAGGCCTATCATGTGCTTGGCCATGATCTGCGCCTGGGTCAAGTGCTGACCAACCTGATCGAAAATGCGCGCTCCTTCGTGCCGGATGAGGGCGGGGCGATCGACATCAACCTGTCACGGCAGAACAAGCGCTTCGTGATCACCGTTTCCGACAACGGACCGGGCATCCGGGTGGAAGACATTGAGCGCATCTTCGAGCGCTTTTACACTGACCGGCCGTCGAGCGAAGCCTTCGGACAGAATTCCGGGCTTGGCCTGTCGATCAGCCGCCAGATCGTGGAAGCGCATGGCGGGACGCTGAGCGCGGAGAACATCCTCGGGTCCGAACCTGACGACTACCGAGGCGCGCGCTTCGTGGTCAGCCTGCCAGCCGAGAGCTGATTGGCAACGTGGCCGCCAATCATCATGGCACTCTGGTTGTTGTCGGCGACAAGGGCGTGCTGATCCGCGGCGCGTCGGGTGCCGGCAAAAGCACGCTTGCCTTGGCGCTGATTGCGGCTGGCGAGCGGCTCGGCCTGTTTGCGCGTCTGGTTGCGGACGATCAGGTCTATCTCGAACACCATCATGGCCGACTGATCGGATGGGTGCCGCAGCCGCTTGCCGGCCTAGTGGAACTCTCGCCTCTCGGTCCTGTGTCTATCGACTTTGAAGAACGGGCTCAGGTGGATTGGGTGGTCGATCTGGTGGCGGCGGAAACCATCGAGCGGATGGTGGAAGCGCGCACTGTTGAACTCGAGCAGGTCACCCTGCCTTTGCTGAACCTGCCGCAGCGCAGCACGGAAACCGCGGTTACGCCGTTGCTCAAAATCCTCGGTGACAAAGTTTTGCCTGGAAATTTACCGGTCTGAGGCGCAAACTGCGGCATTGTGACCATGCAAAGCGCAGATAATGGCTTGTCAACGGGATCGGGCTCGACAAGATGGCCGTCCCGCACCTGCGAAGGCGCGGCCGCCATCCACTATCCGGCGGATCTGACGGGAGTCGCTCAAGAATGATCGGACTCGTGCTGGTGACGCACGGTCGCCTGGCCGAAGAATTCCGCTTAGCCGTCGAACATGTCGTCGGCGCGCAAACACAGTTCATGACTGTGTGCATCGGTGCGGACGACAATATGGAACAGCGGCGGCAAGACATCGTGGATGCGGTGGCCGAGGTCGATACTGGCAAGGGTGTGATCATCCTGACCGACATGTTCGGCGGCACGCCCTCAAACCTCGCTATCTCCGTCATGGAAACCGGGCGAGTGGAAGTGATTGCCGGAACCAACCTGCCGATGCTGATCAAGCTCACCAGCGTGCGCGTTACCCATTCCATGCAGCAGGCTCTGGATTATGCCCAGATGGCCGGCCGCAAATACATCAACGTCGCCAGCCAGCTGCTGACCTGTAAATGAGCCCAACCCAGAACGCCGCGCTTTCCCGAGAACTCACCATCGTCAACCAGCGCGGCCTGCATGCGCGCGCGTCCGCCAAATTCGTGCAGGTTGCCGGCAGCTTCAACGCGGATGTGCGGGTGGAAAAGGATGGGGTGAGTGTCGGCGGCACTTCCATCATGGGCCTGATGATGCTGGCCGCCAGCCCCGGCTGCTCCATCCGTGTCAGCGCCAAGGGCGACGATGCGGCGGAAGTGATCGCTGCGCTTGAAGCACTGATCGCCGACCGCTTCGGCGAAGAGCACTAAGCTTCATAACGACATAAAGACGTCTTTATGTGTATGTTGTCGAACGGCGGTTCCTCTGATAGGACAGCGGCATCTTTTTGCGCGAGCAGATCCCTGGTCTCGCGCGCTGCCGCCCTCCGGAAGGAAGCTTCATGACCACCGATTACATCATTGCCGACATCAACCTCGCGGACTGGGGCCGCAAGGAACTCGACATCGCCGAAACCGAAATGCCGGGTCTGATGGCCACGCGCGAAGAGTTCGGCGCTTCCAAGCCGCTCAAAGGCGCGCGCATTTCCGGCTCGCTCCATATGACGGTGCAAACCGCCGTGCTGATCGAAACGCTGCAGGCCGTTGGCGCTGAAGTGCGCTGGGCTTCGTGCAACATCTTCTCCACGCAAGACCATGCAGCCGCCGCGATCGCAGCCACCGGTACGCCGGTTTTCGCGATCAAGGGCGAAACGCTTGAAGATTACTGGCGCTACACCGACCAGATCTTCCAGTGGCCTGATGGCCAGCCAAGCAATCTCATCCTCGACGATGGCGGCGACGCCACGATGTATATCCTGATCGGCGCGCGGGCCGAGGCCGGCGAGGACGTGCTGTCCAATCCCGGCAATGAGGAAGAAGAAATCCTCTTCGCGCAGATCAAGACCCGAATGGCCGCAACGCCCGGCTTCTTCACCCGCACCCGCAACGCCCTCAAGGGGGTCAGCGAGGAAACCACGACGGGCGTGAACCGGCTTTACCAGTTGCAGAAGCGTGGGATTCTGCCGTTCCCGGCGATCAACGTCAATGACAGCGTCACCAAGTCGAAGTTCGACAACAAGTATGGCTGCAAGGAATCGCTGGTCGATGGCATCCGTCGCGGCACTGACGTGATGATGGCCGGCAAGGTCGCGGTCGTGTGCGGCTATGGCGATGTCGGCAAGGGTTCGTCCGCGTCGCTGCGTGGCGCAGGTGCCCGCGTGAAGGTCACGGAAGTCGATCCGATCTGCGCCCTGCAGGCCGCCATGGACGGCTATGAAGTCGTCACGCTGGAAGATGCCGCATCAACCGCCGACATCGTGATCACCACCACCGGCAACAAGGACGTCATTACCCTCGACCACATGCGCCTGATGAAGGACATGACGATCGTCGGCAATATCGGCCACTTCGACAACGAGATTCAGGTCGCCGCACTCCGCAACCTGAAATGGACCAATGTGAAGCCGCAGGTCGACATGGTCGAATTCCCTGACGGCAAGCGGCTGATCCTCTTGTCGGAAGGCCGTTTGCTCAATCTCGGCAACGCCACCGGCCATCCATCCTTCGTGATGTCGGCGTCCTTCACCAACCAGGTGCTGGCGCAGATCGAGCTTTGGACCAAGGGGTCTGAGTATCGCAACGAGGTTTATACGCTGCCCAAGCACTTGGACGAGAAGGTCGCCCGTTTGCACTTGGACAAGCTCGGCGCCAAGCTCACCACCCTGTCTGAAGAACAGGCCGCTTATATCGGCGTGACGCCGCAGGGCCCGTATAAGGCCGAACACTACCGCTACTGATTTGTTGGTTAATAACCACAAGATATTGAGGCGTGGCGATTGACTTTTCGCCGCGCCTCACTTTTTCGCCGCAGGATTCTTCCCGCTGAATCGCGATAACTGTACAGTGTCATGATTCGCGATATCGGACGCTGGGGCGCGGGGCTAAGAGCCCACCCGGTATCGCAGCCAGGCGGTCTTGGCAGGCGGCGAGAGGGTTACAAGACATGCCATCCAACGACCCGCTTCCAGCGGGGATGCTCGATTCCAGATGCGGCAAGGCCGTTGTCGGCTTGCTGCGCGCTAGTCGGCACTATGGCCGTCGTTTGACGGCACTTGCAGCAGGATCCGCTTCCGTCGCCCTTGTCGCGGCCACGCCCGCATTGGCGCAGAGCCCCGGCTTTTCGATGAGCACGCCGGAAGTCATCCAGTTCGCCACCTTCTGCGGCATTCTGTTTGCCGCCATGATTTCGGCGGTCTGGTTGATCCGCGAGCGCGGCCGCACCGCTGCCGAGAATGTCGAGTTGCGCACCCGTGTCGCCGAACTCGGCACGCAGGTGCAGCGCGCCGATGCACTCCTCACCATGCGCGATCAGCGCGTCGTGGTGTGGGACACCGAAGGCAAACGCCCGGATCTCGTCGGTGGTTTGCCGGCTGAAGCCGGCGCGCCGGATGAACGCGCTGCATTCCTGGCGTTTGGTCGCTGGCTGACGCCGCGCTCCGCCGCAGCGCTCGATCATGCCGTGTCCGGTCTACGCGATCACGCCACGCCTTTCGATCTCACGGTGGAAACGCAGAACGGCGCGCTGCTGGACGTTCAGGGCCGCCGCTCGCCGAGCCTGGCGCTGCTGCGCTTCACCTCGCTCA
>DCDI01000167.1:9154-13339 GCA_002316345.1 Phyllobacteriaceae bacterium UBA1059 | reverse complement strand
CGAAGACGGCGCCGACATCGACCGCGAACTTTATTTGTCGATCCTGATCGACCGCACGGTTGGTCGTCCGGCTTTCGTCGTGTCCACCGAAGGCGGCATGGACATCGAGGCTGTGGCGCATGACACGCCGGAAAAGATCATCACCGTTGCGGTTGATCCGGAAACCGGCCTGACGCAGTCGGATCTCGACACGCTGACCTCGTCGCTGAAGCTCGAAGGCGAAGCCAAGACCGACGGCGAGAAGCTGTTCCCGATCCTCTACAAGGCTTTCGTCGAGACCGACATGAGCCTGCTCGAGGTCAACCCGCTGATCGTCATGACCGACGGCCGCCTTCGCGTGCTGGACGCCAAGGTGTCGTTCGACGGCAATGCGATGTTCCGTCACGACGACATCCGGCAGCTGCGCGACGAGACCGAAGAAGACGCCAAGGAAATCGAGGCCTCCAAGTGGGACCTCGCTTATGTCGCGCTCGACGGCAATATCGGCTGCATGGTCAACGGTGCCGGTCTCGCCATGGCGACGATGGACATCATCAAGCTCTACGGCAAGGAGCCGGCGAACTTCTGTGACGTCGGTGGTGGCGCCGGCAAGGAAAAGGTTGCCGCAGCCTTCAAGATCATCACGGCCGACCCGAAGGTCGAGGGCATCCTCGTCAACATCTTCGGCGGCATCATGAAGTGCGACGTCATCGCCGAAGGCGTTGTCGCTGCGGTTCAGGAAGTCGGCCTCAAGGTTCCGCTGGTGGTTCGCCTCGAAGGCACCAATGTGGATCTCGGCAAGAAGATCCTGAACGAGTCCGGTCTGGCCATCACGGCTGCTGACGACCTGGACGACGCCGCCAAGAAGATCGTCGCGGCGATCCAGGCCTAAGCGCAAGGACCGAAAATCATGTCTATCCTTATCGACAAGAACACCAAGGTCCTCGTTCAGGGCCTGACTGGCAAGACCGGCACCTTCCACACCGAACAGGCGCTTGCCTACCATGGCACGCAGATGGTCGGCGGCATTCATCCGAAGAAGGGTGGCGAGAACTGGACCGGCGCCAAGGGCGAGACGCTCCCGATCTTCGCATCCGTTTCGGACGGCAAAGAGCAGACCGGCGCGACCGCATCCGTGGTTTACGTTCCGCCGGCAGGTGCTGCAGCCGCCATCATCGAGGCGATCGAGGCCGAGATGGAACTGATCGTCTGCATCACCGAAGGCATTCCGGTGATGGACATGGTGAAGGTCAAGGCTCGGCTGGAGAAGTCCAAGTCGCGCCTGATCGGTCCGAACTGCCCGGGTCTGGTTACGCCGGACGAGTGCAAGATCGGCATCATGCCGGGCTCGATCTTCCGCAAGGGCTCGGTGGGCGTTGTTTCGCGCTCGGGAACCCTTACCTATGAAGCGGTGTTCCAGACCTCGAATGCCGGCCTTGGCCAGACCACAGCTGTGGGTATCGGCGGCGATCCGGTGAAGGGTACCGAATTCATTGACGTCCTGGAAATGTTCCTGGCCGATGATGAAACCAAGTCGATCATCATGATCGGTGAGATCGGCGGTTCGGCCGAAGAAGACGCGGCGCAGTTCCTGCGCGACGAAGCCAAGCGCGGCCGTTCAAAGCCGATGGCAGGCTTTATCGCCGGTCGTACCGCTCCTGCCGGACGCACCATGGGCCATGCCGGCGCCGTGATTTCGGGCGGCAAGGGTGGCGCCGAAGACAAGATCGCAGCGATGGAAGCTGCGGGCATCCGGGTTTCGCCTTCGCCGGCACGGCTGGGCACGACGCTGGTTGAAGCACTGAAGGGCTGAGCGGCCCTTCAGTTCAGAGTTCCCCCGGCGGCTGGGCACCGCCGGGTTTAAGCGGGGCGGGAGCGCGGACGGGCTGGCCGTCCACGACATGAGCGGCGGATCACGCTGCCGAAGAAACAGGAGAGCGGACGGATAGTCCGCGACGATCATGGCGCGCAACGACCAAGCCAATGACCAATTTGCCGGAACCTCGTTCCTGTATGGCGGCAATGCCGACTACATCGAAGCGCTTTATGCGCGCTACCAGGAGGACCAGCAGTCGGTTTCTCCGGAATGGCGGCAGTTCTTCAGCGAGCTGAAGGACGAAGCCGGCGACGTCAAGAAGAATGCCGAAGGTGCATCCTGGACGAAGCCGAACTGGCCGCTCGTTGCCAATGGCGAACTCGTGTCCGCCCTCGACGGCAACTGGGGCACGGTTGAAAAGCACATCGAAAAGAAGTTGAAGGGCAAGATCGGCGAAGCCGCTGCTGCTCCTTCTGCCGATGCGCCCGCTGTTGCGCCGCAATCCGATAAGGATGTGTTGCAGGCAACGCGCGATTCCGTTCGCGCGATCATGATGATCCGCGCGTTCCGCATGCGTGGGCATCTGCATGCCAAGCTCGATCCGCTGGGCATCGCCTCGAAGATCGAGGATTACAACGAGCTCTCGCCCGAGAATTACGGCTTCACCGAAGCCGATTATGATCGTCCGATCTTTATCGACAACGTGCTGGGGCTGGAATACGCCACCATCCGGCAGATGCTCGAAATTCTCGAGCGGACCTATTGCTCGACCATCGGGGTCGAGTTCATGCATATCTCGAACCCCGAGGAAAAGGCCTGGATCCAGGAACGGATCGAAGGCGAGCACAAGGGTGTCGAGTTCACGCCCAACGGCAAGAAGGCGATCCTGCAGAAGCTGGTCGAGGCCGAGGGCTTCGAGCAGTTCATCGACGTCAAGTACAAGGGCACCAAGCGTTTCGGTCTCGATGGCGGCGAAGCGCTGATCCCGGCGCTGGAGCAGATCATCAAGCGCGGCGGTCAGCTCGGCTTGAAGGAAGTCGTGCTCGGCATGGCCCATCGCGGTCGCTTGAACGTGTTGACCAATGTCATGGCGAAGCCGCATCGCGCCGTTTTCCACGAATTCAAGGGCGGCTCCTATGCCCCTGATGATGTGGAAGGCTCGGGCGACGTGAAGTACCATCTGGGTGCCTCATCCGACCGCGAATTCGACGGTAACAAGGTTCACCTGTCGCTGACCGCCAACCCGTCGCATCTGGAAATCGTCAATCCGGTGGTGATGGGCAAGGCTCGCGCCAAGCAGGACATCCTGTTCGGCCGCACCCGTGAAGAGGGCGTTCCGCCGGAAGAGCGTTCCAAGGTCCTGCCGCTGCTGCTGCATGGTGATGCGGCGTTTGCCGGCCAAGGCGTTGTGGCTGAAATCCTCGGCCTGTCCGGTCTGCGCGGCCACCGCGTTGGCGGCACGGTGCATTTCATCATCAACAACCAGATCGGCTTCACCACCAATCCGCGCTTCTCGCGCTCTTCGCCTTATCCGTCGGATACGGCCAAGATGATCGAGGCGCCGATCTTCCATGTGAATGGCGACGATCCGGAAGCGGTGACCTACGCCACCAAGATCGCGATCGAATATCGCATGAAGTTCCACAAGCCGGTGGTTGTGGACATGTTCTGTTATCGTCGCTTTGGCCACAACGAGGGCGACGAGCCGGCGTTCACGCAGCCGCAGATGTACAAGACCATCCGCGGTCATCGCACGGTTGTTCAGCTTTACGGCGACAAGCTGGTTGAAGAAGGCCTGATGACGGCTGAAGAGCTCGACCAGATGAAGGCCGATTGGCGCGCCCATCTCGAAGTCGAATTCGAAAGCGGCCAGCAATACAAGCCGAACAAGGCCGACTGGCTGGATGGCGCTTGGAGTGGTTTCCGCTCGGCCGACAATCAGGACGAGCAGCGACGCGGCAAGACCGCCGTTCCGGTCAAGACCCTGAAGGACATCGGCAAGAAGCTGACCGAAGTCCCGAAGGACTTCGAGGCGCACAAGACGATCGGCCGTTTCCTCGAAAATCGCCGCAAGATGATCGATACGGGCGAAGGGATTGACTGGTCGACGGCCGAAGCGCTTGCTTTCGGTTCAATCGTGCTGGACGGCAACCCGATCCGTTTGTCGGGTCAGGATTCCGAGCGCGGCACCTTCTCGCAGCGCCATTCGGTGCTCTACGACCAGCGCGACGAAACCCGCTACGTACCGCTGAACAATCTCGGTGCGGCTCAGGCCAATTACGAAGTCATCAATTCGATGCTTTCGGAAGAAGCCGTGCTCGGCTTCGAATATGGCTACAGCCTTGCCGAGCCGCGTGCGCTGACCTTGTGGGAAGCCCAGTTCGGCGACT
>DCDI01000167.1:7923-9138 GCA_002316345.1 Phyllobacteriaceae bacterium UBA1059 | reverse complement strand
GCTATGAAGGCCAGGGTCCGGAGCATTCGTCGGCCCGTCTCGAACGCTACCTTCAGCTTTGCGCCGAAGACAATATGCAGGTCGCGTATTGCTCGACGCCGGCAAACTACTTCCACATTCTGCGCCGGCAGCTGAAGCGCGACTTCCGCAAGCCGCTGATCCTGATGACGCCGAAGTCGCTGCTGCGCCACAAGCGCGCCGTGTCGACGCTCGCCGATCTGTCGGGCGAAAGCTCGTTCCACCGTCTGCTTTGGGACGATGCGAGCGGCCAGCTGCAGAAGGATTCCAAGATCCGTCGCGTCGTGCTTTGCTCGGGCAAGGTCTATTACGACCTCCTGGAAGAGCGCGAAAAGCGCGGCATCGACGACATCTATCTTCTGCGCGTCGAACAGCTTTATCCGTTCCCGGCCAAGGCGCTGATCAACGAGCTGTCGCGCTTCCGCAATGCGGAGATGGTGTGGTGCCANNAGAGCCCAAGAATATGGGCGCCTGGTCCTTCATCGACCCATATCTGGAATGGGTGCTGGCCCATATCGACGCCAAGCATCAGCGCGTGCGGTATACCGGCCGTCCGGCCGCCGCATCGCCGGCAACCGGTCTGATGTTCAAACATCTCGCACAGTTGCAAGCCTTCCTGGAGGACGCGCTCGGCGAATAAGCGGGCGCATCTTTCGATCCGATAATTAAGCTCCACAGGACACCGGTTTAAAACAATGGCTAACGAAATCCGCGTTCCGACGCTTGGCGAATCCGTTACCGAAGCCACGATCGGCAAGTGGTTCAAGAAGGTCGGCGATACGGTCGCGGCCGATGAAGCGCTGGTTGAACTGGAAACCGACAAGGTAACGATCGAAGTGCCCGCGCCCGCCGCCGGTACGCTGTCGGAAATCACCGCCGCCGAAGGTGAAACCGTCGGTGTTGGCGCGCTGCTCGGCCAGATCGGCGCTGCCGGTGCTGGTGCAGGCTCCGCGAAGCCGGCCGCCGCCGCTTCGGCTCCAGGCGGTGCCAAGCAGGCGGAAAATACGGCCGATTACGGCGGCCAGAAGTCGGAAGCGATTGCCTCGGCTTCGGGTGCGGGAAGCGCCTCCACAACAAAGGAAGCTGCGGAAAAGACCGCAGCGGTGACGGGCGAAGGAGAGATCACGCCGCGTGGCACGCAGCCGGCTCCGGCTGCCGCCAAGATGCTGTCCGAAAACAACCTGTCGGCCGATCAGG
>DCDI01000167.1:7432-7867 GCA_002316345.1 Phyllobacteriaceae bacterium UBA1059 | reverse complement strand
AAATGACCCGCCTGCGCCAGACCATCGCCAAGCGTTTGAAGGACGCCCAGAACGCTGCCGCCATGCTCACCACCTTCAACGAGGTGGATATGAGCGCGGTGATGGCACTGCGCACCAAGTACAAGGACGTGTTCGAGAAGAAGCACGGCGTGAAGCTCGGCTTCATGGGCTTCTTCACCAAGGCTGTGACCCATGCCTTGAAGGAGATCCCGGCAGTCAACGCTGAGATCGACGGCACCGATCTCGTCTACAAGAATTATGCGCATGTCGGCATGGCCGTCGGCACCGACAAGGGCTTGGTTGTTCCGGTTATCCGCGACGCCGACCAGATGTCGATTGCCGAGATCGAGAAGGAACTCGGTCGTCTTGCCAAGGCAGCGCGCGACGGCCAGCTTTCGGTTGCTGACATGCAAGGCGGCACCTTCACCATCACCA
>DCDI01000167.1:0-7405 GCA_002316345.1 Phyllobacteriaceae bacterium UBA1059 | reverse complement strand
CGGCCAGATCGTCATCCGCCCGATGATGTATCTCGCTTTGTCCTATGATCACCGCATCGTCGACGGCAAGGAAGCCGTGACCTTCCTGGTGCGCGTGAAGGACAGCCTGGAAGATCCGGAACGTCTGGTTCTCGATCTCTAAGACAAGGAGAGCCGCCTTGCTCAAGGGCGTTATCAACGCAGCAAGCGGCTCCCGTGGCACCTCGCGTGCTGCGCTTTCCGCCCTGATCGGCGGAGCCGCGCTTGTTGCGGCTCTGCTGGGTGCCTCAGGCGTCGGCGCGCAGGATCAAACGCCGCCGGATTATCGCGACGATCGCTCCACGGCCGAGTCCGTCGTCCAGAGCCTCTACAACGCCATCGAGCGGCAGGAATATCTGCGGGCCTGGAGCTATTTCCGCGAGGAACCCAGCCGGCCGAGCTATCAGGCTTTTGTCGCGGGATATGAGACCACCGCGCATGTGCGGCTTCGGTTGGGCAAGGGCACGAGCGAGGGCGCTGCCGGTTCGATCTATACGACCCTGCCTGCCGTAGTCGAGGCGACTGACAAGAGTGGCGGCAAGGCGGTGTTCGCCGGCTGCTATCTTCTGCGCCTCGTTCAGCCGGCCATGCAGGACACACCGCCCTTTATCCCGCTGGGGATCGTGAAGGGCGAGTTGAAGCCGACAAAGGCATCCTTCGCGGAAGCCGAAGGGTCGTGCGACGGCATCGAGCCCGGTGCGGCCAAATAAAGGAGCGGGATCATGGACACGAGCTTACCCACTGAACTGCTGGTGCTCGGCTGGAGCGTCGTGCTTCTGCTGGTTTATATCTTCGCGCACAGCCAGTCGGCCACGCGCGACAATGGGCTTGGCTACAATGCCAGCGCGCGCGACGAGCAGAAGCCGGTCTCGAAGCTGACTGGCCGTTTGGAACGCGCCAAGTGGAATTTCCTGGAAACTTACCCGGCCTTCGTGGCGCTGGCACTCGGCCTCGTGATTTCGGGTCAGGCGAGCCAGTGGGGCGAGATCGGCGCGATCCTCTGGTTCGTTGCCCGCATCATCTATCTGCCGCTTTATGCCTTCGGCATCCCTTACGTCCGCTCCCTTGTTTGGGCGGTGTCGCTGATCGGCATTCTCATCATGCTTGGCAGCTTTTTGGGCTAACGCCCTTTTTCATTCAAACCAGTTTATACGCAGGAACAGGACTCATGGCGGCGTTTGATGTTGTGGTAATCGGAACCGGTCCGGCGGGCTATGTTTGCGCGATCAAGGCCTCACAGCTCGGCTTGAACACGGCGGTGATCGAGAAGAACCCAAGCTTCGGCGGCACCTGCATCAATATCGGCTGCATTCCCTCCAAGGCGCTGCTGCATGCCTCCGAGATGTTTGCTGCCGTTGGCCACGACTTCGCCAAGCTCGGCATCAAGGTGCCGGCGCCCGAGCTCGATCTGCCGGCCATGCTGCAGCACAAGACCGAAACGGTCGCTTCCAACGTCAAGGGCCTCGAGTTCCTGATGAAGAAGAACAAGATCACCGTGTTCCGCGGCACCGGCAAGGTGCAGGGCGCCGGCAAGGTGCAGGTCACGGCGGAAGACGGTGCGACGCAGGATGTCGAAGCCAAGAACATCGTCATTGCCACCGGTTCCGAAGTCGCCGGCATTCCGGGCGTCGACGTGGCCTTCGACGAGCAGATCATCGTGTCGTCCACCGGCGCACTGTCCTTCGAGAAGGTGCCGGAAACGCTGGTCGTGGTCGGCGGCGGCGTCATCGGTCTGGAGCTGGGCTCGGTGTGGTCGCGGCTCGGCGCCAAGGTCACCGTGGTGGAATATCTCGACAACCTGCTTGGCGGCATGGATGGCGAGGTCGCAAAGCAGTTCCAGCGCGTGCTGGCGAAGCAGGGCATGGAGTTCAAGCTCGGCGCGCGGGTGACTGCGGTTGAAAAGGGTGGTGCCGGCGCGCGCGTGACCTTCTCGCCGGTCAAGGGTGGGGATGCTGAAGTCATCGAAGCCGAGCGCGTGCTGGTCGCTACCGGCCGCAAGCCGTTCCACGACAAGCTCGGCCTGACGGAAGCCGGTGTCGCCTTGGATGAGCGCGGCCGGGTGGCCGTCGACAATCATTACAAGACCAACATCGACGGTATCTACGCCATCGGCGACGTCATTGCCGGGCCGATGCTGGCGCACAAAGGTGAAGACGAGGGCGTCGCGGTTGCCGAGATCCTCGCCGGCCAGCACGGCCATGTGAACTACGACGTCATCCCGAGCGTGGTTTACACCAACCCGGAAGTAGCGTCCGTCGGCAAGACCGAGGAAGAGCTGAAGAAGGCGGGCGTCGAATACAAGGCGGGCAAGTTCCCGTTCTCGGCTAACGGCCGTGCCCGCGCCATGTTGCAGACCGAAGGCTTCGTGAAGGTTCTGGCGGACGCCAAGACCGACCGCGTGCTCGGCGTTCATATCCTCGGTTTCGGTGCCGGCGAGATGATCCACGAAGCAGCCGTGCTGATGGAGTTCGGCGGTTCGTCGGAAGACCTGGCGCGGACCTGCCATGCGCATCCGACGATGTCGGAAGCCGTGAAGGAAGCCGCGCTCGGCACCTTCTTCAAGACGATCCATTCTTGATGTTGGCCTGATCTGGGCCTGATACGGACCTCAGGCGCTTCTAAGCCCTTCGTGCAGATTGACTCTGCGCGAAGGAAGCGTAGAAGCAGCCTCGTTCCGGAGAACACCATGCGCAGCCTGACCACGGCTTTTCCTGCTTTCGCCTCCGCCGCCTTTGCGGCAGCCTGCGATTGCGCGCGCATTGCGCCTTCGAAAACTACGGCCAAAACGACCACGACCGCGAAAACGGTCTGATCCCTCTGGCCTGCTCACCCTCTCCCGGGTTCGGCCTGGGGGGAGCAGCCGAGGCGGGACCCGCATGATGGCCAGCGGGTTTTTTCCAAGGCGCGACAGCGGAGAGGAAGAGGAGAAGTTCCATGGGTTACAAGGTTGCGATCGTCGGTGCCACGGGCAATGTGGGCCGCGAAATGCTCAATATTCTGGAAGAACGCGGCTTCCCCATCAGCGAAGTCGTCGCGCTGGCGTCCCGCCGCAGCCAGGGCACCGATGTGTCCTTCGGTGACCGCACGCTGAAGGTGCAGGCGCTCGAGCGCTATGATTTTGCAGACACCGATATTTGCCTGATGTCGGCCGGCGGCAGCGTTTCCAAGGAATGGTCGCCCAAGATCGGCAAGCAGGGTTGCGTCGTGATCGATAATTCCTCGGCCTTTCGCTATGATCCGGACGTGCCGCTGATCGTGCCGGAAGTGAATGCCGATGCAGTTGCTGGCTTCGCCAAGAAGAACATCATCGCCAATCCGAATTGTTCGACGGCACAGATGCTGGTGGCGCTGAAGCCGCTGCATGATCATGCCACGATCAAGCGGGTCGTGGTGTCGACCTACCAGTCCGTTTCGGGCGCCGGCAAAGAAGGCATGGACGAGCTGTTCACGCAGACCCGCGCCGTGTTCGTCGCCGATCCGGTGGAGGCCAAGAAGTTCACCAAGCGCATCGCCTTCAACGTCATTCCCCATATCGACGTCTTCATGGAAGACGGCACGACCAAGGAAGAATGGAAGATGGTCGCCGAAACCAAGAAGATGCTCGATCCGAAGATCAAGGTGACCGCGACCTGCGTGCGCGTGCCGGTCTTCATCGGCCATTCCGAAGCGATCAACCTCGAATTCGAGAAGCCGATCTCGGCCGACGAAGCGCGCGAGATCCTGCGCGAGGCACCAGGCTGCCTCGTGATCGATAAGCATGAAGATGGCGGCTACATCACGCCGCTAGAATCGGCCGGCGAAGACGCCACCTATATCAGCCGCATCCGCGAAGACTCGACGCTCGACAACGGATTGAACATCTGGGTCGTGTCCGACAATCTGCGCAAGGGCGCCGCCCTGAACGCCGTGCAGATCGCCGAGCTGCTCGTTGAACGTGACCTGATCAAGCCGCGCCAGAAAGCGGCCTGACGGAGAAATTGCGGTGAGCCTGATCCACAATGAACGCTGGAAGCTCACCGCGACTTACTTGAACGGCGTTGCGATTGCGACCTTTGCAGTCGGGGTCTTGGCGCCAGCGATAACCTTCTTCGTCAATGGCAGCACCAACGGCTGGCGGCTGACTTTGATCTCATTGCCTTGCACGATCACGAGCATAGGCCTACATTGGTTGGCAAGAACCCTATTAGGAAGGCTCATGCCATGAGCGAACCCGACTTCTTCTGGGCGATGATGATTACGCCCGCGAGCGGACTTTTCATCGGCCTCGTCATCTTCATGTACGCAAAATATGAAGATCGGATCTGGAAGGGCAAGCAGCCGCCCTTTTGACCTTCTCCGAAGCACAAAAAAAGCGGGCCATGAGCCCGCTTTTTTATTGCCGATAAGGTGAAGCGCTTAGGAAGCGGCTTCTTCTTCGGCTGGTGCGTTGGCGGCTTCGGCCGCAGCTGCTTCGTCAGCGGCCTTCTTGGCGGCTGCGGCTTCTTCAGCCTGCTTGGCGGCGGCGAGACGCTCCTGGGCCTTCTTGCCGGGCAGACCCTTGGTCGGGTTGTTGCGGGTGTCGCGCTTGGCGAGGCCAGCCTGGTCGAGGAAGCGAACGACGCGATCGGTCGGCTGCGCGCCTTCCGACAGCCAATGCTGCAGGCGCTCTTCGTTGAGCTTCACGCGCTCGCCATCCTTGGGGAGCATCGGGTTCCAGGCGCCAACCTGCTCGATGAAGCGGCCGTCGCGGGGCGAACGGGCGTCGGCAACGACGATGTGGTAGTAAGGGCGCTTCTTGGAGCCAGCGCGGGCGAGACGGATCTTGAGGGACATTTTGTTACTCCTGGTGGTCTTGTTCTGTGTTGATGAAGGTCGGTCAGTCGTTTGAACGCTGAACCGAACCGGGATTAGCCAATTCGGGATTAGCTTGGGCGGAAGCCGCCGCCTCGTGATGGCGGATCACTTCCTTGACGATGAAGTTCAAGAACTTCTCCGCGAAATCCGGATTGAACTTCGCATCCTTCGCCAAGTCCCGCAGGCGAGCGATCTGTTCGCGCTCGCGGGTGGGATCGGCGGCAGGGAGTTTATGCTCGGCCTTGAGCAGTCCGACGCGCTCGGTTGCGCGGAACCGCTCGGCGAGCAGATAGATGATCGACGCGTCGAAGTTGTCGATCGACGTGCGCAGATCGCGCAGCAGCTCGCGGGCGCGGGCTACGTCATCACTTTCGGAAGCAATCTCGGCGCTCATCGATCCGGCCTTATTTCTTCTTCGGCAAACCGGGCAGGCCGGGCATGCGCATGCCGCCGCCGGGCTGACCGGGAAGTCCGCCACCTGGCAGGCCGGGCATACCTCCGAGGCCGCCCATCTTGCCGCCCGCGCCGAAGCCGGCCGCTTCGGCCTGCTTCTGGGGGGCTTCGAGCTGCTTGGGATCCATCTTCGAGACTACCGGCATGCCGCCGCCCATCATGCTGCCGAGACCGCCCAGGCCCATCTTGTTGGCCATGCCGCCCATGAGGCCGCGCATCATGCCGCCCTTCTTGCCCGCCATCGACTTCATGACATCGGCCATCTGGCGATGCATCTTGAGGAGCTTGTTGATCTGCGCGGCATCTGTGCCGGAGCCGGCTGCGATGCGCTTTTTGCGGCTGTGCTTGAGAAGATCGGGATTGGCTCGCTCGGCCTTGGTCATGGAGGAGATGATGGCGATCTGCTTGCCGAACATCTTGTCGTCCAGGCCGGCCGAAGCCATCTGGTCCTTCATCTTGCCCATGCCGGGCATCATTCCCATGATGCCGCCCATGCCGCCCATCTTTTCCATCTGGCGCAGCTGGTCGGCCAGATCATCCAGGTCGAACTTGCCGGACTGCATCTTCTTGGCCATCGCCGCGGCTTTTTCCGCGTCGATGTTTTCGGCAGCGCGTTCCACGAGCGAAACGATGTCGCCCATGCCGAGAATGCGGTCGGCGATGCGCTTGGGAAAGAACTCTTCCAGCGCATCCATCTTTTCGCCGGTACCGATCAGCTTGATCGGCTTGCCGGTGACGGCGCGCATGGACAGTGCCGCACCGCCGCGGCCATCGCCGTCCATGCGGGTCAGCACGAGGCCAGTGATGCCGACGCGCTCGTCGAAGTTACGCGCGAGATTGACGGCGTCCTGACCGGTCAGCGAGTCGGCCACGAGCAGGATTTCATGCGGACGGGCAGCCGACTTGATGTCGGCCATTTCCACCATCAGCGGCTCGTCGATATGCGTGCGGCCGGCGGTGTCGAGGATCACGACATCATAGCCGCCGAGACGGCCAGCCTGTTCGGCGCGGCGTGCAATTTCCACCGGCGACTGGCCGGCGATCACCGGCAGCGTCGCGACCTTGGTCTGCTCGCCGAGCTGGCGAAGCTGCTCCTGCGCGGCCGGACGGCGCGTGTCGAGCGAGGCCATCAGAACCTTCTTGCCCTGACGATCGGTCGGCCGCTTGGCGATCTTGGCCGAAGTCGTGGTCTTGCCTGAGCCCTGCAGGCCGACCATCATGATGATGACGGGCGCGGGCGCATTGAGGTCGATGGCGACGCCTTCGGCGCCCAGCATGTCGACCAGTTCGTCATGAACGATCTTCACGACCATCTGGCCGGGCTTGATCGACTTCAGGACATCGGCGCCGACAGCCTTGGCGCGAACCTTGTCGGTGAAGGAACGCACGACGTCGAGCGACACGTCGGCCTCGATGAGGGCACGACGCACTTCGCGCATGGCGGCAGCAACGTCGGCATCCGACAATGCGCCGCGGCCAGTCAGGCCATTGAGGATCGTGCCAAGGCGATCCTGCAGGTTCTCGAACATCCCGTGTCTTCCTTTCCCGAGGGCACAAACCCTGAGATAAGTGTCTCCGCGCCGTTCCCCAAACCGCCAACATAGCCAAAAAGCACCCGGGGGCGCATCGCGCTGCCGGATGTTGACCTCCGGGATCGAAGCTCAAGGCAACGTCCCGGTCGGCGCTCGGAGTTTTACTCGTCGCGGAATCTGGCTGTGTTCAACAGCATGGTTGCGGGAAAGTCAAGCAAAGCGGGCTGGAGGTGCTCGAAAACGACAAAGGCGCCGGCCTTTGAAGCCGACGCCTTTGTTACGAGATGGTGTGGCGCTTAGCGAACCACGGACACGATGCGGCGGGTTGCCGGATCAACCAGAACCGGCTGGCCGTTGATGTAGGCATATTCGTATTCGTAGTCCGGCACCGGGGTCAGCGCGACGTTCTCCGGCAGGCCGGCGCCGACGACGACTTCGCCTTCGAGGTAAACCGGCTCGACGCGGTTGGTGGTGACATATTCGCGGACGACTGGGGTCGGCTGCACGGCTTCACCCACAACGCCGCCAGTCGCTGCACCCGCTACACCGCCGATCGCCGCGCCAACCGG
>DCDI01000001.1:8480-22266 GCA_002316345.1 Phyllobacteriaceae bacterium UBA1059 | reverse complement strand
GTTCTTCGTTGGCGCTTATAAAAAGATGCCGCGGTTCTTCTCGACGGCTTCCTGGATGAAGGCCGCGACGACCTGCACCCGCCGCACGGCGCGCACCGAGTCGTGATAAACCAGCCAGTAGGCACGGCGGGTCGGCATAGCTGCCGGTACCGGCACGAGGTCGGGATAGCGTCGGGCGATGAAGGTGTGGAGGATGCCGATGCCGGCATTGGCGCGTACGGCTTCCACCTGGCCTAGCGCCGATGAGATCGAAAACCGGGCCTGCCAGTCCGGCGTGATATCCGGCGCATAATCCAGGGACGGGCTGACGGTGAGATCGCCGACATAGCCGACCAGCCGATGCTGCAGGAGGTCAGGGATCGTCTGCGGCAGGCCATACTCCTTGGCGTAGACTTCGCCGGCATAAAGCTGCAGCGAGTAATCCACCAGCTTGCCGGCCACCAACCGCCCTTCCACCGGCCGATCAACTGTAATGGCAATGTCAGCCTCGCGCCGCGACAGGGAAAAGGATCGTGGCACGGGTACGAGTTGGATCTCCAGTTCGGGATAACGGCTGATTAACTCACCGAGATGCGAGGCGAGGAAGGCGACGCCGAAACCGTCCGGTGTGCCGATGCGCACCGGGCCCGCTACGGCCTCTTCCTCGCCCGACAATTCGGCGCGCGCGGCGATCAGGTCGGCTTCCATCCGCTCGGCCATGGCCAGGAAGCGCTCGCCGGCCGGCGTCAGAAGCGTACCTGTGGTGCCGCGGCGAAATAGCCGCGTTTTCGTGTCGCTTTCCAGAGCCGCGACCCGGCGTGAGACAGTCGCATGATTGATGCCTAGACGCTTCGCAGCACCAAGGATCTGCCCGGATCGCGCAACGGCCAGGAAGATGCGGATGTCGTCCCAGTTCATCGCATTGCGCCTCCGCCTTGCGCTGATTGTAGTACGAACAACACGACAACATCAATTCACGCACAACGGCTGCGTTCACTCTCGCGTTGCGCGCGCGGCGTGAGCGGGGCAAAGTGGGCCATCATCGCTCCAAGGTGAAAACAGGGAGAAGAGCATTGGATCAGGTCGGACATTTCATCGGCGGCAAGCATGTCGCTTCCACCAGCGGTCGCAGCCAGGACATCATGCAGCCGATGGACGGCACGGTGCGCGGCCAGGTTGCGCTCGGAACGGTAGCTGAGCTGCGCCAGGCGGTCGAAAACGCGAAGGCCGCACAGCCGGCCTGGGCCGCCACCAATCCGCAGCGCCGCGTGCGCGTGCTGATGAAGTTCCTGCAGCTGGTCGAACGCGACTACAACGAGCTGGCCGAGCTGCTGGCGCGCGAACATGGCAAGACCATTCCGGACGCCAAGGGCGACATTCAGCGCGGCCTCGAAGTGGTGGAAGTCTGCATCGGCGCGCCGCATCTGATGAAGGGCGAGTTCACGGACGGCGCCGGCCCTGGCATCGACGTTTATTCCATGCGCCAGCCGCTCGGCGTGGTTGCCGGCATTACGCCGTTCAACTTCCCGGCCATGATCCCCCTGTGGAAGATCGCGCCGGCAATCGCCTGCGGCAACGCTTTCATCCTCAAGCCGTCCGAGCGTGATCCGGGCGTGCCGATGAAGATCGCCGAACTGTTCCTCGAAGCAGGCCTGCCGGCCGGCATTCTCAATGTCGTCAATGGCGACAAGGAGATCGTGGACGCGATCCTCGATGATCCCGACATCAAGGCCATCGGCTTCGTGGGTTCGACGCCGATCGCGCAATACATCTATTCGCGTGCCACCGCGAACGGCAAGCGCGCCCAGTGCTTCGGCGGCGCCAAGAACCACATGATCATCATGCCGGATGCCGACATGGACCAGACGGTCGATGCGCTGATCGGCGCGGGCTACGGTTCCGCCGGCGAGCGCTGCATGGCGATCTCGGTTGCGGTTCCCGTCGGCAAGGAAACGGCCGATCGCCTGATCGAAAAGTTGGTTCCGCGCGTGGAAAGCCTCAAGGTCGGCCCATCCACCGATCCGACCGCCGATTACGGCCCGCTCGTGACGCAAGCTGCTCTGGATCGCGTGCGCGGCTATGTCGACACTGGCGTCAAGGAAGGTGCCAAGCTTGTGGTCGACGGCCGTGGCTTCACCATGCAGGGCTACGAGAACGGCTATTACATGGGCGGCTGCCTGTTCGACGACGTGAAGCCGGACATGAAGATCTACAAGGAAGAGATTTTCGGCCCCGTTCTGTCTGTGGTGCGAGCGGCCAATTACGAGGAAGCGCTCAAGCTGCCGAACGAGCATGAATATGGCAACGGCGTTGCGATCTTCACCCGCGACGGCGATGCGGCCCGCGACTTCGCATCCCGCGTTCAGGTTGGCATGGTCGGCATCAACGTGCCAATCCCCGTGCCAATCGCCTACTACACCTTTGGCGGCTGGAAGGGTTCGGGCTTCGGCGATCTGAACCAGCACGGCTCAGACGCGTTCCGCTTCTACACCAAGACTAAGACGGTAACCTCGCGCTGGCCGTCCGGCGTCAAGGACGGTGCGGAGTTCGTGATCCCGACCATGAACTAGTCGAAATTATCGTTACTTTTATGAAAAGGCGGCGCTTCGGTGCCGCCTTTTTAGTTCCGTCAAGCGCCATTAACACTCTTCACAAAAACGTGATGCAACAAGGTTAACCCTGGAATCTTATTAGGTCATCGCAGCGCACGAACACGGAAGCAGCGGCGAACAAGAGAATTCCAGACCGGCGCGAGCAACTGAGAAGCATAGCTTCCTGATGTTGGCGAAGCTCTCAAGGAGAAGACCATGATCCGCATCGCAACTCTTCTTGCCCCCGTCGCCATTGCCGGCCTGTTCGCCACCGTTCCGGCCATCCACGCTGAGCAGGCTGCACCCGTTCAGCAGACAGCTGCTGCACAGCTCGCGTCGTCCACCATGGACCAGATGAACACCTGCGGCGCACGCAACGAAATCGTGCAGAAGCTGTCGGCTCAGTTCAAGGAAGCTCCGCAGTCGGTCGGAGTTGTCGATCAGAGCGCGGTGCTGGAAGTCTTTGTGTCGGATGCAGGCACCTGGACAATCCTTGCTACCGGTACGGACGGCAACTCGTGCATCCTCTCGGCCGGTGACGGCTGGCAGAGCCGCGGCAACATCGGCCCAAGCGCATAAGCTTCCGCTGTCTTAGATGGCGACTGCATCCAGCGGCCGAACCACTTCATTATCTGACCTGACCGAGACGCCGGGCTGCAAAGCTTCGGCGTCTTTGCGTAGCATATCCATCAATCGCTGCATCGCATCGGCTGCGGCATCCGCATCGCCGCGCAAGACGGCCTCGATTACCGTGATGTGCCGATTGGCCGCTTGCGCCAGGCCACTGCCGCGCCGATAACGATACCAGAAGCGGCGGCTGTGGGTTTGCAGCGGTGCTGCCACCCGCACGGCGAACGGATTGTCGGACGCAAAAGCCAGTGCTTCATCCCATGCCTTGTCGGCAGCAAGAAACGCCTTGTCGTCATTCTCCGCCGCAGCCGCATACATGGCCTCCGACGCCTGCAAGAAGGGTCGGCGCGCTTCCGGCGTGATCGACAAGGCGGCCGAGCGCGCCAGCACGATCTCAATCCCCTGCCGCGCATCCATGACCTTGGACCAACCGCCGGCATCAAGCGGCGCAACAAGCAGGCCGGTGCGTGGCCGCACGATCAGGAACCCTTCCCACGCCAGCCGCTGGATCGCCTCGCGTACAGGGGTGCGGCCAAGCCCCACGCGTTCCAGCAAGATGCTTTCGGTTGTCGTGCTGCCCGGCTCGAGTGCCAGGGTGACGATCATCTCTTCAAGCGCATGATACGCCCGAACGGCTACGGGAACGTCAGAGGTCAGATTCATGCTACGTTGATATATCACTGATTGACAAAAGCCAAGACAGGCTTTAAGCCGGCTGTCAGCTGATATATCACTGGAGCAGATATTATGTGGTCTGGCGTTTTTCCTGCCGTAACAACCAAGTTCACCGTGGATGACGAACTCGACCACGCCGAAATGGAACGCTGCTTCGCGCTCCAGATGGAAGCCGGCTGCGACGGCATCATCGTTGCCGGTTCGCTGGGCGAAGGCCCGATGCTGAGCCATGACGAAAAGCTGACGGTGCTGAAGATCGCGCAAGATGCGGCAGCGGGTAAACCGGTGCTCATGACGGTCAACGAGGCCGGCACCCGCGAAGCCGAACAGCTCGGCAAGCGTGCCGCACAGGCTGGCGCCTCCGGCCTGATGGTGGTTCCAAGCCCAATCTACCACACCAATCCGGATGAAACGGTTGCCGCCATGTCGGCCGTTGCCGCTGCCGCCGATTTGCCGGTGATGATCTACTCCAACCGCGTTGCCTACCGTGTTGACGTGACGCTGGAGATCATGGAGCGCCTCGGCGCCGACGAGCGCTTCGTGGCGATCAAGGAATCGTCCGACGACATTCGCCGCACCACTGAGATCATCAACACCTTCGGCGACCGCTTCGATCTGTTCACCGGCGTCGACAACCTCGCTTTCGAAGCGCTGTCGGTTGGCGCGATCGGCTGGGTTGCCGGTCTCGTTACCGCCTTCCCGCGCGAAACTGTGGCGATCTACCAGCTGATGAAGCAGGGGCGCCGCGACGAAGCGCTGTCGATCTATCGCTGGTTCCGCCCGCTGCTGGATCTCGACGTGTCCACCTATCTCGTTCAGAACATCAAGCTGGCCGAAGTGCACGCAATCGATACCAATGATCGCGTACGCCGTCCGCGCCAGCCTCTGTCGGGCGAGCGTCGCGCATCGGTCGAAAAGATCATCACCGACGCGCTCGCCGTCCGCCCGACGCTGCCGAGCTTCTGACCAAAACGAGGATCTGACCCGATGACCACCGCGCCTGACGATATCGCAATCATCGGCGCGGGCATCATCGGCATCTGTACGGCGGCCATTCTCGCGGAAGCGGGCTTGGCCGTCACGGTCTATGACCGCACCGGCATCTGCGAAGAAACGAGTTCCGGCAACGCCGCCGCCTTCGCCTTCTCGGACGTTCTGCCGCTGGCGCAAAAGGGCATGCTGCGCAATCTGCCGCGTTGGCTGCGCGACCCGCTCGGGCCCCTGTCCATTCCGCCTGCCTACTTGCCTGCCCTCATGCCATGGCTGTGGCGCTTTCATCGCTCCAGTGGCGCGCGCCATTATGAAACCGCGCTCAAGGCCCAAGCCGGTTTGATGCGGCTGGCCGAGCGCGAATGGCTGGCGCTGATGCAGCGCTCGAACACGCGCTCCATGCTGCGCGAAGACGGCTCGCTGGAACTGTATCGCGACCAGGCCGAGTTCGCCGCTTCCCTGCCCGGCTGGGATGCGCGCGATCGCTTCGGCATCACCTTCCGCCATGTTGAAGGCGCAGATCTGGCCGAGCTTCAGCCCGGCCTGTCGCGCGAATTCATCAAGGGCACCTTCGTGCCGGACTGGAAAACGGTCTCCGACCCCAAGCTGCTCGGCAAGGCGATCTGGGCCTATGCGGAAAGCCGCGGCGCGCGCTTCGTTCAAGCCGGCGTACGGGCGGTGGGCTCGGGTAACACCATCCAGATCGACCTCGACACCGGCGAAACGCGCCGCGCAAAACGGCTGGTCATCGCCGCCGGCGCCTGGTCGCACAGACTTGCCGGTAACTTAGGCGACCGTATCCCGCTGGAAACCGAGCGCGGCTACAACACGACGCTCCCCACCACGGCCTTCGACGTGAAGCGGCAGCTGATCTTTTCCGGCGACGGCTTCGTCATCACCCCGCTTGAAACCGGCCTGCGGGTCGGCGGCGCGGTGGAACTGGCCGGTCTTGTGCGCCCCGCCAATTACGAGCGCTCGAAAGCCATGCTGACCAAGGCGCAGCGCTTCCTGCCCGGCCTCGATCCATCGGGAGGGCGCGAATGGATGGGTTATCGTCCTTCCATGCCGGACTCGCTGCCGGTGATCAGCCGTGCGCGCGCCAACAATGTCTTCTATGCTTTCGGCCACGGCCATCTCGGCCTGACCCAGGCCGCCGCCACCGGCAGCCTCATTCGCGATCTTGTTCTCGACCAAACGCCTTCGCTCGACCTCAACCCTTTTCGTGCCGACCGCTTCTAGGATCCACCCATGGCTCGCCACACCTTTTCCTGCATCGATGGTCACACCTGCGGCAATCCCGTGCGCCTCGTGTCCGGCGGCGCTCCGCTTCTGCACGGCAACACGATGCTGGAGCGTCGCGCGCACTTCCTTGCCGAGTATGACTGGATCCGCACCGGCCTGATGTTCGAGCCGCGCGGTCATGACGTGATGTCGGGCTCCATCCTCTATCCGCCGACGCGCGAGGATTGCGACATCGCCATCTTGTTCATCGAAACCTCCGGCTGCCTGCCGATGTGCGGCCATGGCACGATCGGCACCGTGACGATGGCGATCGAGCAGGGCTTGGTGAAGCCGAAGACGCCGGGCGTGCTGCGCCTCGACACGCCGGCCGGCCTGGTGATCGCCGAGTACCGTCAGGAAGGCGATTACGTCGAAGAAGTGCGCATCACCAATGTGCCGTCCTTCCTTTACGCCGAAGGCCTCGCGGTGGATTGCCCGGGCCTGGGCGAGATCACCGTCGACATCGCCTATGGCGGCAATTTCTACGCCATCGTCGACCGCCAAGAAAACTACCGCGACATGGCCGATTACTCGGCCGGCGAGCTGATCGCCATGAGCCCGGTTGTGCGCCAGCGCCTCAACGAACGCTACCAGTTCGTGCATCCCGGCAATCCCGATATTTCTGGCCTGCGCCACATCCAATGGACCGGCGCGCCCACGATAGAAGGCGCCGATGGCCGCAATGCCGTGTTCTATGGCGACAAGGCCATCGACCGCTCGCCCTGTGGCACCGGCACTTCCGCGCGCATGGCGCAGCTGCACGGCAAGGGGAAGCTGAAGGTCGGTGAGAGCTTTGCGCATGAATCGATCATCGGCTCGATCTTCAACGGCCGCGTCGAAATGGAAACCGAAGTTGCCGGCACGCCTGCCATCATCCCGTCGATCGGCGGCTGGGCGCGGCAGACCGGCTTCAACACCATCTTCATCGACGACCGCGACCCATTCCGCCACGGCTTTTCCGTGTAGGCATGACAGCATGTCGTAAGGGAAGGAGAATGTGGCGAAAAAAAGCGATGACTCTGATTTGGGCCAATGCTAGCCAGATGATGGTCCACTTCGACAGGGGGCAGGCCTCTTACGCGGCCTTCTCATCCTCGCGAAGCTAGACGATGGGCGTAGAAGTTAGGCGTTGCATTCGCAAGCCAAGCGGCTACGACTTCAGGGGGTAACTAGAAGAATGCGCGGCGTTGCCGCTCGCGACATTCTCGGGGAGCGCGACTTAAAGCATGCAGTATTTTATCCAGCAGCTTATCAACGGGCTGACGCTGGGATCGATCTATGGCCTGATCGCGATCGGCTATACGATGGTCTACGGCATCATCGGCATGATCAATTTTGCCCATGGTGACATCTTCATGATCGGTGCTTTCACCGCGCTGATCGTGTTCCTCATCCTCTCGGCGATCTTCTATTCGGTGCCGGTTGTGGTCGCGCTTCTGATCATGATGGTCGTCGCGATGATCATGACCAGCCTTTACAACTGGACGATCGAGAAGGTCGCCTACCGCCCGCTGCGCGGCTCCTTCCGCCTCGCACCGCTGATCACCGCCATCGGCATGTCGATCGCGCTGTCGAACTTCGTTCAGGTGACGCAGGGCCCGCGCAACAAGCCGATCCCGCCGCTGGTCACCGACGTTTACAACGTCTACGGCATCTCGATTTCGCTGAAGCAGATCGTGATCGCGGTGGTCACGATCGTGCTGCTCACTTTGTTCTGGTACCTCGTCAACAAGACCTCGCTTGGCCGCGCTCAGCGCGCCTGTGAGCAGGATCGCAAGATGGCGGCGCTGCTCGGCGTCGATGTCGACCGTACCATCTCCATCACCTTCATCATGGGCGCCTCGCTCGCCGCCGTCGCCGGCACGCTGTTCCTGATGTATTACGGCGTTGTCGCCTTCTCCGATGGTTTCGTACCGGGCGTGAAAGCCTTCACCGCAGCCGTTCTCGGCGGCATTGGCTCGATCCCGGGCGCCGTGCTCGGCGGCTTGCTGATCGGCCTGATCGAGTCGCTGTGGTCGGCCTATTTCTCCATCGACTACAAGGACGTGGCGGCCTTCTCGATCCTCGCCATCGTGCTGATCTTCCTGCCCTCTGGCCTGCTTGGCCGGCCGGAAGTGGAAAAGGTCTGAGACCATGACAGCGATCTCGGACAACACGGCGCGATCCACGTCGAGCCCCTATGGCGAAGCCATTCGCCAGGCCCTTTACGCGGCGCTCCTTTCCGCCGGCCTGTTCTTCTTCTTTATCGGCCTGGAAAGCACGCAGGACATTTCCAACCGGCTGATCCTGCGCAGCCATTGGGGCGTGCTGGCGACCGTTGTGGCACTCGTCGCGATCGGCCGCTTCGCGTTCATCGCCTTCGTGCTTCCGGCCGTCGACCGCCGCCGCGCCAATCGTGGACCGATCGCCGTCGTGGCCGAGAAGGACCAGTCCTTCCTGCGCCGCCACCGCTTCAAGATCATGATCGCGCTGCTGGTTCTGTATCCCGTGATCATCGTATCGACAGTGGGCATGCAGGGCTCGCTGAAATGGGTCAACAATTTCGGCGTCCAGGTCCTGATCTACGTAATGCTGGCCTGGGGTTTGAACATCGTGGTCGGCCTCGCCGGCCTGCTCGATCTCGGTTATGTCGCCTTTTATGCCGTGGGCGCTTATGCCTATGCGCTGCTCGGCACGCATTTCGGCCTGTCCTTCTGGATCCTGCTGCCGGCCGCCGGCATCATGGCGGCCTTCTGGGGCGTGCTGCTCGGCTTTCCCGTGTTGCGACTACGTGGCGATTATCTTGCCATCGTGACGCTGGCCTTCGGCGAAATCATCCGCCTTGTGCTGATCAACTGGCGCGACGTGACCAAGGGCTCGGCCGGCATTTCCGGCATTCCGAAGATCACCTTCTTCGGCTGGTTCGACTTCAACGTGTCGTCGCCGAACTATATTGGCAAGGTCTTCGATATCCCGACCTCCGGCGCATATTACACCATCTTCCTGTACTACCTGATCCTTGCCCTCGCGCTGCTGACGGCTTTCGTCACCATCCGTCTGCGCCGTTTGCCGGTGGGTCGTGCCTGGGAAGCGCTGCGTGAAGACGAGATCGCCTGCCGGTCGCTCGGCATCAACACCACCAACACCAAGCTGACCGCTTTTGCGATCGGCGCGATGTTCGGCGGCTTTGCCGGCGCCTTCTTTGCGGCACGCCAGGGCTTCATCAACCCGGAAAGCTTCGTGTTCCTGCAGTCCGCCATCATCCTGGCTATCGTGGTTCTGGGTGGCATGGGCTCGCTGTCAGGCATCGCCATCGCCGCGCTGGTGATGATCGGCGGCATGGAAATCCTGCGCGAAATGCAGTTCCTGAAACTGGTGTTCGGCCAGAACTTCACGCCCGAACTCTACCGCATGCTCCTGTTCGGCATTGCCATGGTTGTTGTCATGGTCTGGAAGCCGCGCGGATTTGTCGGCAGCCGAGAACCCACCGCCTACCTCAAGGAAGCGCGCGCCGTGTCCTCGACGTTCACCAAGGAAGGCCACGGCTGATGGCTGGCACAAACCTTCAGACCCCGATCCTCCAGGTCGATCATCTTTCGATGAAGTTCGGCGGCCTGGTTGCCATCGGCGACCTTTCCTTCACCGCCCCGCGCGGCGAAATCACCGCCCTGATCGGCCCCAACGGCGCCGGCAAGACCACCGTGTTCAACTGCATCACCGGCTTCTACAAGCCGACCGAAGGCATGATCACGATGACCCGTGCGTCCGGCGAAAAGTTCCTTCTGGAGCGGATGCCGGACTTCCAGATCACGGCCAAAGCAAAGGTCGCGCGCACCTTCCAGAACATCCGCCTGTTTTCCGGCATGACCGTGCTGGAAAACCTCCTGGTGGCGCAGCACAACGCCCTGATGCGGGCGTCCGGCTTCACCGTTCTCGGCTTGCTGGGCTTGGGCGGCTACAAGGATGCCAGCCGCGCTTCGATCGAAAAGGCCGTTTACTGGCTGGAAAAGGCCGATCTCATGGATCGCGCCGATGATCCGGCCGGTGACCTGTCTTATGGCGCACAACGACGCCTCGAAATTGCGCGCGCCATGTGCACCGGTCCCGAACTGCTGTGCCTCGACGAGCCTGCTGCCGGTTTGAACCCCAAGGAGTCGCTTGCGCTCAACGAGCTGCTGCTCGGCATCCGGCGCGACAGCGGCACCTCGATCCTGCTGATTGAGCACGACATGGCCGTGGTGATGGAAATTTCCGACCACGTCGTGGTGCTCGAATATGGGCGCAAGATCTCCGACGGCAGCCCGGCTTCGGTGCGCAGCGATCCCAAGGTCATTGCCGCCTATCTCGGCGTCGATGACGAAGAAGTCGGTGACGTCCTGGTGGAAGTCGGCGATACCAGCGTCATCGAAGAACTGGATGGTGTTGCGCCCGTCGCCCAGGGTCCGGCCGAAACCTCCTCCATGTTCGAAGGCCCGATCGCGGATACGGTCGAGGAAGCCGGCGGCGAGACCATCGTGCCCGCATCTCCCGCCGCCTCTAAGGCGGCGCAGGTTGAGGCTGAAACTGCCGCGATGTCTCCCGTCGAACCAAAAGGCCCAGCACAATGACGGGACAAACACCGCTTCTGGCCGTCGAGAAGGTCGAAACCTTCTACGGCAACATTCGCGCGCTGAATGGCGTCGACGTTTCGGTCAACCAAGGCGAGATCGTTGCGCTGATCGGCGCCAACGGTGCCGGCAAGTCGACCTTGATGATGACGATCTGCGGCGCCCCGCATGCGCGCGCCGGCCGCATCACCTTCGACGGCACTGACATAACCGCCATGCCGACGCATGAGATCGCCCGGCTACGCATCGCCCAGTCTCCGGAAGGCCGCCGCATCTTTCCGCGCATGAGCGTGCGCGAAAACCTGCAAATGGGCGCCAGCCTCGACAACATGCAGTATTTCGACCAGGACGTGGAAAAGGTCTTCGCCCTGTTTCCGCGCCTGAAAGAGCGTATCGACCAGCGCGGCGGCACGCTGTCGGGTGGCGAACAGCAGATGCTGTCCATCGGTCGCGCACTGATGGCACGTCCCAAGCTGCTGCTGCTCGATGAACCGTCGCTTGGTCTGGCACCCCTGATCGTGAAGCAGATCTTCGACGCCATTCGCGAACTCAACCGCACCGAAGGCCTGACCGTCTTCCTCGTGGAACAGAACGCCTTCGGCGCGCTGAAGCTCGCGCATCGCGGTTATGTCATGGTCAATGGGGCGGTCACGATGTCGGGCAGCGGACGCGATCTGCTCGCCAATCCGGAAGTCCGCGCCGCCTATCTCGAAGGCGGGCGGCATTGATGCAGGAGACGATGTCGTGAGCGGTTTCCTTTACGAAGAAGCCAATATCTGGGAGTTCTTCTTCATCACCTTCATTCTGGGCGGCTGGGCTGCCTGGATGACAGGGCGCGCCTGCGCCAAGACCTGGCGGTCTTACCTGTCGCTGTTCTTCTCGCTGCTGGCTTTGGGCGTCGCGGTTCGCTTCATTCATCATGCGTTGTTTGAAGGCACGATGTTTTCGCTCCACTACTACCTCGTGGATACGATCATCCTGATGGTCTTCGGCTTTGTCGGCTATCGTTATACCCGCACCAACCAGATGGTGCGCCAATATGGCTGGCTTTATGAAAAAGGATCACCCCTGTCCTGGAAGGCGCGTTCCTGAGCTTTGGGCCTGATCTTCACCATCCCCGCCGAGACACTTTGAATCGGCGTGACAACTGCCTGAAAATGGGCAAACTTTACTTTCTGCGAGGGGTGGGCATCGCACGGAAGTTTCATCCAGGCCTGCTTATACGAATGGGAGTGCACTCATGAAGAAGTCTCTGTTATCAGCAGTCGCCTTGACCGCGCTTGTCGCGTTCAGCGGCAGTGCCTTTGCGGACGTCCTGCTGGGCGTCGGCGGTCCGATCACCGGCCCGAACGCCGCTTTCGGCGCACAGTTGCAGAAGGGCGCCGAGCAGGCTGTTGCCGACATCAACGCAGCCGGCGGCATCAACGGCGAAAAGATCACCGTCACGGTCGGCGATGACGCATCCGATCCGACGCAGGGCGTTTCGGTCGCCAACAAGTTCGCTGCCGATGGCGTGAAGTTCGTAGTCGGCCACTTCAACTCGGGCGTGTCGATCCCGGCTTCGGAAGTTTATGCCGAAAACGGCATCGTGGAAGTCACCCCTGCCGCAACCAACCCGGTCTTCACCGAGCGCGGTTTGTGGAACACGTTCCGCGTTTGCGGTCGTGACGACCAGCAGGGCATCGTTGCCGGCAAGTACATTGCCGAGAACTTCAAGGACGCCAAGGTTGCCGTGATCCACGACAAGACGCCTTATGGCCAGGGTCTTGCCGACGAAACCAAGAAGGCGCTCAACGAAGCCGGCGTGACGGAAGTCATGTATGAAGGCGTGAACACCGGCGACAAGGACTTCTCGGCCCTGATCGCCAAGATGAAGCAGGCCAATGTCTCGCTCATCTACTGGGGCGGCCTCCACACTGAAGCCGGCCTGCTGATCCGCCAGACCGCTGACCAGGGCGTCAAGGCGCCGCTGTTCTCGGGCGACGGCATCGTGTCGAACGAACTCGCTTCGATCGCCGGCGACGCCGTGGTCGGCACCTACAACACGTTCGGCCCGGATCCGCGCAACAACCCGAACGCCAAGGACGTGGTCGAGAAGTTCCGCGCTGCCGGTTTCGAGCCTGAAGCCTACACGCTCTACGCTTATGCCTCGACGCAGATCATCGCGCAGGCCGCTGCTGCCGCCGGCTCGAACGATCCGGAAGCCGTTGCCAAGGCAATCCACGAGAAGGGTCCGTTCAAGACCGTTCTCGGCGAACTGTCCTTCAATGAAAAGGGCGATCGCACCGATGCCGACTACGTCGTGTATCAGTGGAAGAAGAGCGCCGACGGCAAGTACAACTACGAGCAGCTCTAAGCTCTCCAGCGCCTAAACCGCTTCGAAATGCCCGGTGCTCAGCGCCGGGCATTTTTCGTTTGTACGCGTGACGGTCAGGATTTTTGCGTCTGCAGCACGGCACTTGTTGCGCTGCATCATGATTTACGCAAACTTAGAACCGCCGCTCGTTAGCGGCAGGGAGAGAGCTTTGCCGATCAAGAAAATCCTCGTCGCCAACCGGTCCGAAATTGCCATCCGCGTGTTTCGCGCGGCCAACGAGTTGGGCATCGCCACCGTCGCGATCTGGGCGGAAGAAGACAAGTACTCCCTGCATCGCTTCAAGGCCGACGAAAGCTACCCGATCGGCCGTGGACCCCATCTGGCCAAGGATCTCGGGCCGATCGAGAGCTATCTGTCGATCGAGGAGGTGATCCGCGTCGCCAAGCTTTCGGGCGCTGATGCCATCCATCCCGGTTACGGCCTGCTTTCGGAAAGCCCGGAATTCGCTGATGCCTGCGCGGAGGCCGGCATCACCTTTATCGGGCCAAAGCCAGACACGATGCGCCGTCTCGGCAACAAGGTCGCCGCACGCAATCTGGCGATCGAGGTCGGCGTGCCGGTGGTGCCGGCCACCGAGCCCCTGCCCGACGACATGGAAGCGGTGAAGACGCTTGCGGCTGGCATCGGCTATCCCGTCATGCTGAAGGCCTCCTGGGGCGGCGGCGGACGCGGCATGC
>DCDI01000001.1:7784-8230 GCA_002316345.1 Phyllobacteriaceae bacterium UBA1059 | reverse complement strand
ACCCACGCATCCAGGTCGAGCATACCGTGACCGAACAGGTCACCGGCATCGACATCGTCAAGGCGCAGATCCACATTCTGGAAGGCGCTGCGATCGGCACTGTTGAGAGCGGCGTTCCGGCGCAAAGCGACATCCGGCTCAACGGCCACGCCCTGCAATGCCGCATCACCACCGAAGACCCCGAACAGAATTTCATCCCGGATTACGGCCGCATCACCGCCTATCGCGGCGCCACCGGCTTCGGCATCCGCCTCGATGGCGGCACGGCCTATTCGGGTGCTGTGATCACACGCTTCTATGATCCGCTCTTGGAAAAGGTGACGGCCTGGGCGCCATCATCCGGCGAAGCGATCAAGCGCATGGAGCGTGCGCTGCGCGAGTTCCGCATTCGCGGCGTGGCGACCAACCTCACCTTCCTGGAAGCGATCATCACGCATCCCGCCTTC
>DCDI01000001.1:0-7737 GCA_002316345.1 Phyllobacteriaceae bacterium UBA1059 | reverse complement strand
TCAACGGCCATCCCGAACCCCGCGGCCGCCCCGGCCCACGCGCCGATATCGCAGCGCCGCGCGTGCCGCATTTCGACCGCGCGATCACCGACGGGACTAAGCAGACGCTCGACGCACTCGGCCCGGATGGCTTCGCCAAGTGGATGCGCGGTGAAAACCGCGTTCTCGTTACCGACACCACCATGCGCGACGGCCACCAGTCGCTGCTCGCCACCCGCATGCGCTCAGCAGACATCGTGTCGATCGCCGGCGCTTACGCCCGCGCTCTGCCCGAACTCCTGTCGCTGGAATGCTGGGGCGGTGCGACCTTCGACGTCGCAATGCGCTTCCTCACCGAAGATCCGTGGGAGCGGCTTGCCAGGATCCGCACGGCCGCGCCGAATATCCTCCTGCAGATGCTGCTGCGCGGCGCCAACGGCGTGGGCTACACCAACTATCCCGACAATGTCGTGCAGCATTTCGTGCACGAGGCCGCGAGCGGCGGCGTCGACCTGTTCCGCGTGTTCGACTGCTTGAACTGGGTCGATAATATGCGCGTCGCGATGGATGCCGTGCGCGCCGAGAACAAGCTGTGCGAAGCGGCGATCTGCTACACCGGCGACGTGCTCGACCCCGCCCGCGCCAAATACGACCTCAACTATTACACCGGTCTCGCCGCCGAACTGGAAAAAGCCGGCGCGCATATCATTGCCGTCAAGGACATGGCCGGCCTGCTGAAACCCGCCAGCGCGCGCGTGCTGTTCAAGGCGCTGCGCGAATCGACCGACCTGCCGATCCACTTCCACACGCATGACACCTCCGGCATTTCCGCCGCGACCGTGCTTGCGGCGGTTGAGACCGGCGTCGATGCGGTGGATGCCGCGATGGACGCGTTTTCCGGCAACACCTCGCAGCCCTGCCTCGGCTCGATCGTGGAGGCGCTGAAGGACACGGATCGCGAAACCGGCCTCGATCCGGCAGCGATCCGCCGCATTTCCTTCTATTGGGAAGCCGTGCGCAATCAGTATGCGGCCTTCGAAAGCGACCTCAAAGGGCCGGCTTCCGAGGTTTACCTGCATGAGATGCCGGGCGGCCAGTTCACCAACCTCAAGGAACAGGCGCGCTCGCTCGGGCTGGAAACTCGCTGGCACGAAGTGGCGCAGGCCTATCATGACGTGAATCTGATGTTCGGCGACATCGTCAAGGTCACGCCGTCGTCCAAGGTCGTGGGCGATATGGCGCTGATGATGGTGTCTCAGGACCTGACCGTCGCCGATGTCGAGAACCCCGCGCGGGATATCGCGTTCCCGGACTCGGTGGTGTCCATGCTGCGCGGCGATCTCGGCCAGTCGCCCGGCGGTTGGCCGGAAAGGCTGCAGAAGAAGGCGCTGAAGGGTGCCGCGCCGATCACCGATCGTCCCGGCGCGCTGCTCGAACCGGCAGATCTACCTTCTTTGCGCAAGGAACTCGAAGAGAAACTCGGCCGCGCGCCGACGGAGCAGGAGTTTGCTTCCTGGCTGATGTATCCGAAGGTGTTCCTCGACTTCGCCGCCGCGCAGGACACCTACGGCCCCGTCAGCGTTTTGCCGACGCCGACCTATTTCTACGGCATGCAGATGGAGGACGAGATCTTCGTCACGCTGGAAAAGGGCAAGACGCTGGTGATCCGCTGCCTTGGCGAAGGCGATGTCGATTCCAAGGGCAAGGCCACCGTCTTCTTCGAGCTCAACGGCCAGCCGCGCCGTATCAAGGTGCTCGATCGGGCGCGCGGTGCTGCCAACGGAACGGTACGGCGCAAGGTCGAGGCGGGCAACGACACCCAGGTCGGCGCGCCGATGCCCGGCGTGGTTTCGACGCTTGCCGTATCAACCGGACAGGCGGTGAAGGCCGGCGACGTGCTGTTGTCTATCGAGGCCATGAAGATGGAAACCGCCCTTCATGCCGAGCGCGACGGCACGGTGGCCGAAGTACTGGTCAAGGCCGGCGACCAGATCGACGCCAAGGATCTGCTGATCGTTTATAGCTGAATATCAGCCGGTCACGCGAAGTGACTGGCTGGCTCTGCGCCAACCTTGCTTGGTGCATTGACTTGCGCCCGCATCAATTTAGCTGTCGCTCCGCAGATGGAAGGGGCGGCAATGGCGATCACGACGGAAAACAGAGCGGCGGCACAGCGCGGCCGCTGGGCGGTCGCCGCCATGTTCTGCACCAACGGCTTCATCGTCGGCAGCTGGGCGCCGCAGATCCCACTGTTGCTGACACGGCTCGATATCCGCGAAGCAACGCTCGGCCTCTTGATCCTGGGCTTCGGCCTCGGCGCGCTGGTCGCCATGCCCTCCTGCGGCCTTCTCATTCCCCGCTACGGGTCGCAAAAAGTCCTCACCGCTTTTGCCGTTGCTTGCACGGCCGGTTTGCTGATCGTCATTGCCATGCCAAGTGTCTGGCTGGCAGCGCCCGCCATGGTTCTGTTCGGCGCCTTGGTCGGCGGCATGGATGTCGCGATGAACACCAATGCGGTGGCCGTTGAGCGCAAGCTCGGCAAGGCCATCATGTCGGCCTCGCACGGCTTCTGGAGCCTCGGCGGCTTTGCCGGCGGCGGCTTGGGCGGCCTGACGATCCAGCGTTTCGGCACCCTGCCTCATGCCATCATGGTCACGCTTATCACCCTGGTCGTGGTCTTCGCCGCGATCCGCTTTCTTGTCAGCGAGGACCAGCCGGCACCGGAAGCCAAGAGCCGGACCGGGTTTCCGCGTCAGCCCGCCATCTATATCGTCGGCCTCATCGCACTGTTTGCCATGATCCCGGAAGGCGCAATCCTCGATTGGGCCGCAATCTACCTGCGCCAGGAACGCAGCGCCGATATCGCCACGGCCGGCTTTGCCTTTGCCGCCTTTTCCGCGACCATGGCGACGATGCGCTTTCTTGGCGACATCGTGCGCAACCGCTTCGGCGCGGTGCTGACCCTGCGCGTGTCGAGCCTGATCGCGGCACTCGGCATCTTCGTGGCTGGCCTGTCGCCGACGCCGTGGCTCGCCATTGCAGCCTTCGCCTTTGCCGGTTTTGGCCTCGCCAACATCATCCCGATCGCCTTTTCGGCAGCCGGCAACCAGCCTGGAATTTCGTCGGCTGCCGGCATGAGCGTGGTGTCGACGCTCGGCTATTCCGGCATCCTCGTCGCCCCGTCTTTTATCGGCTTTATCGGCCAGAGCACCGGCTTCGCGCCGATCTATCTCGGCCTGTCGGTGTTGCTGGTGATCGTGTTCTTTGCCGCTCGCTTCGCGGCCTCGGCCGACGGCGCGCAATCTGGTCACTGAACGAAAAGCAAAAAGCCCGGCACGAAGGCCGGGCTTTGTCTTGTCTATGACTGGCTGCGTTTAAACGCGGCCCATCAGAACCAGGATCAGCAGCACCACCAGAATGACGCCGACGATGCCGGACGGACCGTAACCCCAGGCGCGCGAATGCGGCCAGCTTGGGATCGCGCCGATCAGGAGCAGCACGAGAATGATGATGAGGATGGTCGAAAGCGTCATCGCAGTTGCCTTTCACGAGACAGGATCAGATTGTGGCAAAAATGCGCAGGCGACCTATTGGTTCCTTCTAATATAACGGTGTCGTGAAGTAGGTGGCGAAGTTTCTCACTCAGCCGCCTTTGGATAAGGCAGCGATGGGCCGATCAGATCCTGATCCGAAGTCGGGGCTACAACCTCCGTCCGGTTGCGGCGGAAGATCCGCGCGAACCAGCTTGGCTTCTTCGCCCGGTTGTGTTCGCGAGTGAAAATCATCAGCATAGATGGCGTCACCACCAGCGTCAGAGCCGTTGCAAATGTCAGGCCGTAAACGATGGCCGACGACAGCGCGATCCACCACTGCGTGGACGGCGCGTTGATCGTGATCTCGTGATGGAAGATTTCGAGGCCAAGGCCAAAAGCGATCGGCAGCACGCCGAGAATGGCCGACGCCGCCGTCAGCACCACCGGGCGCGCCCGCTCGCGGCAGGTCTGCAGGATCGCATCGCGCTTGTCCCAGCCTTCCTCGCGCAGCCGATCATAGGTATCGATCAGCACGATGTTGTTGTTCACGACAACGCCGGCCAGCGCGATGAAGCCGATGCCCGACATGACGATCACGAAGGTCTGCCCGGTCAAGAGGATGCCGAGCAGCGCCCCGATCACCGCCATTACGACGCAGGACAGCACAAGGAACACGCTGGTGAACTTGTTGAACTGCGCAAGCAGCACCAGGAAGATCAGGAAGATGGCCGCGCCGAACGCGTTGACCAGGAAGGCGCCGGCCTCCGCGCTATCCTCGTTCGACCCGGCAAGCTTCCAGTCGATGCCGGGCTGCGCCATGTCGCCCACCACCTTTGCAACCGCCGCCTGCACTTCGGCAACCTGGAAGCCGGTGGCGACATTGGCCTGCACGGTGATCGTGCGCTTGCCGTCGATGCGGTTGAGGATGCCGACGGTCGGCTCGGCCTTGCGGGTAACAAAATTCGAGATCGGCACGGAACCCTGCGCCGTCTCGATCCGCAGATCGTCGAGCGCCAGCAGCGTGCGGCGATCTTCAGGCAGACGAAGGCGGATATCGACCGCGTCATCGGCGCCGGCTGGGCGATAATCGGTGAGCTTCAAACCGGTGGTGACAAGCTGCACCATGGTGCCCACCGAAATCGGCGAAATTCCATATTGCGCAGCCCTGGCGCGGTCGATCTCGAGCGCCCAGTCCACGCCTGGCGGCGGCAGACCGTTGGAAAGGTCGATGACGCCCGGCACCTGAGCAACCGCATCGGCAACCTTCTGCGCATAGGCGTTCAGGCCCGTTGGATCGGCTGCCGAGAGCTGCACCTGCACCGCCTTGCCGGTAGCCGGACCGGCATCGGGCACGCGCACCTCGACATCGACACCGGGAATGCCGGCCATGACCCCGCGCAGCTCGTCCAGGATTTCGTGCGCGGACTTGCGCTCGCGCCAATCGACGAACTCGTAGTTGATGACGCCGACGACGTCTTCCGGCACATCCTCGCCGCCGCGCGTCTTGCCGACCTTGGTCAGCACCGACTTGATACCGGGGAAGCCGAGCATCCGCTGCTCGGCGATGCGCGTCGCCGCGTCCATTTCGCCGAGCGAAAGATTGCCGCGTGCATGAACATAGAGCAGGCCGTAATCCGGCTCGACTGAGGGGAAGAACTCGACGCCGTTGCCGTATTTCACATAGGAGTAAAGGCCACCGGAGAGCAGCGCGACCGTCAGCACCAATGCGGTGATCGGGAAACGCACCGCCGTCTTCACGACGCCCATATAGAAGCCATCGCGCCCTTCGTGGTGCTCCTCTTTCGGCGCCTTGCCGATGATCGCGCCGATGGCGGGCGCAAACAGAAGCGCATAAGCCATGGACGCTGCCAGCGTCACGATCAGCGTGATCGGCAGATACTTCATGAAGTCGCCGACAATGCCGGGCCAGAACAGCAGCGGCGAGAAGGCCGCGATGCGCGTCAGCGTCGCGGCGATCACCGGGCCGGACATGCGCTTGGCCGCTTCTTCGAAAGCCTGCACCCGGTACACGCCCTCCGACATGCGCCGCTCGGCATATTCGGTGACGATGATCGCGTCATCGACCAGCATGCCGACCGCCAGGATCAGGCTGAACAGCACGATCATGTTGATCGTGTAGCCCATCAGCGCCAGCATCAAAATGCCGATCAGGAAGGACGACGGGATCGACAGGCCGATCAGCAGAGACGCGCGGCCCGACAGGGCATAGAGGATGACGATGAAGACCAGGATGACCGCGATCATCACATGGTTCTGCAGGTCGTTCAACAGCTGGTTGACGAAGGTGGACTTGTCCTGCGTGTAGGTCACCTGCAGGCCGGAAAGCGTTTGTTGGGTTTGGCTGACGAATTCGTTCGCCACCGCCTTCGAGCCCTCAATCGTCTCGACCACATTGGCGCCGATGCGCTTCTTGACCGCAATCGTGATGGCGCTCTTGCCGTCGATCCGCGCGATCGTTTCGGCATCCTCGAAGGTCGAGCGCACGGTGGCCAGGTCGCGTACGCGCACCACGGCATTGGCGCTGGCGACGACTGGCAGGTTGGCAACGTCTTCCGGCGTTTCGATCAGGGCGGGAACCTTGACCGCGTATTTGCCTTCGCTGCCCTCAATGGCACCGGCCGCAACCAGGCTGTTCGACTGGCCGATACCCTGGATCAACTGGTCGAGCCGCAACCCGTAGGAACTCAGCCGCACCGGATCGATGATCGCCTCGACCATCTCATCGCGCGAGCCCTGGATCTCGCCCTCCAGCACGCCCGGCACTTCCTCGATGCGGTCGCGCAGGGTCTTGGCGGCGGTTGCCAGCGCACGCTCGGGGATGTCGCCCGACAGCGTGACGAAGACCACCGGAAATTCGGAAAGGTTGACCTCGTTGACCGTCGGTTCCTCGACACCCGAAGGCAGATCGCGCTTGGCATCCTGAACCTTGTTGCGCGTGTCGATCAGCGCATCGCCCAGATCGATCGACGGATCGAATTCGACGATGACGTTGGCGCCGCCCTGAAAGGCGTTCGACTTCATCTCCTTGAGCCCCTTGAGGCTCTTGAGTTGTGACTCAACCGGCCTGAGCAGCAGGCGCTCAGCGTCTTCCGGCGAGATGCCCTGATAGATCAGGCTCACATACATGATGGGGATAGCGACGTCCGGCTCGGCTTCCTTCGGCACGGCGCGATAGGCCAGCGCGCCCGCGATCACCAGAAAGAGCAGGATCGACAGCGTCAGGCGGGCATTTCGGATGGCGATCGAGATGATGTCCATGGTCAGAGCGTCCCGCCGCCTGTGCCTTCCGCCAGCTTCTGGAGCGTTGCGGCATCGGCTTCAACCGGGTTGACCGTGTCGCCTTCCGTCACAAGGTCCTGCCCCGCAACGATCACGCGCGCATCGGCCGGAATGCCGCCAAGCACGAGGCCGCTCGGCGTGTCGTCAACGAGGTCGATCGTGTGAAACGCGACCTTGTTGTTCGGGTCGATCGTGCGGATGCCGAGCTCGCCGGTGCGCGAAAGCGTGACAACCGAACGCGGCAGGACGACGGCTTCAGCGGGCTGGACGCGCAGCGTAATTTCAGAAGTCATGCCAGCGGGAATAGCGCCATCGCCATTGGGGATCGCGACCTCGATGCGGAAGGTCCGGGTCTGAGCTGAGGATTCGCGGCTGATATAGCGGATGCTGCCTTTCACCTCACCGCCATTGATGAGGTGGACATCGGCCTCCGCGCCGAGGCGCAGATAGACGAGTTCGCGCTCATTGACCTCACCAACCGAAAGGATCGGATCGAGATTGAGCAGCGTCGCGACCTGCCCGCCTTGCGTCACCGAACTGCCGAGTTCGACATCCAGCCGGTCCACCACGCCGTCAAAGGGCGCACGCACTTCATTGCGCGACAGTTCCGCCTGCGCGGTTTCAAGCTGCGAGCGCGCTTGCGCCAGGGCAGCGCGCGAGGCGTCGATCTGCAGCCGCGCGAGATTGCCGGATTTGGCGAGGCTTTCGGACGCCGTGTTCTCGGCTTCACGTTGCGACAGCATCGCACGCGCCATCTCCACGCCAGCCGTCTTTTCTTCCGCCGCAAGTCTGAGAATGAGATCGCCGGCCTTGACCGTCTGGCCCTGTTCCACCGGCAGTTCGTCGATGATCCCGCCGACGCGCGTGGCCAGCAGCGCGCGCTTGTTGGCTCCGGTCACGCCCGACATCCGCACGGCGCGCGCAT
>DCDI01000073.1 GCA_002316345.1 Phyllobacteriaceae bacterium UBA1059 | reverse complement strand
TGTCAGCCGTTGCGGCGGTGCGGAGGCTGCGGGATCAAGATGATGCAAGGCCAGCGAGCGCTGCCATGATGCGACCAGCGCCGAGCGCGCCGCTTCGTTGGAAGCGATCGCCGCCTGCACGCGGTTCTTGTGTTGCGCGATGTGTGTTCCGACCACGGTCTCCTCCCGTTGCCTGCGAATGCCCTACTGCTTCCGTTCAACTCCGATTGTCATGCCTGTTGCCGGCGGTCTCCTCCCAACCGGCAACAGAGCTTAGCCTGTGTTCAGCAGTCTGGACAAGCACCATCCATCGGTTGCGCATCGCCGGCCAGCCGCTGCGCCAGATCGGCGACCTGGCCGCGAATATCGGGAATGGCGATGATCTCCCAGAAGCACCCCGCCGTGATCGGTCCCACAGCAAAAAGCCTATCGGAAACGGAGCCATCGCCACGGATCGTCGCGCCTTCCGGCGTGACATGGATGCCAAGGCCGAGAGGGTCGCGATGAAGGATGGCCGCGTCGCGTAGTTCGGCCAGCAGCGGGTTGTGGGTCCTGGCGAGATCGCCGCTAGCGCCACGGCATTCGATCACCAGACGCGCCTCGATGCGCTGTTCCTGGTGGGTGCCCCGCTTCTCGATCGTCACGACAGCGCCTTCGCCGTTGCCTTCCACCGCAGCCACGCGGGCGCTGATGATGCGCAATTGGCCGTCCGCCTGTGCGGCCGCCAAACGCGCATAGATCTGCGGCGCCATGCGGTGGCGATGAACATCCCAGAAGGGACGAACGTGGCGCAGGAAGCGCTGGTGGTCCTTATCGGAAAGACCTTGCCACAGCGCCTGCGTGTGGGGCCGAAGGCTATCCACCACCCCGCGCCAATCAAAACCTTCGGCCTGTTTCTGAAGCACACGCTTTCGCAGCCAGCGGACCATGCCGATCAGATCGGTCTGTTTGGGCACGTCTGCCGCGCTCAACTCCATTGGCTCCACAGAGCGATGCGGCTGCGGAAGCAGGCCGCGGCGCGAAATGGCGGTGATCGGCCCCTTGTGGCCGCGATCAAGGAGCGACACCACGGCGTCCACCATGGACAGGCCGGTGCCGACGATGGCGATGGGCGCATCATCGGACAAAGATGGGATCGGTGCGTTGGACCAGCCGACGTGCCGCCAAGGTACATCAGGCAACGAAGGCGCTTCGTTACCGGTGGCAAGGATCGCCGCTTCGGCAGTATATCGCGCGCCATCCTTGGTCACGGCCGAAACGCCGCCACCGTCCTCATCGAGCGTCGCGACATCACTGCGCACCCATTCAAGGCGAGGCGTGTTCAGAAAAGGCGCGATGAGGCTCTGGAGATAATCGCAGTACAGACGGCGCGGCACATAGGAGTGTCCCGTCCAGCCGCCTTCCGGTTTCCATTGGTCGACATGGCCGATCCAATCCTGGAAGTGGCTGGGTTGATCGGGGAATGCGCTCATACGCTCAGCGCGAACATTCAGGAGGTGGCCTGGATGCTCCGTACCGTAAGCAATGCCGGCGGCAAGGTCGCCGCGTTCAAACAGGACGACTTTTTCAATCTGCGGCCGCGATAGAAGCTGGACGGCGGCCAGAACACCACTGGCTCCGCCGCCGATCACCATAAACGTTCTCAGAACAGCCTCCAGGTCGCAAATCCAATTCGGTTATCGCGACCTGGAAAGCGGAAATCAACCTTTACGGCCTTCCTCATCTAGCGCATCGAACTCGCCTTCAGTCAGGGAAATGGCCGCACCGGCGACATTCTCCTCAAGATGCTTGACCTTCGACGTGCCGGGGATCGGCAGCATCACCGGCGAGCGCTTCAGGATCCAGGCGAGCGCGATCTGGCTCGGTGAAGCCCCATGCTCGCGTGCGATGGTGTCGAGGATGCTGCCTTCAACCGCGAGGTCGCCTGACGCCAGCGGCGCCCAGGGGATGAAGCCGATCTTGTTGGCCTCGCAATAATCGAGAACATCCTCGCTGCCGCGCGCCACCAGATTGTAGCGGTTCTGCACGGTCGCTACCGGAAACACCTTCGATGCCGCATCGATGTCTTCCACCGACACTTCGCTCAGACCGGCATAGCGGATGATGCCCTGGTCGATCAGCGACTTGATGGCATCGAACTGCTCACTGCGATCGACATCTGAGTCGATGCGGTGCAGTTGCCAAAGGTCGATCTGCTCGACGCCGAGCTTCTTCAGGCTCTTCTTGGCTTCTTCGATGAGGTGCTCGGGATTGCCCTTTGGCGTCCAGATATTCGGGCCTTCGCGAGTCAAGCCGCCCTTAGTGGCGATCAGCATGTCGCTGCCATAGGGATGCAGCGCTTCGCGGATCAGCTCTTCCGACACGTCCGGACCGTAGGAGTTAGCGGTGTCGATGAGGTTGATGCCGAGTTCGGGCACCCGCTTCAGCGTGCGGATGCTTTCTTCGCGATCTTCGGGCGGACCCCAGATGCCGGGGCCGGTGATCCGCATGGCGCCGAAGCCGAGACGGTTGACGGTGATGGAACCGCCGATGGAGAATTGGCCGGACTTAGCCGCGTCGAGTTCGGGCATGGTACGCTTCCTTCTGCTTGGGATTGCAGCCTTACATAGGAAGCAGGCCGGCCCTTGTCAGGGCAGCGAACCGATCGAGTGGCCTTTCCTCATTCCGGTGCGGCATCCGGCGCGGTGTAACGGCGGCGCACGGCTTCGATGATGCCCTTGCGCGTATCATCTGGCGACAAGCTGTCATCCTGCTCGATGGCGCGCGCTTCTTCCGCCATCTCGTCGTCGCGCAGCTGCTTCTTGAACCAGGTCGAAAAGTCGCCGGCGCGCAGATGGTGCAGCCAGGTTTCCTCGTCGATCCCTTCCGCGACCTGGACGAAGATCATGAGATTCTGGATGCGCAGGTTCATCTTGTCGCCTGGGCCGCGGAAATAGAAGCTGCCCTGCTCGTTGAGCGTGCCGACCGCATATTTACGCGAATGGCGCTTGCGCGATTGCAGCGGCTTGATCGGCGTGATCGGGCGCGGCGCGTCCTCGCCGTCAGGACGCCAGAACAGTACCTGCTCATCCGATGCCGGCTTCACGCCTGCGGGCATGTCGCGGCCGGTCATGGCGCAGAATTTCTTGATGACCTTGTCGCCTTCCGGCCCCAGCGCGATCACCGCCGTCGCGAGCTTCAGCGCATCAGCCGACACGGAATCCGGATGCACGGTGATCATGATCATGCCCGGAAAACGCACCGACAGCACCAGCGGCGTGTCTTCGCGGCGCTTCGGCATAAGGTGATGCGTTTCATCGACGATCAGCCAATGCGGTCGGGCGCAGCGCGAGCGCAGCCGGCCGAGTTCAGGCAGGAAGTCGGTGAAGAAGGGCGGACGCTCATCCAGGCCGAGCGCAAGCGTGCTCACCACGATGTTGGTGCGGCTCTGTTCCAGCAGCTGCAGGGCCTGTTCCTTGGTCGGTGCAGCCTCGCCATCGCCGACCACGACCGCATGTTCCAGCCCGTCATAATCGCCTTCCGGGTCGAACACGCAGAACTGGAAATCCTTTTCCACGAAGCGTTCAGTCAGTGCCGTCGCCAGCGTGGACTTGCCGATGCCGGACGTGCCGGCGATCAGCACCGTGTCTGTCGGCCAAAGCTCGACAGGCGTATCATCGTCGTTGCAGCCAACGGCAACCGCCTGCTTCTGAACCAGCGGTTCCTCGCCGCCCTTCTTCAGCACGCGGTCGATCAGGTTCTCGACCGCGCGCCCTCGCTCCGAGCGCATCACGAGGTCGGCCGTTTCTTTCAGGGCCGGAATGGCGTTGGCTACCGCGACCCCAAGCCCGCAGCGGCGCAGCAGCGCATGGTCGTTCTCGGCATCACCAATGCCGATGACGTTGTGTGCGGAAAAGCCGAGATCATCGAGCGCGGCATCGAGGCCCGTCGCCTTGTTGACCCCGCTTTGCAGGATCATCACGGCGCTCTTGTTGAAGATGATTTCGAGTTCCAGGCCCTGTTCGCGGATGAGGTCCAGTGCCGTATTCTGATGCGGCTCCCAGGTCGCGACGATGGCGCGCCCCACTGACATGCGATCCACGCCGCGTTCCTTAAGCGCTTCGATAAAAGCCGGCGGCGGCGGCGTGGCGATCACGCGCTCTTCTTCGCTGGCGGGCGTGTAGATCAGCGCGCCATTCTCGGCGACGATCTTGTCGAACAGCTTGAACTCGGGGAAACATTCCTTCAGGTCCGGCAGCTCACGGCCGGTGACGAGGATGAGCTTGCGCCCGCTTTCCTTGAACCGCTTCAGCGCCGCCAACGTTTCGGCAGAAACCTTGCCATGGGTGGCAAGCGTTCCGTCATAGTCCGTCGCCAGCGCGATATAATACATCCGTTCTCCGATCAGGCAGCCTTTGTTGATGCATCAACGCGCCGCGCTCAGATCAGTTACAGCTAATGCTGCCGCAGTGCGATCACACTCTGTTCAGAGCGCTGTGTTCGATCAGCGCCACGCCTCGTATCAACGGAAATGCTTGGACAGCTTCAGGCCCTGCGCCTGGTAGTTCGACTGGAGGTCCGCGCCATAAAGCGCATCGGGCCGCCCCTGCATATGCTCGTATACTAGACGGCCGACGATCTGGCCGTGTTCGAGAATGAACGGCACTTCGTGGCTGCGCACTTCCAGCACGGCACGGCTTCCCGTACCGCCAGCCTGCGAATGGCCGAAGCCGGGGTCGAAAAAACCGGCATAATGGACCCGAAATTCCCCTACCAGCGGGTCGAAAGGGGTCATTTCCGCCGCAAAATCGGGCGGAACATGCACGGCTTCGCGCGAAACCAGGATATAAAACTCGTCGGGATCGAGGATCAGCTCGCCCTGGCCGCGATCCGTCAGCGGCTCCCAGAAGTCGGCTGCGTCTTGAGCTGCGCGCTTATCAACATCCACCACGCCGGTGTGATGCTTGCCGCGATAGCCGATCACGCCACCACCGGCTCCCTTGAGGTCGATCGACAGCGCGATACCGTTGCCGGAAATGTTGGGCTGTTCGGATGCGACCAGCGTTTCGCGCTCATGCAGATCGAGCAGCGCTGCGCCGTCCAGCATCGCCGAGCCCGTGCGGAAGCGGATCTGCGACAGTCTCGAGCCGGTGCGCACCACGATCGGGAAGGTACGCGGGGAGACTTCGAGATAGAGCGGGCCGCGATAGCCGGCCGGGATCTTGTCGAATTCCTGGCCGTGATCCGTCATCACACGCGTAAAGATGTCGAGCCGGCCGGTCGAGCTTTTCGGATTGGCGGAGGCCGCGATCTCGCTCGGCAGCGCAAGCGCCTCCAGCAGCGGCACGATGTAAACGCAGCCGGTTTCCAGCACCGCGCCGGCGCTGAGGTCGATCTCGTGCAGCTTCAGGCGGTCGAGCTTGGCTTCGACCGTGCTCGCTTGGCCCGGCAGAAAGCTCGCACGCACGCGGTAAGCTTTTGCACCTAGGCGCAAATCGAGGCTCGCCGGCTGGATCTGGTCGGTGTCGAGCGGACGGCCAGTCGTCAGCGCGCCGCTTTGAAAAAGCGCCGCTATGTTTCGATCGGGAAGAATGCCTGTACGCAACCTGAGCCTACTCCTACGCGTGCGCGAGGATGGGCAAAGCGCAAGGTTGACGCAAGCATTCGCGCGGGTCTAAAGGACCTTATCCCGTGGTGATTTGCCGGTCGGCTTGCAGCCACGTTAAACAAGTCGCTAAAGGACCGCGGGCGTTGAGCCTTTTGGACCGGTTGCGACGTCGCGGCCGGTTTTTTTGTGCCGGTCTTTCAGTTTTGGGACATGATGATGAGCTTTGATACGCGCAACTGGAAACCCGCCACCACCCTCGTCCACGCAGGCGCGCTGCGATCGAACTTCGGTGAAATGTCGGAGGCGATCCACCTCACCCAGGGCTTCGTTTACGACACGGCCGAGCAGGCGGAAGCGCGCTTCAAGGGCGAAGAACCCGGCTTCATCTATTCGCGCTATGCCAACCCCACCAACGACATCTTCGAAAAGCGCATGTGCGCGCTGGAAGGTGCGGAAGAAGCCCGAGCCACCGCATCCGGCATGGCCGCCGTTGCCGCCGCCCTTCTTTGCAGCCTCAAGGCCGGCGACCATGTCGTCGCTGCGCGCGCGCTTTTCGGGTCCTGCCGCTGGATCATCGAAACCCTGATGCCGCGTTATGGCATCGAGTCCACGCTGGTCGATGGCCGCGATCTGCAGGCCTGGGAACAGGCCGTGCGCCCCAACACCAAACTGTTCTTCCTGGAAAGCCCGACCAACCCGACGCTTGAGGTCGTGGATATCGCGGCTGTCGCCAAGATCGCGAACAGCATCAATGCGCGCCTCGTGGTCGACAACGTCTTCGCCACGCCCTTGCAGCAGAAGCCGCTCGAACTCGGCGCGCATGTCGTGGTTTATTCCGCCACCAAGCATATCGACGGACAGGGCCGCTGCCTCGGCGGCGTCATCTTGTCGGACAAGGAGTGGATCGAAGAAAAGCTGCAGGATTATTTCCGCCACACCGGCCCGAGCCTGTCGCCGTTCAATGCCTGGACCCTGCTGAAGGGCTTGGAAACACTGCCGCTTCGCGTCAAGCAGCAGACGGAAAGCGCGGCTAAGATCGCAGACTTCCTGGCCGATCATCCCAAGGTTTCGAAGGTCATCTATCCCGGCCGCAAGGACCATCCGCAGGCCGAGATCATCGCGCGGCAGATGACCGGCGGCTCCACGCTGATCTGCTTCGAGCTGAAAGACAAGGCAGCGGCTTTCGGTGTCGCCAACGCGCTGGATATCGTTTTGATCTCCAACAATCTCGGCGATGCAAAGAGCCTGATCACCCATCCGGCAACCACCACCCACAAGAACCTGACGCCGGAAGCGCGCGCGGAAGGCGGCATCGGCGAAGGCACGTTGCGCTTCTCCACCGGCCTGGAGGACACCGACGATCTGATCGCCGACTTCGATCAGGCTTTGTCGAAGATCTGAAGGTTCGGATCTAAAGCAGCGCTCTCGGCGCCACGCTCCGCCAAGCCAGGTGCATGGCCTGGCGGAGCAGGTCGGGCTCGATCTTCTCCAGCGCGATCATCGTCCAGCCTTTTTCGCCCCAGCTTCCGGGGACGGGCGTGAACAGCGCCTCCGCCTGTTCGCGAAACAGGATCTGCTCTTCCGGCGAAAGCTTCACCACAGCGCGGCCGTCCTGTGTGCGAAAGGTCGCGAAAATATGCCCGCCGACCCTGAAGTCGGCCACGTCGAAATGGCTGTCTTCAACGGCCTGCGGCATGGAAAGCGCCAAAGCGCGGAAATCTTCCTCCGTCATCATTTTAGTCCTCCCAAAAGGAGACTACGACTGAAACATCGTTCTGGCGAGAAGCATGCATGTGGAGGCGAGGAGTTGCCCGCGCTATCCGCGCCAGCGCCAGCCATCAAGCCTGTCCGAGCGGCGGAACAGTGTGGCTTGACTGCGCTTGTTGAGACAGCAAAGCTGCAACCGGGCGGGAAGACGGGAACTGAGTGACCATGTATCGCGCCACCACCTATGACATCGAAGTCACCGCCGAGCCGTTCTATCTCGAGGACCGCTCCGATCCAGACGATAGCCACTATCTCTGGGCCTACCGCATCACGATCGCCAACAAGTCGGACCAGGCGGTGACCCTTGTTGCCCGCCATTGGCAGATCACCGATGCGCGCGGCAAGGTGGAGATCGTCGACGGCGAAGGTGTTGTCGGCGAGCAGCCGGAGCTCGAACCCGGGGATAGTTTTCAATACACGTCAGGCTGCCCGCTCAGCACACCATCAGGCTTCATGGTCGGGCGCTACGACATGCAAGGCCGCGACGGCGCCGTGTTCAGCGTCGACATTCCCGCCTTCTCGCTCGACGCGCCGCAGGCTACGCCGCGCGTCGTGAACTAAGGACCTGAGCCGCTTGGATCAGTGCCTGACCCGGAACTCGGCGGGATCGAAGCTGTATCGCGTCGAGCAGANNGAGAACTCGCAGCTCACATGGATCTGGCCGTCGGCTTCGGTGGTTTCGGTGATCTCTTCGGCCGAAAACCCTTCCAGGATGCCGCGGATCTTGTCGCGCGAGCAGGAGCAGTCGTCCTTGACTTCGACGCTGTCAAACACGCGCACGCCATGCTCGTTGAACAACCGGTACAACAACCGCTCGGCGCCAACGGTCGGGTCGAACAGCTCGTCCGGCTCGATCGTGTCCATCAAGGCGACCAGTTCCAGCCAGGCATTGTCTTCCGGGCCATCGGCGATGTCTTCGTTGGGATCGTCGCCGCCGGGCAGATCGCGCACCTGCAACCGCTCCGGCGCACGCGGCAGGAACTGCGCCAGCATGCCGCCGGCACGCCAAAGCTCCTTGGCCCCGCCCTCACCCGGCACGATCTGCTTGGCTACCGCCAAACGCACTTCGGTCGGGATCTGCTCGGACTGCCGGAAATAGATGCGCGCAACGTCCTCGAAGGAGGTCGCTTCCAACTGCACGATGCCTTGATAACGCTGAGTGTGCGCACCTTGATCGATGGTCAGCGCCAGAACACCATTGCCCAGCAGTTCGGCCGAGGTGGTCGCTTGATCCGCAATCGCCGCCTCAACGCGCTCGGCATCGAAACGAGCATAGCCGCGCACCGACGACGGCGAGGCGAAATCGGCGACGAGCAGATCGACGGGCCCATCCGTGCGCGTTTGCAGAATGAACTTGCCTTCGAACTTCAAGGAGGTGCCGATCAGAACCGTCAGCACGATCGCTTCAGCCAAGAGGCGCGACACCGGCTCAGGGTAAGCATGCCGTTCCAGGATGCTGTTGATCATCGGCCCGAGCTGGACCGTACGGCCGCGCACATCCAGCGGCGCCACTTCGAAGGGCACGACATGGTCGTCGCCGGCGACCCCGAAGTCGCCCAAACGCAGGTTTGTATCAGGCAAAAGCAGTCGCCTCGTTTATCGCAGCGGGTTGTTCAGCAGCCAGACACCAAGCCAGCACGGCCTTTTGCGCGTGCAGCCGGTTTTCGGCTTCGTCGAAAACAACGGAATGCGGCCCATCGATGACCTCGTCGGTGACTTCCTCGCCGCGGTGAGCGGGCAGGCAGTGCATGAACAAGGCCTCGGGCCGCGCCCGCGCCATCAGCTTTTCGTTGACCTGATAAGGCAGGAACACGTTGTGACCGCGCGCCTTATCCTCAAAGCCCATGGACACCCAGGTGTCGGTCACCACGCAATCCGCGCCGTCGACCGCATCTTCCGCCGTCCTGGTGAAGGTGACGCGGCCGCCATTGGCCTTGGCCCAATCGGTAAAACGCTCCACCGGCTCGCTGCCTTCCGGCACCGCGACGTTCAAGCGGAAGTCGAAACGCGCGGAGGCTTCCATCAGGGAATGCAGCACGTTGTTGCCGTCGCCGGTCCAGGCAAACAGCTTATCCTTCACCGGTCCGCGATGTTCCTCATAGGTCATCAGATCGGCCATGATCTGACACGGATGCGTTTCGTCCGTCAGGCCGTTAATTACCGGCACGGTCGCGTTTTCCGTCAGCTCGATCAAACGGGCATGATCGGTGGTGCGGATCATGATCGCATCGACATAGCGCGACAGGACCTTGGCGGTGTCGGCGATCGTTTCCGAGCGTCCCAGCTGCATTTCGGTGCCCGTCAGCATGATCGTTTCGCCGCCGAGCTGGCGCATGCCGACATCGAACGACACGCGGGTACGGGTCGACGGCTTGTCGAAGATCATCGCCAGTGCCTTGCCTTCCAAAGGCTTTGACCGCTCGCCGGCCTTCAGCCGGGACTTGCGGGCATGGGCATCATCCATGATGGCGCGCAGCTGCTGCGGCGCCATGGAGGACAGATCGGTGAAATGGCGAACAGTCATGGTGCCGCTCATGCTGCCGATCCATTCGCCTGGCCGAGACCCTGTTGGCTCAAGCCCTGCGCGGCCCTGCGGATGCGGTCAACGCCGTCGCGGATCTCCTCGTCGGTCAGCGTCAGCGGCGGAAGAAGGCGCACCACATTGTCGCCGGCGGGCACGGCCAANNCGTCGCGCAGTTTTGCATTCACCACGGTGTTCGGCATCTTGCATTTCAGCCCGAGCATCAGCCCGTCACCGCGGATATCTTCCACGACATCGGGATAGGTATCGGCGATCTCGGCCAGACCCTGCTTCATCACATTGGCCTTGCGCACGACATCATCCAGGAAGCCGTCTTCCAGCACGACATCGAGAACGGCATTGCCCACGGCCATTGCCAGCTGGTTGCCGCCGAAGGTCGTGCCATGCACGCCCGGCACCATGCCGGATGCCGCTTCTTCCGTGGCCAAACAGGCGCCTACGGGGAAGCCACCGCCGATGCCCTTGGCGATCGCCATGATGTCGGGGGTCACGCCGCTGCGCTCATAGGCGAACAGCTTGCCGGTGCGGCCGATGCCGGTCTGGACCTCGTCGAAGATCAGCAGCAGATCCTGCTCGTCGCAGATCGCGCGCAACTCGTTGAGGAACGCTGTCGGCGCCAGCCGGATGCCGCCCTCGCCCTGCAGGGGCTCGATCAGGACCGCGGCCGTTTCGGGCGTGATCGCAGCTTTTAACGCGGCGATGTCGTTGAACGGCACCTGATCGAAGCCGTCGACCTTGGGACCGAAGCCCTCGATATATTTGGCCTGTCCGCCGGCTGCGATCGTTGCCAGGGTGCGGCCGTGGAACGCACCTTCAAAGGTCAGGATGCGGAACTTGGCGCCATTGCCCTTGGCATAATGATAACGGCGCGCGGTCTTGATCGCGCATTCCAGCGCTTCCGCACCCGAATTGGTGAAGAAGACGCGGTCGGCAAAGGTCGCGGCGGCAAGGCGTTGGCCGAGCTTTTCCTGACCCGGCACTTCATAAAGGTTGGATGTATGCCAGAGCTTGCCGGCCTGTTCGGTCAGCGCCTGCACGAGGTGGGGGTGCGAATGGCCCAGCGAGTTGACCGCAATGCCACCGGCAAAATCGAGATATCGCTCGCCATCCACCGTGATCAGCCACGTGCCCTCGCCTCGCTCGAAAGCGAGGGGTGCCCGTGCAAACGTGTTGTAAAGCGCCGATCCTGTGGCCGATCCAGTCATTGTCTCAACTCCGCGCGATGCGGGCCAGGCGAACCTGGCTTCCCTTGATGCTGCAGAAAGTAAAAAGCCGCCCTCGGGGCGGCCTTCTGCTGGCAATATTGGTGTTTTCACCCTTGAAGTCAACGCAACCAGGGCGGGGAAGTCATGCGACCAAAGGCTGGTCCACGCGGCGACTCATCAGGTTTGCGCGGTGCCCGTCTACCCTTGCGTGAAGCTTGCGGCGGCCACGTTCAAGCTGGGGAAAACCGCAGAAACTGATTCGCAGGCGTCGCAGGACTCTTGTCACGGAGTCACGCGACCACTAGGTTCGGCTTACGAGATAACAAGATTTCGTACGGCGAACCTTATCACCGAGCATATGTAGCACATCCTCCAGTTCAAGCGACTGGAGGATGACGGATTCGGCTTGCCGTGCCGTCAACGGAGCGTGGAAACATGAACTGGACAGACGAGCGGGTCGAGCTCCTCAAGAAACTTTGGGCCGAAGGTCTGAGCGCCAGCCAGATTGCCGCACAGCTCGGCAATGTCAGCCGCAATGCCGTGATCGGTAAGGTGCATCGCCTCAAGCTTTCCAGCCGAGGACGCGCAACGGCCGCTCCCGCCGCGAAAAAGAAGATGGTTGCGACCCCAACCGCCGTACAGCGGACGGTCACGGCTGCGGCTCGCCCTGCAACCGCACAGCCGCCGCGCATCATCACGGCTTCGGTCGGCGCAAACGCGCTGCAGATGCAGTTCGATGCCGAGCCGGTGGCACATCAGCAGCTTCGCCCGACCAGCGACGTCGTTGTGCCGATCTCGCGCCGCTTGCATCTGGTGGAACTCAGCGAGCGCACCTGCAAGTGGCCGAACGGCGATCCGCTTTCGGAAGATTTCAGCTTCTGCGGCAACGACGCCAAGGATGCGAGCCCCTATTGCGGCTACCATGCCAAGGTTGCGTTCCAGCCGGTCGGCGAGCGCCGCCGCGCCCGCTAAGCGTCGCAGCACGTCTGCAACACAAGTATCGAGCCGGTATGCAGCATATGCGTACCGGCTTTTTTGTGCCCGTTGCGCAACACTGATCCGCTCGCGCGATAAAGCTTAACGAATGGCAATTCCCAATCCAGCCAGCAGGCGTAGTTTCGCGGTCGAATCATTGGCGGGCGGGACGTCGAACATGAAGAAATCTTTGCTGGCGCTCGGCGCCCTTTTGGCGCTTGGCGCGGCCCCGGCTGCAGCACAGGAAGCAGGCTTCCTTGGCGGCATCCAGATCGGCAAGAATGCCGACAAATACGAAGTCCGTCTTGGCGGCGGCGCTTATGATGCCGGCCCGTTCACGCCGGACTCGTTCAGCGGCGGCGTGATCAACGGCGAGTTCCTGTTTCCGAGCTTCGACTTCCTGCAGGGCATCGGTTCGCCGCGTCCCTACATCGGCACCGACATCGCGATCTCCGACGATCCGATCCATGTTCTTTATGCCGGTTTGAACTGGCAGGCCTACCTGACGCAGCGCTTCTACCTCGGCTTCAGCCTGGGCGGCTCGCTCAACACCGATTCCAAGCGCACCAATGACGAAGGCGACGAGCGCGATCTCGGCTCCAACGTCCTGTTCCACCTTCAGGCGACGGCCGGTGTCGACATCACGGAAAAGCTCGGCGCCGAAGCCTTCCTCAACCACATCTCGAACGCCAATCTCGGTTCTTCGAATGATGGTCTGGAATCGGCCGGCGTCCGCCTGACCTGGAAGTTCTAAGCCCAGCTTCCAGCCGGCAAAAAAGAAGCGCCTTCAGGAGGCGCTTCCGGCATTTCCATTATTGCAAGGCGCGGCAGGACCTCAGTTGGTCTTCCGCGCCTTGTCTTCTTTCTTGAGGTCGTTCCAGGCATTCTGCTGCGCCAGCATGCCTCTGAGATAGGCGACATTGGCCTGCGCCTGATCGGGCGAGAGTTCCTGGCTGGCAATCGCCTCGGCTTCCGCAAAGCGCCCCTGCAGCCCCACCACCAGAGCCAGGTTCTGGCGCACGCGGCTGGCGGCACCCGGCGAGGCGGCGGCCTTGCGCATCGTCGCTTCGGCCGTCTTCAGATCGCCGGTCAGCACATAGGACATTCCGAGGTTCGACAGAACGGACGGCTCACCGGGCTTCAGCTCCAGGGCGCGCGTATAAAGATTACGCGCTTCTGCATTCTGGCCGAGCTGGTCGAGGATCGCCGCTTCGGCGGAAACCAGCCGCCAGTCCGGATATTCCGGGGTTTGCGCACGGCGCACCGCCTGTAAGGCCGGCTCGAACTGACCGTCGGCTGCCAACGCCTTGCCGTAGGCCGCCAGCACGTCGCGATCCTTGGGATGGTCGATCGCCGACTTGCGCATCACCGCCAGCGCCTGATCGGTGCTGCCGCTCATCTGCAGAACCGCGGCGTAGCGCAGCGCTGTCGCCTTGTCGCTTGGCTGCTTGGCGTAGGACTGGCCGAGCCGCTGCGCGACACCCTGCAACTCCGCACTCGACATTTGCTCGACCGAACGGCCCGAGGCTGCGGGAGCGATCGAGCCCGTCGTTTCGCGGCTGGTTTGTGAACAGGCCGCAACGCCGGCTGCCAGCATCAGGGCCAAGCCGGCCTTGAGCAAAGGCTCGGCCGTAAACACTGTCTGACGATTGACGGACATCTGCGGCGCCCCCTGCTCTTGCCCTGCCGCATCAGCAATATTCCGTTAACCCTAACGGAGCGTTAAACAGCATCCTTGCTTTCACTGGCGTTCTGCCCGAGGTCGACAGCCGCCCTTCCCGCTCTTAGAACAGCCTCAGCCGAACGCACATCAGAGTGGACTCGAGTCATGCCCGTTGAACTTCTTTCCAAGCGCCCGGACAAGGCACTGCCGATCTATCTGGTTGCGAAGAACGGGTCTGACGCGGCTTGGCCGACGGCAGCCCGCGAATGGGCAAAGTTGCATGAGTTTTCGGGCGAAGCCGGCCGCGTTCTTTGCTTTCCGACCGACAGTGGCCAGCTCGGCGGCGCGCTTTGCGGCATGGGCGCCTCTGATGAAGGTGGGCTGACCGCGCTGTCCAGTGGCGCACTTGCCCGCGCTCTGCCTGCCGGCGACTGGTATTTTTCCGATGTCCCCGGTGACGCGACACTCGCCGCGCTCGGCACGGTTCTGGGTAGCTATTCCTTCGAGCGCTACGGCAAGAAGCCGACGCGTGCGCTGCGTGTGGCCGTCGGCGACGATGTCGATGCCGCGCATGTGAGCCGCATTGCCGATGGCGTGTTTCTGGCACGCGATCTCATCAACACACCGACCAACGACATGGGCCCGGCCCAGCTGGAAGACGCCGTCCGCGCCCTTGCTTCGCGCTTCAAAGCCAGGGTCGAGGTGACATCGGGTGACGGCCTGCTCAAGGCCAATTTCCCGATGATCCATGCCGTTGGCCGTGCCTCCGACCAGGCGCCGCGGTTGATCGACCTGACCTGGGGCCGCAGCGGTTCGCCCAAGGTGACGCTGGTCGGCAAGGGCGTGTGCTTCGACACCGGCGGCCTCGACATCAAGCCGGCCAGCAACATGCTGCTCATGAAGAAGGACATGGGTGGCGCCGCCAACGTGCTGGGCCTCGCTTCCATGCTGATGGAAGCCAAGCTCGACATTCGCCTGCGCGTTCTGATCCCCGCCGTTGAAAACTCGATCGCAGGCAACGCTTTCCGCCCGAGCGATGTCCTGCAAAGCCGCAAGGGCATAACGGTGGAAGTCGGCAACACCGATGCGGAAGGCCGCTTGGTTCTGGCCGATGCCCTGGCGCTGGCCGACGAGGAAAGCCCCGACCTCCTGATCGACATGGCGACGCTGACGGGTGCCGCCCGCGTGGCGCTCGGACCCGATGTGCCGCCCTTCTTTACCGAAGACACCGCGCTTGCCTTCGACATCGCGACTGCAGCCGATGCTAGCGCCGACCCGCTCTGGCGCCTGCCGCTCTACAAGCCCTATGCCGCCCGCCTTGCTTCCAAGATCGCCGACACCAACAACGTCAATGCCGACGGCATGGCCGGCGCGGTCACGGCAGCGTTGTTCCTGCGCAAGTTCGTGGAGAAAGCCCATAGCTGGGTACATTTCGACATCTATGGCTGGAACCCAACCGATCGCCCCCACTGCCCGGTCGGCGGCGAAGCGCAGGGTATCCGTGCGCTCGAGCGGTTCCTGACCCGTCGGTTCGGCGCCTGACGCCCAAGCCGGCGCTTGCATAGGCTTCGAGCCTGATCTAGCTTGATACGGATCCGAAACGAATGCGAGCGCTTAGGCGATGCCGGTTACTTTGCGTCCCGGACAGGCACTCGGATTGTGGCGCTCCACCTTGCTCGCGCAGGTGCTCAATGACGCGCCGGATCTCACCACGCGCCAGATGGCGATCCTGCTCACCATCTACCTCGATCCGCCGCCGCATACGATCCGCGGGCTTGCCGCCAAGCTCAGCGTCACCAAGCCGGTGATCACGCGCGCACTCGACACGATGGGCGCGCTGAAGCTCGTGTCGCGCCATCGCGACGAAACGGACCGGCGCAACGTTCTCGTACGCCGTACCGTTGAAGGTTCATTGTTCGTCGAGGGGATCGGCGACATCATCATTGCCAAAGCACGGGACTTACCGACATGACCACCCTCGATCGCCGCCTTCATGCCTTCCGCGACGATCTCGCCGACATCCGCCTCAGCGGCCAGGTGGAAGCCCGCGATTACGTGGAAGGCCAGCCCGCCCGCATCGTCGCTCCCGTCGCCGACCTTCTCCGGCAACCCACGCTCGAAGCCGGCATGGACACCCAGATCCTTCATGGCGAGGACGTGCGCGTGTTCGACCAGGCCGACGGCTTCGCCTGGATCCAGGCTGCGGATGGCTATGTCGGTTATGTCCAGGCGGAAGCGTTAGCGCCGGTTCTGGTAGAGCCCACACATGTCGTGACCGCGCCGCGCACCTTCGTGTATCCCGGCCCCGACCTGCGCTTTCCTCGCCGCCGCAGCCTGTCGATCGGCAGCCTCGTTCATATCACTGGCGAAGCCGAGACGCGCGGCACCGGCTATTCCCTGCTGGAAAACGGCGAGGCGCTGATCACCAAGCACCTGCAGCCCCTGCCCTATGCGGTGCTCGATTATGTCGATGTCGCCGAAAGCCTCATCAACACGCCCTATCTCTGGGGCGGCTCCTCCGGCTTCGGCATCGACTGTTCCGGCATCGTGCAGCTATCCATGCGCATGGCCGGCCTTTATGCCCTGCGCGACACCGACATGCAGGCCAGCACAATAGGCGAAGGCGTCCAGCCCGGCCCCGACATGGCGCTCCTCAAGCGCGGTGACCTCGTCTTCTGGAAAGGCCACGTCGCCATCGTCACCGGCCCCGATGAAATCATCCATGCCAGCGGCCACACGATGTGTGTCACCCGTGAATCATTGTCGGCCGCCGTGGAGCGGATCGGGTATCTGTATGGTGGCCCGACGGGGTTCCGGCGGCCGATGCAAGGAGTGGCAGGTTTATAGACCTGGCAACGAAGACGTCCGTACTCGGATATGCACCCTTCTAATCCCCGAAGGACGTTGGGGCGCTTGATCCGTAAACGGTTTGGTCTGCTGATCCAGGGAGCGGTTTCGGCAACCGCGGCTTCTTCAATCTCAAGCCAATGAAGAAGCACAGCGCGATAATGAGGCTGCCTAGCACCACTCCGATGATGACTTGAACAAAGGCTATCATGTCGTGACTCTCGATCGAGTATCGCTTTGATAGCACGAACGACGATCCTTCGTCTTCGTGTCGGCAGCAGTCTCTGAACTGCTACTCAGCTGGCCGCGCGGCCTCGCCTGATCCAAACCGTTCCGACACCTGAATGCCCGCCGGCCCTAAGATCACGGCAAACAGCACCGGCAGGAAGAACAGGATCATCGGTACGGTCAGCTTCGGCGGCAGGGCTGCGGCCTTCTTTTCGGCCGCGTTCATGCGCAACTCGCGGCTTTCCTGCGCCAACACGCGCAGTGCCGACGACACGGGCGTGCCGTAGCGCTCTGCCTGGATCAGCGCCTGCGTCACGCTCTTCACGGTTTCCAGTCCCGTGCGTGCGCCGAGATTCTCATAGGCCTGCCGGCGTTCCTGCAGGAAGGACAGCTCGGCATTGGTGAGGATAAACTCTTCCGCCAGCTCGACCGACTGCGCGCCGATTTCTTCCGCCACCTTGCGGAAGGCAGCCTCGATCGACATGCCGGATTCCACGCAGATCAGCATCAAATCGAGCGCATCCGGCCAAGCGGCCTGGATCGAGGCCTTGCGCTTGGAAGCGCGGTTGGTGACGTAAAGCACCGGCAGATAGAAGCCGGCATAAGCGCCCAGCACGCAAACGAAGGCCTTGATGAAAAACGGCTTCTCCGCCAGCCCGCCCATCACCAGCAGGTAAAACAACACCAGCGCCAAGCCCACAAAGGGCAGCACCAGGCGGAAGAAAAGGAAGCGCGTCAGCGGGTTCTGGCCGCGAAAACCGGCCACGCGCAGGGAATTGACCGTGCTTTCATCCGCCAAGGCACGGCGAAGATCGAGCCGGTCCACCACCGCGCGCATGCCGACCGATTGTTCCTCGCGCAAACCACCGCCCTTGCGGCGACGATCTGCCTCGGCCGCCAGGCGCGCACGCTGCTTGGCACGCAACTCGTCGCGTTCCAGAGCCACCGTCTTCATCCGCACCTTCAGCGAAGAACCGCCGCTGAAGGCGGGTAGCACCGTGTAGATCGTGGCAAACACCGCCAGCGATACCAGCACCGCCATGGCGACGGCCGGATCTTCCACCACGGAATAGATCGCATCCATCATCGCGATCAGACCTCGAAATTGATCATGCTGCGCATGACGAACAGGCCGATCGACATCCAGATACCGGAGACGACAAGGATCAGATTGCCCGTGCTCGTGGTGAAAAGCGGCATGATGTAAGCCGGGCTCGAAAGATAAACGAGGATCGCCACGATGAAGGGCAGTGCGCCGATAATGGCGGCGGAGGCCTTGGCTTCCATCGACAGTGCGTTGACCTTGTCCTTCATGCGCTTGCGGTCGCGCAGCACGCGCGACAGGTTGCCCAGCGCTTCCGACAGGTTGCCGCCGGCCTGGCTCTGGATCTGGATCACGATGCCAAAGAAGTTGGCTTCCGGGCAGGGCATGGTTTCGCCCATGCGCATGGCCGCTTCCGGCACGGAAAGGCCCAACTGCTGCGCTTCCACGATGCGGCGGAACTCGGTCTTCACCGGCTCGCGGCTTTCATGCGCGATCAACCGGATGCCGTCATTCAGCGGCAGACCGGATTTGACGGCGCGCACGATCACGTCCAGCGCATTGGGAAACTCGGCCAAGAAAGCCTTCACGCGCCGTTTGCGCTTGAAGGACACGAACCAGCGCGGCAAGCCCACGGCGCCGGCCAGAAGCACGCCTGGCAGAAGATAGATCGGCATGCCGAGGATGAAGGCGACGAGCGTCAGACCGAGGCCGCTCAGCACGGAATAAAGATAGAAGCGATCCATCGCCACCGTCATGCCGGCCTGGCGGATCTGGATCTTCAGCGGCGGCTTCCTGGTACTGGCGTCCCGGATCTTCTGCTTTTCCTCGAGATCCTTCAGCGAGTCCTGAACCGACTTGCGGCGCTTGGCGATTTCGGCGGCGCGATCGCGCGTGGCCTTGACGTTGGCGCGCGACGTGTCGGCTGCCTTCACCGTTTCCAGCCGGCGCCCGGCCTTCTTTTCCGCGGCAATGCGGTCGAACAAAAAGACATAGGCGACAAGGCCGGCGCTGACGCCAGCCAGAAGCACGAGAAGCAGGATCGATGTGCTCATCTGCGTGCCCCGCCGAACATCATGCAGCCCGCTTTTCCATGGCTTCGAGTGCTGCGGCCAGGCGTGCTTCCTCGCCATAATAGCGGGCGCGATCCCAGAAGGCGGGGCGTCCGATCCCGGTCGACACATGCTCCCCGATCAGGCGGCCATTCTGGTCCTCGCCCTTGATGTTGTAGAGCACGAGGTCCTGCGTGATCACCACATCGCCTTCCATGCCCACCACTTCCGTGATGTGCGTGATGCGGCGCGAGCCATCGCGCAAACGCGCGGCCTGGATAATGATGTCGACGGAACCGACCACGATCTCGCGCACTGTCTTTTGCGGCAGGGAAAAGCCGCCCATGGCGATCATGGATTCCACGCGGTTCAAGCATTCGCGCGGGCTGTTGGAGTGGATCGTGCCCATCGAGCCGTCATGGCCGGTGTTCATGGCCTGCAGCAGATCGAACACTTCCGGTCCGCGCACTTCGCCGACGATGATGCGTTCGGGCCGCATACGCAGGCAGTTCTTCACGAGATCGCGCATCGTTACCTCGCCCTCGCCTTCGAGGTTCGGCGGGCGCGTTTCCAGGCGCACCACATGCGGCTGCTGCAGCTGCAACTCGGCAGAATCTTCGCAGGTGATGACGCGCTCGTCGCGGTCGATATAGTTGGTCAGACAGTTCAACAGCGTCGTCTTGCCGGAGCCCGTACCGCCGGAAATCACGACATTGCAGCGCACCCGGCCGATGATCTTCAGGACCTCCGCCCCTTCCGGCGAGATCGCACCGAAGCGCACCAGCTGGTCGAGCGTCAGCTTGTCCTTCTTGAATTTTCGGATCGTGAGGGCTGCGCCATCGATCGCCAAGGGCGGGGCAATGACGTTAACACGCGATCCGTCCGGCAAACGCGCATCGCAGATCGGCGAGCTTTCATCGACGCGCCGGCCGACCTGCGACACGATGCGCTGGCAGATATTGAGGAGCTGCTGGTTATCGCGAAAGCGAATGCCGGTCTGCTCGACCTTGCCGTTCACTTCGATGAACACCTGCCGCGAGCCATTGACCATGATGTCGGCGATGTCGTCGCGTGCCAGCAACGGCTCGAGCGGTCCGTAACCCAGTACGTCGTTGCAGATATCTTCGAGCAGTTCTTCCTGCTCGGCAATCGACATCGCGAAATTCTTGATGCCGATAATATCGTTGACGATGTCGCGGATTTCCTCGCGCGCCGTTTCGGGGTCCAACTTGGCCAGCTGCGACAGGTCGATCGTGTCGATCAGCGCGGAAAAGACCTGGCTCTTGGTGTCGTAATAGCTTTCGCTGCGCGGGCGGTCGGGCCGGCGCGGCGCCTCGGGCGTGGATGCCGGAACACTCGCCACCCGCTTCGGT
>DCDI01000166.1:6749-6998 GCA_002316345.1 Phyllobacteriaceae bacterium UBA1059 | reverse complement strand
CGCTGCGCAAGGTTCTGCGCGGCAAGGCGCGGGCGGCGATGAGCGTGGCGGCTTCGACCGAATATGGTCCGGTCGATCTGCTAGGGCCGACGGGTGAGGGCAACACGCTGCAGCTTTATCCACGCGGCCGGGTGCTTTGCCTCGGGCCGGATGCGGACGCGCTGATGGCGCAGGTGGTGCAGGCGCTGGCTGCGGGCAACAGCGTGCTGGCGGTTGCCAATGGCGCGACGCGTTTGCTTTCAGGGCTGA
>DCDI01000166.1:0-6704 GCA_002316345.1 Phyllobacteriaceae bacterium UBA1059 | reverse complement strand
TGATGCCGTGGCCTTCGCTGGCGATGGAGAGGCGTTGCGGGCGCTTCGGCAGGGTCTTGCCCGCCGTTCGGGCGCGATCATCCCGGTGATTTCTGAGGTGTTCAACCCGACGGCCTATGCGCATGAACGCGCTGTGTGCGTGGACACGACGGCGGCCGGCGGCAATGCCAGCCTGTTGGCCGGGTCGTCGGAAGGCGGGACGGGTTTCAGCGGGGCTTCAAGCGGGCTTTAAGATGCCTTGGCCCAATGGAAACATCGGGCGCTATTGCCTGGTTACAAGAACGCCCGCAGCGATGCGGGCGTTTTTCGTTTAGCGTTGATGAGCGCGTTCTGCGCCGACGGCGATCAGGCGCCTTCGACGGGCGTAAAACCCTCGAATTGGGGATGACCGATATAGGCCGGCTTCGAGTCGCCGGTGTTGCGGTGGGAGGCGCGGAAGTGCTCCGAGCGCGTCCAGGCGCGGAAGGCTTCTTCGTTTTCCCAGATCGTGTGGGAAGCGTAGAGCGTGTAGCCTTCCTGCTCGTTTAAGGGCCCACGCAGTAGGTGAAAGGTCTTGAAGCCTTCCATTTCGTTCAGCCTGGAATCGCGGTTCTTCCACACAGCCTCGAAGTCGGCTTCCGAACCCGACACCACCTTGAAGCGGTTCATCGCTACATACATCGTCGCTTTCTCCCGTAAATCTCAGAGCCCGAACTGAACTGAGCCAGCGCGCGAATTGGTCTTCAAGGCTGCGCGGCAGGTTGCCGTGTCGACGCCTTCGCCGGTGCAGTCGGTGACTTCGTTGACCAGGATGCGGCCGATCTTGGCGCAATCCGCACCGGCCAGGTTGAAGCGGGTGACCTTGGTCTTGCCCGCCGGCAGTTCCTTGAACTCCAGCACGGTCAGGCGGTCCACCGCGCCTTCCGTGTTGAACATCGCGATCTCGAAAGCCGCGCGGTTCAGCGTGTTCGGGAAGCCGTTATTGACCACGAAGGTCAGGCGGCAGCCATTATCAGACTTTTCCAGCCCATTGAATTCCAGCGACAAGGACGGCGCGGACTGCGCCAAGACATTGCCACCCGACCCCAGCATCATCAGCGTGCTCGCCGTTGCAGCCGCGATGATTGTCCCCAGTCTCATTCCGATCATCCTCACATGTTTCGATCTCACAATACCCATACAGGTCTTGCGCGTCGTTTAAAACATGATAATCGTAGTCAGGTAATCGCGGCGGGAGGTCCTGCCGCCTCGACACGAAGGAGAGAGCGATGTCGATTACCGCAACCCGCATGGAATTCCGGCCCCAGTCTCGTGCGATCTCCATGATCCCGATCGAGCATCGGCAACCGGTTTTGCGGTCCGTGCGCACGCTGGCAAGCGACAGCCTTTTCCACGGCGAAACGGAAATCGGGATCGAGCATCGCGGTTCGCTTTACCGGCTGAAGATCACCCGCCAGGGCAAGCTTATCCTCAATAAGTAAGCTCTACGGACCTGTAGAAACGAAAAAAACCGCGCTGTGTGCGCNNGCTAGAACCAGCACTAACTCAGCTGGCCTTCTTGAGTTCGGCAACGGCAGCCGGCTTGTCCTTGAGGTCAGGCAGGCCGAGTCGACGGTGAATGTCGCTTTCAGGCGTGGCGAGGCTCGCGATCGAAACGCCCGCCAGAACCTCGAAGAAGGCGCCGAGCGCGCGGCGCAGCGACGCGTTCAAGCCGCAACTGTCGATCAGCGGGCAGTCCGAGTCGGCATCGAAGCACTCCGCCATGGAGAAGCCTTCTTCCGTCACGCGCACCACATCGAACAAGGTGATGTCGGTGGCCGGCTTGGCAAGCTTTACGCCGCCATTGCGCCCGCGAACTGTGGTGATGAAGCCATGTTCCACGAGCGGTTGCAGAATTTTGAACAGAAACAGCTCGGAAACATTGTAAGAAGCAGCGATCTCGGGAATCCGGCTGAGGCGACCGTCATTGGCCGCGCAGTACATCAGGATCCGGATCGCGTAATTGGTTTGTCGTGTCAGACGCATCGGACGTTCCCGCTTCGTGTGTTCTTACTATGCGACCTAGTTTAGAATTATTCCAGAGAAAAAACTGCGACGTGCTGTCTGCTTGAAAATTATGTTGCAATGCACAATATGAGGGGTGTCGGGCCAATCGCTCGGGGAGGACCCCTGTGGAGCTGACATGACTTCTGCCTCATCCGCACCTTTAGCCTTTCCGGGCGTGATACGCCAGTTGCGGCCATCGGATCGTTGCCGCTTCAAGGAGCATCTGCTGCGGCTGGATGGCGAAAGCCGGCATGACCGGTTCAATGGTGGAACGTCGGAAGGCTTTGTCGCCGCCTATGCGGATCGCTGCTTCGGTGAAGGCGCAACAGTCGTCGCCTATGTGGAAGACGACCATGTGCTCGGTGCCGCCGAATTGCATGAGCGGCCTGAGTTCGAAATCCCAACAGGTGAGATCGCCTTCAGCGTCGAGCGCGACCTTCAGCATCATGGCCTCGGCCGCCGGCTGTTTCGCCGCATCATCGGCCATGCGCAGGCGCTCGGCTATATTCAGCTCAAGGTCACGACTCACCCCGGCAATGTCGCCATGCGCCGGCTTGCGCGCTCATTCGGTGCGCATCTGCGCTTCATGGATGGTGAAACGACCGGCACGGTGGTGTTATCGCCAGTGGAAGAAAGTGCGCTGCCCATCATCTTGACCAGCGAGTCGGGCGAACAGCCGGTGCGCGAATTCGCCTAAGTGACGATTCGCGGCTGGTTCTAAGCTTGCGCCTGCCTACATGGCAGGACATGACAGGCATGATCGACCAGCAGCGAGCGGCTTGATGGTATCGGACGCTCCCCTTATCCAATCTGCAACCGATGTTGAAAAAGCGCGTGCCTTGCGGCGCGTGAAGACGGTGGCGACGGCCGCGCTTGCGCTTTGTGTCCTCGTTTTCGTGCTGTGCCGCATCTATGCCGATGTGTCGCCCGTGCTGGGATTTATCGGCGCCTTCGCGGAAGCCGCCGCGATTGGCGGGCTAGCGGACTGGTATGCGGTGGTGGCGCTGTTCCGGCATCCCCTTGGATTGCCGATCCCGCATACGGCGATCATCCCGTCTAATCAGACCCGGATCGCCGACAATCTCGGCCGCTTCATCGAGACGAACTTTCTCGCGCCGGGTCCGGTGCGCAAGAAGCTTCAGGAGGTCGACTTCGCGGCGCTTGTCGCGGACTGGCTGTCTGATTCGAAGCGCTCAGAGGGCTTGTCGGAGTTCGTCGCACGATTGATGCCGAAGATGCTGGCGGCGGTCGAGAATACCGGTCTGCGCGGTTTTCTGCTGAAGCGTGTGACCGACCAGCTCGAGAAGATCGATGTGGCGCCGCTTGCGGCGGATCTGCTTTCGACCTTCACCGAACAGCGCCGGCACCAGCGTTTGTTCGATGAGCTGATCGGGATGCTGGGCGGCTTTTTGACGGATGATGATGCACAGGATGCCTTGCGCGACCGCATCCGCAAGGAATTGCCGACGCTGGCCAACTTCTTCCGTGCCGACGCCTATCTCTTGAAGAAGATCGTGCATTCGGGTGCGAGCCTGATCGACGACATCAAGGCCGATGACGACCATCCAATGCGGCATGAGTTCGACCGCTTCGTCGCGGGCTTCATCGACAATCTCCGCAACTCGCCTGATTACCGCGAGCGCGCCGAGGAGCTGAAGCGCAACCTTCTAGCGCGCCCAGAGCTGGCCACCTTGGCCGACGGGCTGTGGAAGGAATTGCGGGGCTTCATCGACCGGGATGTGGGTGCTGCCGAATCTATGCTGCGGACACATCTGACGGGCATCTTCGTGGAAGTCGGGCGCAGCCTTGCCGATGATGCCAATATTCGCCGCGACATGAACGAGGGCTTCGTGGTGGCGCTCGCTTCCTTCGTGGAAAGCCAGAAGAGCGGCGTGTCGACCTTCATTTCCGAGCAGGTTCGCAGCTGGGATCTCGGCCAGCTGACGCAGGTGATCGAGCTGAATATCGGTCGCGACCTGCAATATATCCGCTTCAACGGCATGGCGATCGGCGGGCTGGCCGGCATCGCGCTGCACACGATCGACGTGCTTTTTCTCAGCTGACCGGCCTTTGCCTTCGTGCCCGCGCGACTTAGGTTAACGACAGGTAACCTGTTCAATAGGGAGGAGACAATGGCGCAGCAACCGACTTCAGACTCGATCATCGACATGTTCACGCGGCTGGGACAAACGCTTCCCATTCCCAACTTCGATGTGGATCGGATCATCGCCCATCACCGCCGCAACCTCGAAGCGTTGGAACAATCAGCCCGCGCCACTGCAGAAGGCACTTCGGCGCTGATGAACCGCCAGCGCGAGATGCTGCAAAGCATGATCAGCCAGGCGACCGAGAATGCGCGCGGCATCAAGCTTTCCGGCTCACCGCAGGAGTTGATGACGAGCCAGGTCGATCTGGCCCGCAAGGCTTTCGAAGCGGCGGTGGAGAATGCCGGCGAGCTCGGCACGATCATGCAGCGTTCCGGCTCGGCTTCCGTCGACATCCTGCGCGAGCGGATCAAGACGGCGATGAACGAGCTGCAGGACGGCTTCAACAAGCAGCAGGGTTCCACCCCGCCGCCACCGCAGTAGGATTAATCACCGCTATTCGGCGTCGGGCTGCCGGCTTGGATGCGCGTCGATGAAGGCGCGCAGCTTCAGGCACTCATCCACGATGCGGGTGATGACGGGATAGGGAGCCATATCAACCTGGTAGCGCTGGTTGTTCACGACCTGCGCCACAAGGCAGATGTCGGCCAGGCCCGGCGTGTCGCCATGGCAGAAGCTGCCGGTCTCCGGGCTGGTGGACAGCAGCGTTTCTAGCGGCTCGAAGGTTGCGCGCACCCAGGTCGCGAACCAGTCGGCGATCTCAGCATCGTCGGCATCATAGCGCTCGCGCAGCGTGTCTAGGATGCGGAAGTTGTTCACCGGATGTAGGTCGCTGGCGATCATCTGCGCCAGCATGCGCACGCGCGCGCGGCCGAACGGATCCGATGGCAGCAGCGGCGGGGTGGGGCGGATTTCGTCCAGAAATTCGATGATGGCGAGCGACTGCCCGAGCACGGTTCCATCTGGCCACACCATCGTCGGCACGAGACCTTGCGGGTTCATCGCGAGATAATCCGGCATGCGATTCCCGCCGGCGCGGATGGCGCGTGCGACATAGGTGAAGCTCATGCTCTTCATCGCCAACGCGATGCGCACGCGGTAGGAGGTGGAGGAGCGGTAATAGTTGTGCAGGACGATCGGCAGCATGGCGACACCGTTGATATCGGCTCCGTCTAGGCCGCGCTCCGGGGCGTGTCGAGCCTGACGCATGCGCGCATGCCCATTTTGACGCAAAGCTGTTCCACTTCGGACGCCACACCCAAATTCGTGCTTCTGTGCGCGGGCATTGCGGTCTAAGTCCAACAGCAGCACGACATCAGGGAATGGGAGGCATCCATGCCGAAGACGATGAAGGGTCCGGGCATCTTTCTTGCGCAATTCGTAGGGGATGCCGCGCCGTTCGATACGCTGCCAAATATAACAAAGTGGGCAGGCGGGCTCGGCTACAAGGGCGTGCAGATCCCGTCGGGTGAAAGCAAGCTGTTCGATCTGCGCAAGGCGGCCGAGTCGGCTGATTATTGCCAGGAGGTGAAGGGCATCTGCGCCGAGGGCGGTGTGGAGATCACCGAGCTTTCGGTGCACACGCAGGGGCAGCTGGTCGCAGTGCACCCGGCCTATGACGCGCAGTTCGATGCGTTTGCACCGCAGGAGGTGCGTGGCAATCCGTCAGCGCGGCAGGCTTGGGCGGTGGAGCAGATGAAGCTCGCGGCCAAGGCGTCGCGCAATCTCGGCCTCGATACGGTGGTGGCGTTCACCGGCGCGCTGGCCTTTCCTTACCTTTATCCCTGGCCGCAGCGGCCCGAAGGGCTGATCGAAGAAGCGTTCGGCGAGCTCGGGCGGCGCTGGAAGCCGATCTTCGACATCTATGAAGAGCACGGCGTGGATGTCGCCTTCGAGCTGCATCCGGGCGAAGACGTGTTCGACGGCGCGACGTTCGAAATGTTTCTGGATGCGGTCGGCGGACATAAGCGCTGCGCGATCAATTACGACCCCTCGCACTTCCTGCTGCAACAGCTGGATTATCTCGCCTTCATCGACCTTTATCATGAGCGCATCCGCGCCTTCCATGTAAAGGATGCCGAGTTCAATCCGGATGGGCGACAGGGCGTTTATTCCGGCTACCAGCCCTGGATCAACCGCGCCGGACGCTTCCGCTCGCTGGGCGACGGGCAGGTGGATTTCACCGGCATCTTCTCCAAGCTTGCGCAGTATGATTACGATTCCTGGGCGGTGCTGGAATGGGAATGCTGTTTGAAGCACCCGGAAGATGGGGCGGCGGAAGGGGCGCACTTCATCGAAAACCACATCATCCGCGTGACCGAAAAGGCGTTCGACGATTTCGCCGGCGGCAACACGGATCGTGCGGCGTTGCGCAAGATGATGGGGATCGCCTGAGCCATGGTGGACGCTGACAACAAGCCGATCCGCCTTGGCATGGTGGGCGGCGGGCAGGGCGCCTTCATCGGCGGCGTGCACCGGATCGCGGCGCGGATTGATGGGCAGTTCGCGCTGGTGGCTGCTGTGGGGTGCCGCCGTCCTCGACGAGGCGCAGCCCCGCGAGGGGCGGGGGCTGGT
>DCDI01000084.1:315-19742 GCA_002316345.1 Phyllobacteriaceae bacterium UBA1059 | reverse complement strand
CGGTGCCGCGAGCGGAGCAACCGCCACAGGCTGTGGTGGGGGCGGCGTCTCGGCTGCGGGTGCTTCCGGCGTTACGTTCGGCAGGGTCTTTTTTGCAGCGCGCTCACGCGCAGCCTGCAGGATCGGATCAACCGGCTTCGACTTGGCACGTGCCTGTGGAGCATCGAATAATCCGAAGAGGTCGTTTGTATCGGTCATTCCAAACCAGGTCCCGGTACTGCGAATCACCGCACAATATGGCACGGCAAGCGTCAGTACGCGACCTGTGTTCCGGTTCCGTTCATGAGATGGGGATCGTCATCCCCATCATTCGCCGCGTCCACCATCCAGAACGACGAGGTGACGGATGCGCCGACCTGGCCCGGAAAACACATCAAGCGGATTGAAGTGGCGATCGCCCGGCGCCAGCGAGGGCACTTCGATGGCCGGCCGGTTCTTGAGGAAGATCGGCTCGATCTCGGGATCGATGACACGCACCGACTGGAGCACATTCTCGCAGATCGGGTCCGCACCCATCCAGAACGGCCGCTCCTTGGCGCTCACGATGCCAAGCGCGCGCAGACTGTCGCGACCGCCCTCGATCGGTAGAAGCAGCAGTTCGAACAAATGCTCGCGACCGGTCTCGCTGACACCGCGAAAGCTCATCGAAACCACGTTCTTGTCGTGGAACGCGTTGTTGGACAAACGCGCGACAATCTTCTGGTCGCGCGGCGTCCACATGGACGCGAAAGAGTAGCCTTTCAGCTCGCGGCCATAGGTTGCGCAAAGACGCGTGCCTGCCAGACGGAACACGGGACCCCCGCGCGTATCCAGTTCAAGGATGAACGTGTCGGCAAGCAGGTTCTTGATGTCCGCTGGCTCGATCTCCGTGCGTAGCGGAGCAGGGCGCCCATCGCGCAGCCGATTCCAGTACTGGAATAGCTCTATCGAACCCTGCAGTCTCATAAGTTCCTGTTCTCCATGATCGCCGGCGGTGTGCCATCGGTGAACAAGTTGGAGCCACCCGGCGCATTTCATGCTGTGCGCAGCAGGAACCGTGCCAGTCACGCTCCTTGCTTGTTCACGGAGCAGGTCAGTTAAGGTTAACAAAGGGTTTCAATTGCTTTGGCGCGAAGTGGAGGCCAAGGTTGCAACAACCGCAGAGAAGCGCGGTTACAGCAAAGTTTTGGGGGAGCGTGGGGGCTCGACCAGGCCGTTCAAGGGAAACCTTGAACGGCCTTCTTTTTAGGCCGATCTAGGGGCGATGAGCATCCCAGAAGAGAATCACCGCGCCGCCGCGGTCGAACCCGCCCAGGTCCTTACCCCGCCGCGCGAGCCCGTGTTCAACATACCCGGCGCCGTGTTGCTGATGATCGCGCTTTGCGCGGGCGTTCATCTGGTGCGCCTTTATCTTCTGACAGAGGAGCAGGACGTAAGCCTGCTGGTGCGCGCGGCCTTCATCCCTATCCGCTATTCCGGTGATTACCTCTTCGACATCTATGCGGTGACCAGCACGATTACCTACGCCTTCCTTCATGGTGGCTGGTCGCATCTGATCGTCAACATGGTCTGGCTGGCCGCGTTCGGTTCTCCGCTCGCTAACCGTTTGGGTGCCTTGCGTTTTCTAGCCTTCTGGCTGGTGACTGCCTGGGGCGCGGTGGCCCTGCATTATGCTCTGCATGCCGGTTCGGAAATTCCGCTGGTAGGCGCTTCAGGCGCGATCTCCGGCATGATGGGTGCTGCGGCGCGCTTCGGGTTCAACATTGACCGAAGCTTGGGTCGCGGGCGCTTTTCCGGTCCGCCGCTGACGATCGTGGAGAGCCTGACCTCGCGCACGGTGATCGTGTTTCTGGTGGTCTGGATGGCCGTCAACCTGATTTCCGGTTTGGGCTATCTGACGCCCGAGGACATGGGTGCGGTTGCCTGGGAAGCGCATGTCGGCGGCTTTCTCGTTGGTTTCCTCTTCATCGGTCTGTTCGGTGAACGGCAGCCTCAAAGGGTGCGTTTGGCTTAACGCCGTTGCCACACCGCTCCAAGCTTGGCACCATGCCTCTTCACCATCGCACAATAGCGATGGGCGGGTGGCGCGAACCGGAGGAGCAAGCGCATGACCGTACGAAAAATCCTGGAAACCAAAGGCCGGGCCGTCGCAACGATAGGCCCCGATCAAACCCTGGCTGACGCTGCCAAAAGCCTTGGCGAACAACGGATCGGCGCGCTTGTCGTCACCGATGGCGACGGCCGGATTGCCGGCATCTTGTCGGAGCGCGACATTGTGCGGGTTGTCGGCCGTGACGGTGAGCTGGCATTGGAGCAGCGTGTTTCGGCTGTCATGACCAGCCATGTCACGACTTGCAGCGAGAACCAGACAACCAGCGAATTGCTGGAGATCATGACCAATGGCCGCTTCCGCCATCTTCCGGTGGAGCGCGATGGCCTGCTCGACGGTATTATTTCCATCGGCGACGTGGTGAAACTGCGTATCGAAGACGTCGAACGCGAGAGCGAAGAGATCAAGCTCTACATCGCGACGGCCTGAACGGAGCCCGTTCCCAGCCTGTTTGTTCGATCTGGGATCCGTTCAAATTGTACGGAGTCCCGGAGTTGAACAGCTTGGATCGTTGGGCTTGCCTTGCGAAGCGCGGCCGATTGCTTTAGCCGAAACGGCTTATGTGATGCGGCCGCAGCGGCCGCTTGATCTCGACCGGACCTTCATCATGACGATTGTCGATACCCGCACGCCCGATCCCAAACGCCTGATCCCCGGCGCCACCGGCGACTGGGAAGTGATCATCGGCCTCGAAGTCCACGCGCAGGTCACGTCGGAAGCCAAACTTTTCTCCGGCGCATCCACCACCTTCGGCGCAGCACCCAACGAGAATGTCAGCCTCGTGGATGCGGCAATGCCCGGCATGCTGCCGGTGATCAACGAGGAATGCGTGCGCCAAGCCGTTCGCACCGGCCTCGGCCTGAAGGCGCAGATTAACCACAAATCTGTGTTCGACCGAAAGAACTACTTCTATCCCGATTTGCCGCAGGGCTACCAGATCTCGCAGTTCAAGCAGCCAATCGTCGGCGAAGGCCAGATCATCATTTCGGTCGGGCCGGATCGTCAGGGCAACTTCGAGGATATCGAGGTCGGCATCGAGCGCCTGCATCTGGAACAGGATGCTGGCAAGTCGATCCACGACCAGCACCCCACCATGTCCTTCGTGGACCTGAACCGCTCGGGCGTCGCCTTGATGGAGATCGTGTCGAAGCCCGACATGCGCTCGGCCGACGAGGCGAAAGCCTATGTCACCAAGCTGCGCACCATCGTGCGCTATCTCGGCACTTGCGATGGCAACATGGACGAGGGATCGCTACGCGCCGACGTCAACGTGTCCGTCCGCAAGCCAGGCGGTGAGTTCGGCACGCGCTGCGAGATCAAGAACGTCAACTCGATCCGCTTCGTTGGCCAAGCCATCGACTACGAGGCCCGCCGCCAGATCGCGATCCTCGAAGATGGCGGCAAGATCGACCAGGAAACGCGGTTGTTCGACCCCAATAAGGGCGAAACCCGCTCCATGCGTTCGAAGGAAGAAGCGCATGATTATCGCTACTTCCCCGATCCGGATTTGCTGCCGCTCGAGTTCGATCAGGCCTATGTCGATGCGTTGGCTGCCGATCTTCCGGAACTGCCGGACGACAAGCGAAACCGGCTCGTCAACGATCTCGGCCTGTCGGTTTATGACGCCTCGATCCTCGTTTCAGAAAAGGCGATCGCCGCTTACTTTGAGCAGGTCGCCAAGGGCCGCGACGGCAAGATTTCGGCGAACTGGGTCATCAACGAACTGCTCGGTGCGCTGAACAAGGCCGGCCGTGACATCGAAGATTCACCGGTGTCGCCGGAACAGCTCGGCGCCATCGTCGACCTCATCAAGGACGGCACGATCTCCGGCAAGATCGCCAAGGACGTGTTCGAGATCGTCTGGAACGAGGGCGGCGATCCCCGGGAGCTTGTTGAGTCGCGCGGCTTGAAGCAGGTCACCGATACCGGCGCGATCGAGAAGGCTGTCGATGATGTGATCGCCGCCAACCCCGACAAGGCAGAGCAGGCCCGGGCCAAGCCGAGCATGGCCGGCTGGTTCGTGGGTCAGGTCATGAAGGCGACTGGCGGCAAGGCCGCTCCGCAGGCCGTCAACGACCTGGTCAAGGCCAAGCTCGGGATCACCGAGTGAGCGTTTTTGTCCGCACTGCGGGTTCGCGGGACATTCCCGCGATCCGCGCCCTACTGGCCGAGACCTGGCACGCGACCTACGATGGTCTCTACGGTCCCGCCATGGTGGAAGAACTGACGGCCGAGTGGCATTCGCCGAAGGCCTTGCAGGCGATGATTGATCGCGATCGGTCGGATTATCTCGTGGCCGATGACGGCGAGCAGCTATGCGGTTGCGCTTACGCCGCAGCGATCGGCGACGATGCGCGCACCGTAACGCTGTTCCAGCTTTATGTTCTTCCGGCCTTTCAGGGCAGAGGCATCGGCGGCATGCTTCTGGAAGAGATCGAGCAGTCCTTCTTCGAATCGCAGCTGTTGCGTTTGGAAGTGGAAGAAAAGAACAGCCGCGCCGTCGCCTTCTATGAGACCGAAGGCTTCACCCAGGTCGGGCGTGAGGAACATGGCCGCGCATTGCCGCGAACCGTGCTGATCTACGAGAAGTCACTGGTCTGAGCGGTGCGCCTTCTTGCCAAGCCGGGCAGTCAGCGCCATAACGCGGCCAACGAACAAGCGGATACCCGCCCTAAGGGATGACGTGATGTCAAAGTTCTTCACCCAGTTCTNNAAACGCTCGGAACGCGCTTCTTTACCTGGCGCAAGGGCAAGCAAGTCGGCCAGGATGCACTGGGCAATATCTATTACGAAGGCGGCCTGGATCCCGATGGAAACCCGCGCCGCTGGGTTGTGTTCAACGGCTATGCCGAAGCGTCGGCGATTCCGCCCGGCTGGCACGGCTGGATGCATCACCGCGTCGACACTCCGNNCTGCCGAGACCTACACGCCGCGCGAATGGGAGAAGGCTCATACGCCGAACCTTACGGGCTCAGCTGGCGCTTACCGTCCAAAGGGCTCGATTCTGAACGAGAAAGAGCGTCCGCGGGTTACCGGCGATTACGATGCTTGGACGCCGGGCGGCTGATCTCCCCGACGGGCGCTTAAGAGATTTCTCGCCACAATTCTCCTCTACGCGAGACAGTTGAAAAAGGCCGTGCCTCGCGGCTTGCGGTGGAATTGGATCAATGATGCTGAGTGCGAAGCGGAGCCTGATGGCTGGTTTGATCGCGATGCTGATCATACCGGCAGCCCAGGCTCAAGAAGGGCCCCAGGGGTTCGAAGGCATTCAGGGTTTTGATACGCCACCGCAAGACGAGCAACTACAGCCTGGACAAGAGGTCCCGCAGGGACAGGTGCCGGCTCCCGAAACGGAAGCCCCCCAGCCTGCCGTGCCTGTCCAGCGCATTAAGAACTCGGTGGCGGAATTTGCCGGCATCGACAAGATCACCGGACGCATCATCAATTTCGACGTTTATATCGATGAGACCGTGCAGTTCGGTGCGCTGCAAGTGACGCCACGCGTCTGCTACGCCAGCCCGGAAAACCAGGAGCCGAAGACCGACTCCTTTGTGGAAGTCGACGAAATCACGCTCGACCGCAAGATCCGCCGCATCTTCACCGGCTGGATGTTCGCCGAAAGCCCCGGCCTCAACGCCGTGGAGCACCCGGTCTATGACGTGTGGCTGAAGGCCTGCAAGAAGACCTCGGACGTCCCGGCGCCCGAAGCCGCCAAGGCGAACTGACCGGCTGTTGAACGTCGCATCAGGCCGGCGTTGATTTCAGCAGGCGATTTGCTCGTTCAGACAAGAGGCAACCGCGATCGGCCAGATAGGCGATCGCCTCGCGCGCAGTTCGTTCCTCACCCGTATTCCCGTTAAACGTGGTTAGAGCGCCTTCAAAGCTCAGCACGACGTTGAAGGTACGCCATGTGCTCCGATAATCGACCAGCTCGACCTCGGCGTAGGGCCTGAGCCGCGTTCGAAACAGGCGATATTCAATTTTGTCGGGATGCAGGACGAGTCGCGGCGCCATGTTGTTATGGCCCCAGGCCAGCCAGGGAACAGGCTTAAAGCCTCCGAAAGCCGCGATCAGCTTGACGTTCATGACTGGCAAGTCAGCAGGCGATCATTCCCCGCGATGAAGCCGCTCGATCTCGCGTCCCAAGCGCTCGATGATCTGCCCGGTATCTTCGTGGATGCGGCGCAGGCGCTCGATCTGGGCGGTCATCGAGGCGAGGGGATCGGGGCCGATTTCGTCGGCAGGCGCATCGCCAACACCATGCATCAGCCACATCAGCGTCACATCGAGAACGCTGGCAACCAGCGTCAGGCGCTCGACATTTGGTTCGGAACGGTCGTTTTCCCAATCGATGATCGTCTGCTTCTTCACGCCGACGCGCCGCGCCAGCGTTTGCAGACTGATCCCGCTCGCATCGCGCGTGCGCGACAAGCGCCCGCCCAGCGTGTCGGTATCGACGGTGCGCGACGGGAATGCGCGAATGACGGTCAAAGTCCGCTCCTTCACCCCTTAAGCCAGGGGATGACCTATCACGCGGAGGCACAAAAACAAGTCGCTCAGCCGCCCTGCTGTGACGCGTTTCTGACAGTCAGCTTAATGCACGCGCAGCTTCCAGAACTTCCTCGGCATGACCGGGTACGGAAACCTTGCGCCAGATCCGGGCGATCTTGCCGTCCTTGTCGATCAGGAAGGTGGAGCGCTCGACGCCCATATATTTGCGGCCGTACATGCTTTTTTCCTTCCACACATGGAGCGCCGCCAGCACCGACTTTTCTTCATTGGCGATCAAGTCGATGCCGAGCTCGTGCTTCTGCTTGAACTTGTCGTGCTTCTTCACGCTGTCGGGCGAGATGCCGATGACTGTCACGCCGGCCTGTTCGAAGTCCGGCTTCAGCCGCGTGAAGTCGATGGCCTGCGCCGTGCAGCCGCTCGTGTCATCCTTGGGGTAAGCGTAAAGCACCACCGGTCGGCCGCGCAGCGATTGCAGCGACATAGTTCCGCCCCCATCGCGTGGGAGTTCGAAATCCGGTGCAGTGTCGCCAATTTGTAGCTCAGCCATAACCTAACCCGTTTACCTCGTGACGTTTCTCGCGAGATATAGAGCCCAGCCGGATTCGTCCATCAGCCGATCAGGAACCGTCGACCCCGTTGGAAAACGAGCCGCGCGAGCATCAGAGAATCCGCTTCCGGCGCAACGAGATCGCTGATCTCGGCGCTTTGCCTTCTGCTGCCCGGCCGCAAGTGGCGACGTCTCCTCAGCACAAGCGCCGCAAGCGACGCCACCTTCACCGCATTGGCGTAGTTTTCAGCCTTCTGATCGGCTTGTTTTTGGCCGCCGTGTTCTTCCTTGCGGTCTACGGCATCCCGTCCATCGGCATGGATCGTTTGCGCGAACAGGCCGAGCGAAGCGGCAGCCGCTTTGCGGGTGAACCGGTTTCCGCTTCGCTGGGGCGGCTCGGCGTTTCCTTCGACTCCTCGCGCTTTCTCTCCCTGAGCCTCGCGGACCTGAAGCTCGGCGCAGTCAATCCAGGTGGGCCGCAGATTTCGGCCGGCGAGGTTCGTTTCGGCCTTGCGCCGCTGCAACTGCTGCAAGGTCGCATCCAGATCGGCAACGCCACCCTTGCCGACGCGCGCATCGTGGCCGGTGCCTTGCAGCAGAATGGCGAGCAGGACTGGGCGGCCGGGTTGAAGAACGAGCAGGGTCTCGTTGATCCCGACAAGGTGCTGACGGCGATCTTCGAAGGTCTTCATCGCGCTTTCAGCGGACTGGATTCCGGCCAGACCAGGCGGCTAGCGCTGGAAAATGTCGAGATCGTTCTTCCGGGCCTGGAGAAGACCACGACCTTCGTCGTTCGTTCAGCCACCCTTCAGCGCGTGGCCGATGCACTGACGATCAACGCCGAACTCGTCGTCAACGGGCGCACCATCACGCTGGCTGGCAATGCCGAGCGTCCGGGCGGAATGCAGATCTCGTCCCTGACGGTAGAACTCGATTCGGACCCCATTTTCCGCGACGATCCGGTGATCGATGATGGCAACGCCAAGGTCGATCCGTCCCTTGGCACCATCGCCATGGATATCGATGGCCATGAAGGCATCAACGGCGAACCGAGCAATCTCAGCGCTACCGCCTCTATGACCGGGGCCGCCATCGACCTCGGCAAGAACGGCATCATTGCAGGTGCCGCCGAGCTCAGCATGCAGCTTCGAACCGGCTCCGGCGAACTGGCGATCAAGCGCGCGGCCGTTCAAACCGGCGAGACCACACTGAGCTTCAGCGGCGGGGTTGGCCCGCAGCCAGTCGCGGCAGATGCACCGGGTGCGGCACGTGCATACCGCTTCGAGCTGGTCAGCGATGGGTCGCGCTTGGCAGCTGAGGGCCTCGCCGCGCCGCCCGTTGCGATCACCTCGCGCATCGCCGGCAAGTATCTGCCCGATCCAACCCAACTCGTGATCGACGATCTCAAGCTCAGCACAGATGACGGACAGTTCGCCGGGCAGGGCGAGATCATCTTCGATGGCCGCCGCGCTCCTGGCATCCGCGCTATCCTCGGCACCACGTCGATGCCGGTGGCCTCGGCCAAGCAGTTGTGGCCCTTCATCGTCGCGCCCAATGCGCGCGGCTGGGTGCACAAAAACGTGTCCGATGGCCGGCTGATCGAAAGCGAGATCAACCTTTCGCTGCCGCCCGGCCGTTTGGGCGACGGCATCCCGTTCAAGGCCGAAGAAGCCAATGGTCGCTTCGTGGTGGAAGGCACGCGCATCCACGTGCTCGATACACTACCCACGGTCCAGAACGCAGCCGGCGTGATCACCTTCGGCGGCAACGATGTCGGCATCACCTTGTCGAAAGGCGAGGCTCCCATGGCGGAGGATCGGCGTGTGACTGTGTCTAACGGCACCATGCGCATTCCCGGGCATCAGGCGGGCGGCCCAGTCGGCTTCATGACGCTCGATCTTGCCGGCGATGCCAAGGCAGTCGGCGATCTGGCGTCACGCGAACCGATCAACGCGCTGCGCTTCATCGGCATGGAGCCCAAGGATCTCAGCGGCGAAATTTGGGGCACCGTCAATGCCGACATTGCGCTTAGCCGCGAAGTCGATCGCGCGCGAGTGCATTGGAGCGTCGATCTCGCTTTCGACAAGCTGGCTTTGGCCAAGCCCTTTTCGGGTCAGACGGTCACCGACGCAGCTGGAACGGCATCGATCGATCAGCGCCGCGCCGAGATCGCCGCCAATGCCAATCTCAACGGCATACCGGCCCGGCTGAACCTCACCGAGCCGGTGGGCACGACCACGGATGTTGCTCGCAAACGGTCCATTCAGCTGACCTTAGACGAAGCGGCGCGCCGCAAGCATTTTCCGGCACTTGATCCGCTGATTTCAGGGCCGATGCTGCTCGATGTCGATGCCACGCAAGGCGACCGGCAGGAGGTTACGGCTGATCTTACCGGCACCGAGGTTCGCGTGCCTTGGGTTGGATGGCAAAAGGGCGCCGGCGTGCCGGCGAAGCTGCGCTTTGGTTTGAGCGCGCATGATGGCGTCACGGATCTCCAGGACTTCCGCTTGAGCGGCGACAGCTTCTCAGTTGCCGGCGATTTGCGCCTGAACGCCGGCGGACTGGCTTCCGCAAAGCTTGGCACAGTGCGGCTCAACAGAGGCGACGACACCTCGATCGACCTTGAGCGCAGCGGCAAGACCTATACTGTACGCGTGCGCGGCAAGCAGTTCGATGCGCGGTCCCTGGTGAAGCACTATCTGGCTGAATCCGCCGCTTCCGCATCCGGCACAGGCGAGGCGATGCCGGTGGCGCTGGATGTCGCCGTTGACCAAGCCAACGGCTTCTTCAACGAAGCGATCAACAATCTCAAGGTCACCTATGACAGCGGTGCTGGCGCGCTGCGGCTCAGCGGCGTCATGGGGTCAGGCGGCGCAGTGGCGGTGCAGACCGACAATGCCGGCGGCAGCAATTCGCTGCGCGTGCAGGCGACCGATGCCGGCGGCGTCCTGCGCTTTGCCGATGTCTACGAGCATATGTATGGCGGCCGCATCGAGCTGGAACTGGCCGGCCGCACTGGCAAGCCGATGGTCGGCAGTGTCGATGCGCGCGACTTCCGCATCGTCGACGAACCCAAGCTGCGCTCGCTGGTTTCCAACCCTCCGCCGGACGGCAAGTCGCTCAACGATGCGTTGAAGCGGGAGATCGACACCAGCAGCGTCGCCTTCGAGCGGGGTTTTACCCGGATCAAGAAAGGACCGGGCTCGCTGATGCTGCGCGAAGGCGTGGTGCGCGGTCCGGTAATCGGCGCAAGCTTCCAGGGCACGTTCTATGACCCTCAGGGTTATATGGACATGACCGGCACCTTTTTGCCGGCCTATGGCGTCAACCGCATCTTCGGCGAGATTCCGATCATCGGCCAGATCCTTGGCAACGGCCGCGACGGCGCGCTGATCGGCATCACATTCCGTCTGATGGGCAACGCCAAGAAGCCCGACCTTCAGATCAACCCCATCTCGGCCATCGCCCCCGGCATCTTCCGCTCGATCTTCGAGTTTTAGCGAGAGCGCCTTTCCTTCTACCCCTGTGGGAGAAGGTGGCTGAGCGGAGCGAAGTCGGATGAGGGGTGCTCCAGCTTGGCACGCTCCGCGCCAATACCTCTCAACCGTTTCGACGCTGGTGCGTCGATCCACCTTCTCCCACAAGGGGAGAAGGGAAGCACGCGCTCCAGCCCTAAGCCGCGCGCACCAGGATGTGCTTCTTCTTGCCAAGCGACAGCTTGATCACGCCGGCTTCGCCGATCTCGGCGGTGCCCACCAGCGTTCGCTCGTCGCTTACCGGCTTGTCGTTGATGCGCACCGCGCCACCCTGAACATGCCGGCGCGCTTCGCCGTTGGACGCGGCAAGCTTTGCGGTCACCATCAGCGCAAGCAGGCCGATGCCGCTCTCCAGATCAGCCGCCGGCACGTCGATCGTCGGCAGATCGCTTGCAAGAGCGCCTTCCTCGAAGGTCTTGCGCGCGGTTTCGGCAGCCTGTTCGGCGTTCTCACGCCCATGCAGCATGGCGGTGATCTCGATGGCGAGGATCTTCTTGACCTCATTGATCTCCGAACCGCCAAGCGCTGACAACCGTGCGATCTCGTCCATAGGAAGCGTCGTGTAGAGCTTCAGGAAGCGTGAGACGTCGGCATCCTCGGTGTTGCGCCAGTATTGCCAGAAGTCATAGGCCGACAGCATGTCCGGGTTCAGCCAGACCGCACCCGACAGCGACTTGCCCATCTTGGCGCCTGACGATGTCGTAAGCAGCGGGGAGGTCAAGGCAAAAAGCTGCGGCGTGTCCATGCGGTGGCCGAGATCGATGCCGTTGATGATGTTGCCCCACTGATCCGAGCCGCCCATCTGCAGCCGCGTACCCGTGCGCTTGCTGAGCTCGACGAAGTCGTAGGCCTGCAGGATCATGTAGTTGAATTCGAGGAAGGACAGCGATTGTTCTCGATCCAGCCGCGTCTTTACGCTGTCAAACGACAGCATGCGGTTGACAGAGAAATGGCGGCCGACATCGCGCAGGAAGTCGAGGTAGTTGATCCCAAGCAGCCAGTCGGCATTGTTGACCATCAGCGCATCGCGCGGGCCCTCGCCGAAGGTCAGGTAGTTCGAAAAAACCTTCTTGATGCCGTCGATGTTCGACTGGATGGTTTCCGGGGTCATCAACTTGCGCGCTTCGTCCTTGAAGGACGGATCGCCCACCATGCCCGTGCCGCCGCCCATCAGCGCGATCGGACGATGCCCGGTCTGCTGCATCCAGTGGAGCATCATGATCTGGATGAGCCCGCCGGCATGAAGGCTGGGCGCCGTAGGGTCGAAGCCAATATACGCCGTCACGGTCTCGCGCGAAAAGAGCTCGTCCAGGCTAGTCTCGTCGGAGATCTGGTGGATGAAGCCACGCTCTTGCAGCGTGCGCAGGAAATCGGACTTGAAGGCAGACATGGTTCCAGACTTTCGGTCAGGCTTGAGGACGGTAAGGGCTTCCACCTATTAACGATTAGGAAGACGGCTGCGCTTTAGCATCGCAGGCAAGGGAATCAAAGGGAGACGGGTGATGACGCTGACGACGGCTCTCGGCCTGATGAGTGGCACGTCCATGGACGGCATCGATGTTGCGGCCATGCGAACCGACGGCGAAAGCACCGTCGAGCGCGGCCCGTCACTGTTTATGCCCTATGATGATGCCTTCCGCTCCCGCGTCGAAACCGCGTTGCAGACGGCGAAAGCAATCAAGCAACGCGACGAACGGCCCGGCGATCTTGCCGAGCTGGAACGCGATCTCACACTGCGCCACGCCGAAGCCGTCGCAGCGTTCCTCGCCAAGTACCCGGGCTGGGAACCTGACCTCATCGGCTTCCACGGCCAGACCGTGCTGCACCGGCCTGCCGAAGGCCTGACAGTTCAACTCGGCGACGGCGCACTGCTCGCACAACGAACCGGCACTCGCGTCGTCTATGATATGCGCGCAGCCGATATGCTTGCCGGCGGGCAGGGTGCACCGCTGGTCCCAGCCTACCATGCCGCGCTGGCCAAGAGCCTCTCTGATGCCTACCGCAAAACGCCGACCGTCTTCGTCAACATTGGCGGCATCTCCAACGTCACCTATGTGCCCGCATCCGGCGATCCCGTGGCCTTCGACAGCGGTCCCGGCAACCAACTGATTGATCAATGGATGCAGCGAGAAGGCGGCCTTGCCTACGACGCTGACGGTGCTGCTGCCTCAAAGGGCAGCGTGCACCAGTCTGTTGTCGATTCCTACCTTCAACTGCCCTTCTTCGCCCAGCCAGCGCCAAAATCACTCGATCGCAGCGACTTCGACCTGTCCGGCGTGACAGGCCGGACCCTTAACGATGGCGCGCGCACGCTGGCGGCGCTCGCAGCCGAAGCCGTCTTTGCCGCGCGCAAGCAGATGCCAGACACGCCCAAGCTCTGGATCCTCTGCGGCGGCGGCCGCAAGAACCCGCATATCGCCGGCGATCTTCGCAGGCTCGTCCAAAACACCGATGGTGAGGTTTTGGCAGCCGAAGATGTCGGCCTCGATGGTGATGCGACGGAAGCCGAAGCTTGGGCCTATCTGGCGGTACGCTCCGCACGCGGCCTGCCGCTAACATGGCCGACGACGACGGGATGCCGCCAGCCGACGACGGGCGGTGTTCTGGTTCAGCCATAAAGAAAACCCGCCGGATCGCTCCGGCGGGTTCCCTAATCAAACGCTGAGTGCCGTTCAGGCAGCCAGCACAGCCTTCGGCTCGGCCAGGTCGTAGCCCAGCGCGTCTGCCACGGCGGCATTGGTGATGCGGCCCTTGTGGACGTTGAGGCCGTTGCGCAGATGCGGCTCGTCGACCAGTGCCTTCAGACCCTTGTCGGCCAGTGCCAAGCCATAATGCAGCGTCGCATTGTTCAGCGCATGGGCGGAGGTCACCGGCACCGCGCCTGGCATGTTGGCGACGCAGTAGTGGATCACGCCTTCCACCTCATAGGTCGGATCGGCATGGGTCGTGGCGTGGCTGGTTTCGAAGCAGCCGCCCTGGTCGATCGCGACATCCACCAGCACGGCGCCTTTCTTCATGCCAGACAGCATTTCGCGGCTGACCAGCTTGGGTGCTGCCGCACCGGGGATCAGCACGGCGCCGACGACGAGATCAGCCGAGAAGCATTCTTCTTCCAGCGCTTCCACGGTCGAGTAGCGCGTATGAACGCGGCCGTTGAAGATGTCGTCGAGCTGGCGCAGGCGCGGAATGGAGCGGTCGAGGATCGTCACGTCGGCACCGAGACCAACCGCCATCTTCGCTGCATGCAGGCCGACGACACCGCCGCCGATCACCGTGACCTTGCCCGGCAACACGCCCGGCACACCGCCCAGCAGCACGCCACGACCGCCATTGGCCTTCTGCAACGAGGTCGCACCGGCCTGAATTGCCAGACGTCCAGCTACTTCCGACATTGGCGCCAGCAGCGGCAACCCGCCGCGCTCGTCGGTCACGGTCTCATAGGCAACGGCCGTCACGCCCGAAGCGAGCAGGCCCTTGGTCTGATCCGGATCCGGCGCCAGGTGCAGGTAGGTGTAAAGGATCTGGTTCTCGCGCAGCTGCACCCATTCGTTAGGCTGTGGCTCCTTCACCTTCACGATCATGTCCGACTTGGCGAACACCTCTTCCGCTGTCTTGGCGATCGTCGCACCGGCGGCGCGATAAGCGTCATCGCCGGCACCGATGCCAGCACCCGCGCCGGTTTCCACCAGCACCTGATGACCGTGCGCCGCATATTCGCGGACGGCGCCGGGGGTGAGGCCGACGCGATATTCGTGGTTCTTGATTTCCTTGGGGCAGCCGACGCGCATGTTTGCACTCCCATTGTTTTTGGCGTTCCGCAGAGCAGCGACTGTATGCCTATGAGGTGTCGCAGGTCCTTGCGATGTCAATTGCTCTCGCGTGACTTCGTGACATAGTCTTGCGCGTAGAAGGGTGTTTGTCGAAGGAATCGCAGATCATGGCTTTGGACAAGATTGATCTTGCGATCCTCAGCGCGCTTCAAAAAGACGGTCGCATGTCGAATGCAGCTCTGGCTGAGAAAGTCGGCTTGTCCCAATCCGCCTGCTCGCGCCGCCTCGACATGCTGGAGAAATCCGGCACCATCCGCGGTTACCATGCTCAGATCTCGGCGGCAGGCCTCGGGCATCCGATGACGGCGATCGTGCATATCTCTCTGTCTGGCCAGTTCGAGAAAACGCTGTCGGAGTTCGAAGCCGCCATCAAACGCTGTCCGAACGTCCTGTCCTGCCACCTGATGACCGGCGAGTATGACTACATCCTGCGCATCGCCGCGCGCGATCTTGCCGACTACGAGCGCATCCACAAGGAATGGCTGACGGCGATGCCACATGTCATCAAGATCAACACGTCTNNCCTTCGCCATGCGCGAGATCATCGACCGGACGGCGTTCGGCTTGAAGACCGAGCTGGCATGACTTGCACCTGCAGGCAGCCACGAGCCGCCGCCTTGCGATAATCCTGTGGTTACTTGGATGCTGGACATGATGTGCTTGGCAGCGCAACACTCCGCCGACCTAAGACTCGTTTGCAGATCAGGAGCAGTTTCATGAACACGCAACTCGCCATGTCCCGCCGCGGCTTTCTGGCCGGCACGGCGGTGACGGCCGGCCTCATCGCGCTGCATCCGTTTTCGGCGCACGCTCAGGCCAACCAGGCACATTTGCGCATCATGGAAACCACCGACATCCATGTGAACGTGCTGCCTTACGACTATTATGCCGACAAGCCGAACGACACGATGGGCCTGTCGCGCACGGCATCGCTGATCAAGGCGGTTCGTGACGAAGCCACCAACTCCATGCTGGTCGACAATGGCGACTTCATCCAGGGCAGCCCAATGGGCGACTACATCGCCTATGAGCGCGGCATGAAGGAGGGCGACGTTCACCCGGTCATCAAGGCGATGAACACGCTCGGCTATGACTGCTCGACGCTCGGCAATCACGAGTTCAACTACGGCCTGTCCTTCATGGATAAGGTGCTGGCAGGGGCGAACTATCCCTTCGTCTGCGCCAACCTCATCCGCGGCACCGAGCTCGCCGCCAATCCGCGCGACGACAAGCTTTACCTCAAGCCTTACCTGATCCTCGACAAGCAANNATCAAAGACGGCTCGGGCAACGAGCACCCGATCAAGATCGGCATCATCGGCTTCGTGCCGCCGCAGATCATGGTGTGGGACGCCAAGAACCTCAGCGGCAATGTTGCGACCCGCGACATCGTGCAGGCGGCGGAAGCCTGGGTGCCGCAGATGAAGGAAGAGGGCGCCGACATCGTGATCGCGCTTTCCCATTCCGGCATCGACACCAAGAAGACCGACCTGATGGAAAACGCCTCCTTCTTCCTGGCGGGCGTGGACGGCATCGACGCGATCTTCACCGGCCACCAGCATCTGGTTTTCCCCGGTCCGAAGGATTTTCAGGATTTACAGGGCGTCGACACCAAGAAAGGTACGCTGCAGGGCAAGCAGGCCGTGATGGGCGGCTTTTGGGGCTCGCATATGGGCCTGATCGACCTTCTGCTCGAGCGCGACGACAGCAAATGGAAGGTGGTGTCCGGCACGTCGGAAGCGCGGCCGATCTCCGAGCGCAAGGGCCGTGACACTGTCGCGGCGGTCAAGGATGAGCCGAAGGTAGTCGAGGCCGTCGATGCCGAGCACAAGGCGACACTGGATTATGTCCGCCGCCCGGTCGGCAAGACCTCCGCGCCGCTCTACTCCTATTTCGCGCTGGTGGCCGACGATCCATCCGTGCAGATCGTGAGCCAGGCACAGACCTGGTACATCAAGGATCTCTTGAAGGAGACGCAGTTGAAGGACCTGCCGGTTCTATCTGCCGCGGCACCCTTCAAGTCCGGCGGTCGCGGCGGAGCGGATTACTATACCGACGTTCCGGCCGGCGACATCGCGATCCGCAACGTCGCCGACCTCTATCTTTATCCCAACACCGTGCGCGCGCTGGAAGTCACCGGCGCGCAGGTCAAGGAATGGCTGGAAATGTCTGCCGGCATCTTCCGAAGGTCGAGCCCGGCAAGGCCGATCAGCCGCTGATCAACACGGACTTCCCGGCCTACAATTTCGATGTCATCGACGGTGTGACCTACAGGATCGACGTGTCGCAGCCGCCGAAATATGGCGTCAAAGGCGAGGTTCTGAATGCCCACTCGAACCGCATCAAGGACCTGATGTTCGACAACAAGCCGATCGATCCGGCCGCCAAATTCGTCGTCGCCTCCAACAACTACCGTGCGGGCGGCGGCGGCAATTTCCCGGAGATTAACGAGTCCAAGGTGATCTTCGAAGCCCCGGACACCAACCGCGACGTGATCGTGCGCTACATCGTCGACCAGGGCACGATCAATCCGTCCGCCGACGCCAATTGGTCCTTCGCATCCCTGCCGAACACCAGCGTTCTGTTCGAAACCGGACCGAAGGCCAAGGACTTCATCGGCGATGTGAAGGCGGTGAAGATCGAGCCGGCTGGCGAGGGCGAGGGCGGCTTCGCGAAGTACCGCATCACGCTCTGAGGCAACAAAAAAGGGCCGGATCGATTCGGCCCTTTTCACATCCATCAAACGCAGGACGTCCTGATCAGAAGTCGGTAAACTCTCCGGCGTCTTCGCCCTTCCACCACTTCAGGCGATCGGACTCGACCTTGATCATCACGATGTTGGGGGTGTCGATGCCGTCTTCGAACCACTTGTCGAGGTCCGGGTTCCAGTGGGCTTCGAATTCTTCCTTGTCGCGGATCAGGTCGGCGTCGCCGGAAACCGCGACATAGAAACCATCATCGCCAGCAAAGCCCAGCGTGACGGCGGGCTCTTCCTCAATATCCGCGACCATGCGCGATTCTTCGTAGGTAAAATAGTAGGAGTCGCCGTCGAAATCGACGTCGCCATTGTTGCTCATGGGGCGGCTCGCCAGGCTGCCGTCCTCGGTGACGGTGGTCAGCATCGCGATGTCGATGCCCTTCATTGCGGCGGCGATCTCTTCGAGCGTTTTCTCGGCCATGACCTGTCTCCTTGTTGGCCGCGCTCAACCGGCAGACACGATCTTGGTTCCGGCCCGCCTCACACTTCCTGTCAGTTTTCCAACNNAAGGTGAAGGGCGCGCCCTCAAACGCCTCCGCACCGCGCCCGATCGATCGGATCGCAGCCACCATCCGGCCTTGCCGCCCCAGCAGATCATCGGCCAGCGCGATGATGCGCGGGTTCGGCGTTGCCGATGGTGAGCTTTGCCTCAACTCCTGTGCCAGCGCCTCTTCACTGAGCTCCGGCCGAAGTGCAGCCGCAATGGCATAGGCCGCGGCGGTCGATCGGCTGATCCCGGCATAGCAATGAATCAGAATCGGATCGTCTGCCGAAACGCGTTCGGCAAACTTCAGGATCGCCTGAACCTGCTCGCGTGAAGGCGCGACATAACCCTCGCGTTCCTGCGCGATGTCATGCATTTCAAGCTGGAGATAGTCTTTCGGTGCGATGCCAGCGGGCCGCTCGAACGTCGCCCCGATCGACTGCAGCGCAATCATGCGCCCCGCCTTCGAAGCAGAAAGCGTTTCCGGCAGACGCGACAGCGGCGTGACGTGGATCATGCCGCCGCCCTGAACGCAGAGAGCGCCGCATCAAGCCGGCTAAGCGCAGCGTCATCCGCCGGCAAACCGATGCGCAGGACATCATCGGCAAAGCGGAACGGCCGCACCAGAATGCCATGCTCGCCAAGCAGTTGGAACAAGGCAGCGGCATGAGGCGACCGGACATAGCGGAACAGGCTCGTCCCGCCGACAACCTCCAAGCCACGAGCGCTCAAGATCCCGTCCAGTCGCGCCGCTTCTTCGCCTAGCTGTGGCCGCATAGCCTCTTTCCAAGCCTCGTCAGCCAACGCCTCCTTGGCAACATGCAGCGTCGGCCCCGAGACCGCCCAAGGTCCAAGCTGCGCGCTCAGCCACTCCGCACGCCATTTCTCGACTAGAACAAAGCCAAGGCGCACGCCGGCCAGTCCGAAGAACTTGCCGAAGGAACGCAGCACCACCAAGCCGCCTTCACCGACATCACTGGCCACGCTTTCGTCTTGCGGACCAACCTCCATGAAGGCCTCGTCCACCACCAGCAGCCCGCCCTTAGCGTGGAGATGCTTTGCGAGATCGAGCAGTTGCCTGCGCGGCACCACGCGCCCCGTCGGGTTGTTTGGGTTTACGATGACGGCCAGATCAGCGTCGTAGAGATCGTCGATCGCACTGGTTTCGCTGACCTGATGCCCCACCAAAGCGGCAGCACGCGCATGTTCCGCATAGGTCGGTGACAGCACCGCCGCCCGACCGGGCTCAACCAGCCGCATCACCAGCGGCAACAGGATCTGCGTGCCCGGTCCGCAGGCAATGCAGGCCGGATCGGCCACGCCGTAGGTCCTCGCTGCGAGCTTCGCCAGCTCAGCCGTTTCCGCCGGTTCCGGCAGGCGCGAGAAGGCGGTGGCGGGCAGGGGCGAAAACGGATAGGCGTGCGGGTTGATCCCCGTCGACAAGTCGATCCATGGCCGGGACGCCTGCGGAAACCGCGCTTCGGCGCGCGCCAGGCTGCCGCCATGGTCCGGCACCTCACACACTTCAGCCTGGTTGCGCATGTCCGTCCTGCTCACTCTTCTCGCTATGATCCTCGAACTCGCGCTGGGTTACCCCAACCGCCTGTTCGCCGCCATCGGCCATCCCGTGACCTGGATCGGCGTCCTGATCTCGCGTCTGGAACGCACGCTC
>DCDI01000084.1:0-225 GCA_002316345.1 Phyllobacteriaceae bacterium UBA1059 | reverse complement strand
TCCTCGGCCACGGATGGGCCCTGATCCTCACGGCGCTCGTTGCCAGCGCGCTGCTCCCCCAACGCAGCCTTGCCACCCATGTCCAAGCCGTTGCGCAAGCGCTCGAAGCCGAAGGGCTGAGCGGTGGCCGCCGCGCCGTATCCATGATCGTCGGACGTGACCCCGAACAGCTGGACGAACCCGCCGTTTGCCGCGCCGTGATCGAAAGTCTCGCGGAGAACTTTT
>DCDI01000014.1:26197-26484 GCA_002316345.1 Phyllobacteriaceae bacterium UBA1059 | reverse complement strand
GGAAGAGGCCGGGCAGCGCGGAACGCGCGCGGCGGTCGTGCTCGCGTCCGGCTTCGGCGAGGTGGGCGAGAAAGGCGCGGTTCTTGAAGCGGAACTGACGGAGGTGGCACGCCGTCACGGCATGGTGCTGTGCGGACCCAACTGCCTCGGCCTCGTTTCCATCGCAAACGGCGCAGCCCTTTACTCCTCGACGCTCGATCCGGCCATGAAACGCGGGCGCATGGCGCTGATATCGGCATCCGGCGCCAGCGCCATCGCGCTCGGCAATTCCGGCCGCTTTGGCGTGC
>DCDI01000014.1:0-26052 GCA_002316345.1 Phyllobacteriaceae bacterium UBA1059 | reverse complement strand
CTTCGCTGGTTCGCGCAGGATCCGGAAACGGACGTGATCGGGCTGGTCATCGAAGGCGTCCGCGATCCGGCCTCGATCGCATCGGCCATGGAAGCGGTGCATGCCGCCGGCAAGACCGCACTCGCGCTTCGAGTGGGCCGATCCGCTGAAGGACAGCGCGCGACGGCCGCTCATACCGGCGCGCTCGCCGGTGCTGCCGAAGCACAGGCTGCCTTCCTCGCGCGCGTGGGCATCGTCGATTTGCCTGATATGGACAGCTTCATCGAAGCCGGTGTGTTGTGCTCCGGTGGCAAGCGGCCGGCTGCTGGAGCTGTTGCCGTGGTTGGCGTCAGTGGCGGCGGGGGGGGGCATGGGACCGACATCGCCAGCGAAGTGGGGCTGCACCTAGCAACCCTTGCGCCGGAAACGGTGGAACGCCTGCGTGTGCTGCTTCCAGATTTCGCCACGCCGCAAAACCCGCTGGATGTAACCGGTGCCGCCTTCGGCGATCCCAATGTTTATCGTGGGGCGCTGGACGCTCTGGATGCTGATCCAAAGGTGGCCGTCACGATCGCCGCGCAAGATGCGCCGCCCGGCCTGTCTCCTGCCATTGCAGCCGAATATTCCGGCATCGCGGGCGCCGTCGCCGCCTATGAGGGCAAGACGCTTGTTATTGCGATGTCGAACCTTTCGGCCGGCCTGCATCCCGACGTTGCCGCTGCTTATGGCGATGCGGTCCGGCTTCAGGGCACCCGTGCCACGCTGACGGCCGTCGCGCGCTGCCAGGCGGCAAGCCAAACCGTGACATGGCACCAGGCAAGCAAGGGCAATGCACCGCTCGATGCTGAACCAGGCCCAATCAGCGAAGCCGCAGCTCGCGCCATTTTCGCTGGTATCGGCCTGACCGGCCCGATCGGCGAAGTCGCGGCAACCGCCGATCAAGCCGCAGCGATCGCCGAGCGGATTGGAACCAGGGTAGCGATGAAGATCGCGTCACCCGACATCGCGCACAAGACCGAAGCGGGCGGAGTCGTGCTCGGCGTGGACGGTGGTGAAGCAGCCGGCGTGGCTTTCGAGCGCATCATGGCATCGGCCAGGGCTTACGCGCCGGATGCGCGTTTGGACGGCGTACTGATGCAGGAAATGGTCGCCGGCGGCGTCGAGGTTCTGCTCGGCCTCGTTCAGCATCCGCCCTTCGGTCTTGGTCTGGTGGTGGGTGCCGGCGGAACCCTGACCGAACTGATGCAGGACGCTGCCTTTGATCTTCTTCCGATCGATGCCGAGCGCGCCGAGGCCATGATCGCGCGTACGCGCCTCGCCAAGCTGCTGGCCGGCATGCGCGGCGCGCCGGCGGCTGACCGCAAAGCGCTTGTCGATGCCATCGTCGCGCTGTCAGAGTTCGGCGAGCGGCATTCAGCGGCTATTGAGGCGATTGACCTCAATCCCGTCGCGGTTCTTCAGGAAGGCAAGGGGATCCGTCTGCTGGATTCTCTCATTCTGCGGGCCTGAGCGCCCGCAGTTTCAGCGAAAGGTCGCCAGGCGTTCGGTGAGGAGGGCGAAGAAGCCGTCCGCATCGACGTCGCGGATCCAGGTCGCGTTCCTTTCGCGCGAGGTGACACCCCACCAGTCCACCACCGTCATGCCGACGCAAAGCTCGGATTCGGTTTCGATCTCCACATTGCAGAGCCGGCCCTCGTAGAGGTCGGGCCGCAGCAGCCAGGCGATGACGTTGGGGTCATGCAGCGGGCCGCCGTCGGTGCCGTATTTGGCTTCGTCGAAGCGCTCGAAAAACTCCAGCCAGCCGGCAGCAGCCTCCGTTAGCGGCGTGCCGATCGCCCGGATGGCTGCGATCCTGTTGCGCGTGGTGAGAACCTTATGCGTGACGTCGAGTGGGATGATGGTCAGCGGAACGCCGGAGCCCAGCACGATCGTCGCCGCTTCCGGATCGACCCAGATGTTGAATTCCGCCGCCGGAGTGATGTTGCCGCCTTCGAACAGGCCGCCACCCATGGCGACAATCCGGCGGATGCGCGAAGCGATATCCGGAGCGCGTGTCAGCGCGGTAGCAATATTCGTGAGCGGCCCGAGCGGACACAGTGTCACCGCGCCCGGCGCTTCGCGGCGCAGCGTTTCAATAATGAAGTCGACGCCGTGCTGGTCCTGCAGGGGCATGGTCGGGTCTGGCAGATCCGCGCCATCAAGGCCGGTTGCGCCATGCACGTGTTCGGCCGTGCGCAGCGCCCTCTGCATCGGCCGGTCGCAGCCAGCAAAGACCGGGATGTCCGTGCGCTTTGCCAGTTCGCAGATTTTGCGGATATTCACTTCGGTCAGTGACAAAGGCACGTTGCCGGCGACCGCCGTAAGGCCGAGAACCTCGAGTTCCGGGCTAGCCAGAGCGAGAAGGATGGCGAAGGCATCATCCTGCCCGGGATCGGTGTCAATGATAATCTTGTCGGCCATGGCCTTGCCTTTCAGGGTAGAAGCGTGTCGTTGCCGTACGCTGCGGAGGTCGAGATGACGCGGTCGGGATTGAGAATGCCGGCAGGATCGAGGGCGCGTTTCAGGCGGCCCATAACGGCAAGTTCCGCCTCGCTTCGGCACAGATGCAGCCAATCCCGCTTGTCGGTGCCGATCCCGTGTTCGGCAGTGATCGTGCCGCCAGCATCGGCGACGGCGGTCAGCACGGCCTGTGCGATATCAGCGCCTTCCTCGGTTTCCACGATGTAGTGCAGATTGCCGTCCCCGAGATGGCCGAAGATGAAGGCGCGGGCCGTAGGATCGATGGCGGAAACACGATCGTTGGCCAGCTTAAGAAAGCAGTTCATTGCGTTCAACCGGATGCCGACGTCGAAGCCGTAAGACTGGCCTTGCGCATAAACATAGTCACTGACGCCGTCCCTGATTGCCCAAAGGGTCTCGAACTCGCGTCCCGACGAGGACAGTATGGCGTCACTGCACAATCCGATCTCAACGGCGTCGCCGAGTGCGGCGTGGAAGCGCTCAAGATCGGCATCGGGCATCTGTCCCTGGATATCCGTCAGCACATAGAGGCCGGCGCCTGGAGGCAGCGGTGGAACGATGCCCATATGCGCGATGGTGCCGGCGTAAACATCTGGAAAGACGATCTCGAAGGCCGCCAGCAGGTCGCCGATCCGCTCTCGAAGGAACACCAGCAGCTTGATGGCATCATCGACAGAGCCAAGCGACAGCAGCGCCGCACGTTCGCTTTTTGGAGCAGGGCGCAGACGCAGCTTCGCACGCGTCCCGACNNAGCCAATAAACAACTGCCGCAGATCATAGCCCGCATTGTCCTTGGGTAGGCCGCGCATGCAGTCGATGATCGTGCCATCGGCCAACACGCCTTCCAGTCCGGCGACCTGATCGCGCATCATGCCGTATCGCAAGACGCGGATACCGCCGGCATTCGTGGCGATCATGCCGCCGATGGTCGCGCTTCCGCGTGCGCCGAGATCCACGCCGAACATGAACCCAGCTGCCTGCGCGACCTCTTGCACCGCTTGCAGGGGAACGCCCGCTTCCACCTCGATCGTGCCTTCGGCGACGTTGACCGCCGACATGCCGCGCATCCGCTCCAGCGAAACCGCGACTTCGCCATGGCGCGGCCTTGCCCCGCCGGCGAGACCGGTCAGGCCACCTTGAATAACCACCGGCTGACGCAGCTTTGTTGCGGTTTGCAGGATCATCGACAGATCCGCAGCATGCCTTGGGCGCAGCAGGAGGGAAGGTGGAATGCCGGGCACCCGCGTCCCGTCGGTGGCATTCGCGGGATTGACATTTGCGCCCTCGACAAAGGCATTGGCATCGAGATGCGCGCGGAGATGCGTAGCAAACTCAAGTCGCTTCTCAGGCATCATGGATGACGCCGCGGCGGCACGGCACAAGCTCTCATGCAGGTGAAGAGGAAGGTGAGGGCAGTCACAACGGCAACTCACAAGCGGCCAAGTTGGATCAAAGGGTGAGACAAACAACCATATTTGTCAAACCTATATTTAAACTGGATTTGGCCGCCCGACCCTGCCATGCTGGGCGGCAAAGAGGAGCGAAGATGGTCCTGAACTATGATGGCGTGGTGCGCGGCAGCGTTGCCAAGCAGGTGGCCGACAGCATTCGCGAAGCCATTCTGGACGGCCGTCTCAAGATGGATGAGCGTTTGCCGACGGAAGAAGAGCTGGCGCGCCGATTTGGCATTTCGCGGCCAACGGTGCGCGAAGCGCTAAAGCGGCTGGCGGCGCAGAACCTCATCCAGTCGAAGCGCGGTCCGTCCGGTGGCACCTTTGTCATGCGTCCCGATCCTGCAGGCCTGTCGGGAACCATCACGGCCGCCGCGACGCTGCTGGTCGGCGTCGGCGCCTTTGATATCGACGAAATCATCACGGCGCGTCGCGAAACAGAAGCAATCTGCTGCCGGCTGGCCGCTGCCAACCGCAACGAGGACGAGCTTGCTGCTATGGAAGCCGAGATCGCCCTTCAAAGCGACAGCGCGACGAGCGACGAAGAGTTCTGCGCTTCCGACGTTCGCTTTCACCGCGCGCTCGTGCGCGCCAGCCGCAACGGGCCGCTGGAACTCATGATGTATACGGTGATCGAGGCCTTCATCCCCATTACCAACATGATCGTGGTGCGCATGCGCGAGCGCCAGCCGGTCGTGTCCTTCCATCGCGACATGCTGGACGCGGTGCGCCGCCGCGATGCCCCGTCTGCCATCGAAGCTTTGGAGCGGCTGCTCGATTATCTGCGGGCGATGTACAATGCCACGCTGACCGCTCGCGCGGCGCGAAGCGCCGGCTGATCACCGAACCACACCGTATTGGGAGAAGATGCCATGTCCGACACGTTCCGTGCCTTGGTTATCGACAATGTTGAAGGCAATCAGACCATCGCGTTTCGCGATCTGTCCAAGTCGGATCTGCCCGACCACGATGTTCTCGTCGAAATTGCCTATTCAACGCTGAACTATAAGGACGGTCTCGCGGTCAGCGGAAAGGGGCGCATCGCGCGGAGGCTTCCAATGGTCGCCGGCATCGATCTGGCCGGCACGGTGGTGGAAAGCCGCTCAGCCGATTGGAAGCAAGGCGACAAGGTCGTCGTCAACGGCTGGGGTCTGTCGGAAGCCGAATGGGGTGGCTACAGCCGGTTCCAGCGCCTCAAGCCGGAATGGCTGACGCGCCTGCCGGATGCTTTCACGCCTTTGCAAGCCATGGCGATCGGGACAGCCGGCTATACCGCGTCGCTTTGTGTTGATGCGCTCGAAGACTGGGGTCGCATTCAGCCGAACGAGGGCGAGGTGCTGGTGACGGGTGCTGCCGGCGGCGTCGGGTCGGTTGCGATCAGCCTTCTGGCGGCGCGCGGCTACGCCGTCACGGCCGCAACAGGCAGGCCGGAAACACACGACTTCCTGACCGGTCTTGGAGCCACCAACTTCATCAGCCGTGAAGATCTCTCTGCCAAGGGTGGTCCGTTGCAGAAGGAGCGATGGACCGGCGGCGTGGATGCCGTGGGCTCGACGATCCTTGCCAATGCGCTGGCTCAAACGGTCCGGGGCGGGGCGATCGCCTGCTGCGGTCTGGCTGGGGGTGCTGATCTTCCCGCAACCGTTTTGCCGCATATCCTTCGCAGCGTTGCTTTGATCGGCGTCGACTCCGTCATGGCATCGGCGAGCCAACGTGATCGGGCTTGGCAGCGTCTTGCCCGGGATCTGGACCCTGGCAAGCTTGATACCCTGACGAGGGTAGAACCTTTGTCGAAGATCCAGACCCTTGGCGACGAGATACTGGCGGGCAACGTGCGAGGCAGGGTTGTCATAGACGTCTCGGCTTAGTTCCCGGCTTTCGCGTAGGCGCTGCCACTCCTGTCAGGAGCCCTTCGACCGGTCGGAACCAACCCATCCTCCATCGGTTCAGGGACTCCACAATAGGAATTTGTATGCGTACCAATCATGCTGTGCTCGAGCAGCCGACGTTGCCGAGCGCTGAAGAGCATTTGCGTGACTTCATTCTTGATCCGGAATTTCCCTGCGTCGGCGCGAAATCTGCGGCGCAGAAGGGTCGTATGACCGTTTACTCGGCACGCGATATTCGGAGTGCCTGGAACGATGTCGAAATCCAGGATGCCTTGATGCAGTTCGCCTGGGCCTATTCGAAAGATCCGACGCTGTTCACCAGCTTTGCCGTTGTGTTCGAAGGGCCTGACGATCTCAGCGAAACCGCGTTTGAAACGGCCTTATGGGAGCGCGTCCAGTCCTTGGCCGATAAGGATGCCTGGCGCGGGCAGAAGCATGATCCGCGCGTCAGTTCCGATCCGGACGACCCGCATTTCTCGTTGAGCTTTGGCGGCGAAGCGTTCTTTGTGGTTGGTCTGCACCCCAATGCCAGCCGTCCCGCGCGGCGCTTTGATCGGCCGACGATGGTGTTCAACCTGCACGATCAGTTCGAAATGCTGCGGCAGCAGAATCGCTATGAGAAACTGCGCAAGGCGATCCTCGATCGCGACGTAAAGCTCGCCGGCGACATCAACCCGATGCTGGCGCGACATGGCTCGATTTCTGAGGCGCGGCAATACAGCGGACGCGCCGTCAACGATGACTGGCGCTGCCCGTTCGGCCGAAAGGCTGAAGCGGAAGTGGTGCTTGAGCCCGCGACGGTGGGCGCGGACAACAAGAAGCGTTCGTGATGGATCATGCACATCATCACCACCACGTCATCCCGCCGCGCAGTGGCGACGCGTTCGAAATGAAGGCCGGACAGACGCTGACGGTGATCGACGCGCTTGGCGCGCAGGTCGCCGATCTCTTAGCGATCAATGCTGCCGACAAGCGCGAGATGCTGTCATCCGGGCGCACGCTCGATTATGCCGAGCGCATCTATCTCACAACCGGCGACAAGCTCTACTCCAACCGCTCCAACGTGATGCTGGAGATTGTGGAGGACGATGTCGGCCGGCACGACTTTCTGCTGACGCCGTGTTCCGAAGCGACGTTCCGCATGTGCTATGACAACGAGCCACCGCATCGCGGTTGCCTCGGCAATTTGGCTGCAGCGTTGCAGCCGTATGGGATCGAGGAGGACGCTATCCCGATTGCCTTCAACTGCTTCATGAACGTGCCGGTGGATGGCGAAACCGGCAAGCTCAAGGTCCTGCCACCGCTGAGCAAGGCCGGCGACCGCATCGTGTTCGTGGCCAGAATGGATCTCATCATCGGGCTGACTGCATGCTCCGCGCCGGCCAGCAACGGCGGTAGCTTCAAGCCGATCCATTACGAAGTGCGTTGAACCTTTAGTTTGCGTGCGCCGCGCAAGGCGCACGCTGCCCGCTAGGGTTGTTCCAACAACATCGCGATACCCTGGCCGACACCAATGCAAAGGGTCGCTACCGCGCGTTGCACCTTTCTGTCTGCCAGATCGATGGCCGTTGTCAGCGCCAGGCGCGCCCCGGACATGCCGAGAGGATGGCCAAGCGCAATCGCGCCGCCGTTCGGGTTGATAAAATCGGCATCGTCGGGAAGGCCGAGTTGGCGAAGGCAGGCAAGTGACTGCGCCGCAAAGGCTTCGTTGAGCTCGATTAGATCGACGTCGCCGATGCCAAGCCCCTTGGTTGCGAGAAGCTTCTGCGTGGCAGGCACCGGGCCGATGCCCATGATCGAGGGCGCAACCCCAACGGTCGCCATGCCCGTGATCCGGGCCAACGGGCTCAGGCCGTATTTTGCAACGGCACTTTCCGATGCAATCAACAGCGCGGCCGCACCGTCATTTACGCCGGAGGCATTGCCCGCCGTCACCGTCCCGCCCGGGCGGAACGGGGTGCCGAGAGCGGCGAGCTTTTCCAGCGTGGTCTGACGCGGATGCTCGTCGCGATCGACCCTGATCGTCGTGCCCTTACCGGCTGAAACGTCGACCGCAGCAATTTCGCGGGCAAAGCGGCCGCTGGCTTGAGCCGCAAGGGCGCGTGCCTGGCTGCGAAACGCAAAGGCATCCTGGTCGGCGCGGGAGATGCCGTATCTTTCGGCCACGTTCTCCGCCGTTTCGGGCATTGAGTCGATGCCATATTGCTTCTCGATCAGCCTGTTGACGAAGCGCCAGCCGATCGTCGTGTCATGGATCTCGTTTTGACGGGAAAACGGCGTCGTTGCCTTCGGCATGACGAAGGGCGCGCGTGACATGGATTCCGCGCCGCCAGCAATCATCAGATCGGCTTCACCCACACGGATAGCGCGCGCGGCATAGCCGACCGCATCGAGCCCGGAGCCGCATAGCCGGTTGATGGTCGTGCCTGCGGTTGTTTCGGTGAGACCCGAAAGCAGCACCGCCATGCGCGCGACGTTGCGATTGTCTTCGCCCGCCTGGTTGGCGCAGCCGAGCACGACTTCTTCTATCGCTTCGGCCGGGATCTGCGGGAAGCGCTGCATCAAGGCGCGGATGGGGTGGGCGGCAAGATCGTCCGTCCGCACCGAGGAAAGACTGCCGCCATAGCGACCGATGGGCGTGCGCAAGCCGTCGATGATGTAAGCGTTGCCGACCATTACTGAATTCCTGCCTGAACCATCGGCCCACCGCGCCAAGCGGGGTAGCCATAGCCATTGATCAGAACGAGATCGATGTCGGACGCGCGCCGAGCGATGCCCTCGTCGAGGATCTTGCGCCCTTCGGAAACGATCCCGTCGAGCACGCGCGCAACGATGTCGGCGGCTTCAAAGGGACGGCGGTCGACACCGGCCTCTCGAGACGCCTGTTCGATCATAGCGGTCACTTCGGGATCGACCATGCGGCGACCGTCCGGGTAGGCGTAGTAGCCTTTGCCGCTTTTCTGACCAAAGCGCCCGGCTTCACACAGGTGGTCAGCGATGGTCACATAGCGCTCGCTCGGATCACGCGTTGCTGCGTTACGCTTGCGGCGCGCCCAGGAAATATCGAGGCCGGCAAGGTCGTTGACGGCATATGGACCCATGGCGAAGCCGTAGTTTTCCAGCGCCGCATCGATCTCATGCGGCAGCGCGCCGTCTTCCAGCATGAAGTCGCATTCGCGGCGATAGGCTGTGAACAGGCGATTGCCGATGAAACCTTCGCACACGCCGCTGACCACGCCGAGTTTGCCGAGACGTTTGACGACGGCAAGCCCGGTTGCCAGCACATCTGGCGCGACTTGTGCTGTGCGAACCACTTCCACCAGCCGCATGATATTGGCCGGCGAGAAGAAGTGCAGGCCAAGGAAGCGCTCGGGATTTGTCACGACGGCTGCGATTTCGTCCGGATCGAGATAGCTGGTGTTGGTCGCGAGAATGGCGTCCGGGCGGACGATGGTGGAGAGTTCGGCGAAGAGCTCCGTTTTCACCGCAAGATCGTCGAACACGGCTTCGATCACCAGATCGCAGGGGGCAAGCGCCGTCCGGTCGGCGAAGGTGCTCAGGCGATCCAGTTGCTCGGCGCGATCGGCTTCGCTGATGCGGCCGGATTTTACCAGCCGCGCAAATAGACCTTCGATGCGAACGCGCCCGGCTTCCATCGATGCCTCGTCGCGCTCGACGACGCGCACCGTGAAGCTTGCCTGAAGAAAGGCGACGGCAATGCCAGCGCCCATCAGACCCGCGCCAACGACGCCGACGGTTTGAACGGCCCGAGGCTTGACCTCTTCCAGGCCCGGCACCTTTGCAGCAACGCGCTCGGCGGCGAAGACATGCCGCAGCGCCTTGGATTGATCGGACTGAACCAGTTCGAGGAAGCATGCGCGCTCGGCGGCCAGCCCCTCATCCAAGGGCATCTGTGCCGCCTGGAGAACAAGGCGTGCGGCAGCAGCCGGCGATTGCTGTCCGCGCGCTTTCTTCTCCACGGCAGAAAATTGCTTTTGCGCTTCACCTTCATCGAAAGCCGGCACGGCGAGCGAACCGGTTCGGCGCGGTTCGCAGCCCGCGAGACTGTTGGCGAGGGCCATGGCGGCGCTGACAAGATCGCCCTCGGCGATCACGTCGATGAGGCCGCAGGCTTCCGCTTCGGCCGCGCCCATGCGGCGGCCGCTGGAGGCCAGATCCATCGCCCGCGGAACGCCGATTAAGCGCGGCAGCCGCTGCGTGCCGCCGGCACCTGGAACGATGCCGAGCTTCACTTCCGGCAGACCGAGTTCGGCATCCCGGCTCGCAATCCGGCCGTGACAGGCGAGCGCCAGTTCCAGCCCGCCGCCCAAAGCCGTGCCATGGATTGCCGCGACGATCGGCTTGGATGAGGCTTCGATAGCGCTGACCACGTCGGGTAAAAACGGCTGCTGCGGTGGTTGGCCGAGTTCCTTGACGTCGGCGCCGGCTACAAACGTTCGGCCGGCGCAGCTCAGCACGATCGCCGATACCGCCTGATCCGAATTGGCTTGCGCCAGAGCCTGCATCAAGCCTGCGCGCACCGCGTGCGATGTCGCGTTCACGGGCGGATTGTCGATGATGAGATGGGCGATTTCGCCGTCTCGCGTCAGGGAAACAGCCATGTGTTCAGTCCGGAACCACGGCCGTCGCCTGGATTTCTACCAGCGCTTCGTCTTCCACGAGGCCGGAGACCTGAACCACGGCCATCGCCGGGAAACTGCGCCCGATTACGGCCTTGTAGGCGGCGCCGATCTCCTTCAGCGAGGCGGAATAGGCTTTGCGGTCCAGCACATACCAGGTCATCGTCGTGATGTGCTCGGGGCCGGCGCCGGCTTCGGCGAGAATGGCGACGATGTTTTCCAGCGTCTGCCGGACCTGACCGGCAAGATCATGGGCCTCGAATTTGCACTGCCCGGTCCAGCCGATCTGGCCGCCAACGAACACGATGCGACCCCGTGCTTCGATGCCGTTGGAATAACCGCGTGGCCGCTCCCAACCCTCAGGCTGGAGGATGCGGTTCGGCGTGGCCTTTGGCCGTTCGGACAGGTCGGTGACGCTCATGTCCTTCTCCATTCAGATACTGGTTGTCGCTGCGCGGCGGAGCGGCCAAGCGGTCGTTTGGTGTGGGTGCAGGTCATGCGCGGGCCGCCTTCATCAATTCGCGGCCGATGATCAGCTTCTGAACCTCGGTGGCCCCTTCATAGATGCGGAGGGCGCGGATTTCGCGGTAAAGCCGCTCGGTAATCTCGCCGACCCGCACACCGCGCCCGCCGAACAACTGCAGCGCCTGGTCGATAACCCATTGCGCGTTCTCCGTGGCAGTCATCTTGGCCATGGCCGCTTCGCGCGTGATCGGCAGCTTCTGCACGTCGCGGCGCCAAGCCGTGCGGATGGTTAGCAGCGATGCCGCATCGATGGCGGTAGCCATGTCGCCGAGGGTACTTTGCGCCGTGGGAAGATCGCCGAGCGTAGCGCCGAACATCTTTCGCGATGTGGCATGAGCGACCGCTTCATCCAGCGCGCGACGCGCGAAGCCAAGTGCGGCTGCCGCGACCGAGGGGCGAAAGATGTCGAGCGTGCGCATCGCGATCTTGAAGCCTTCGCCGGGCGTGCCGAGCAGGTGTGCAGCCGGCACCCGGCAGTTCTCGAACCAGATGCGCGCGAGGGGATGCGGCGCGATCGTTTCGATCCGCTCAGCCACGACCAAGCCCGGCGTATCGGCAAAGACGACGAAGGCCGAGATGCCGCGGGTGCCCGGTGCTTCGCCGGTGCGGGCAAAGACCGTGTAGACATCGGCGATGCCGCCGTTGGAGATGAAGATCTTCTCGCCATTCAGCACGTAATCATCGCCGTCGCGTTCAGCGGTTGTCGCCATGGCTGCGACGTCCGAACCGGCTTCCGGCTCGGTGAGAGCAAAACCCGAGATCAATTCGCCCTTGGCGATACGCGGCAGCACGTGGTCCTTGATGGCGTCCGAACCGGACAGGCTGATTGCACCCGTGCCGAGCCCCTGCATCGCGAAGGCGAAGTCCGCCAGACCGTCGGCATAGGCCAGCGTTTCGCGCATCACGCAAAGGGCGCGGCTGTCGATGACCTCGGCTGCGCCGCCGTAAGCCGCCGGCACGCAGTGGCGCAGAAAACCCACATCGCCTAGCCGCCGCACCAGTGCCTTGCAGGCACCATCCGCATCGCCATGGTCGATCGCGCCGAGACCGCCTTGTGCGATGAAGGCATCCAGTCGGCCGGCGAGATCGCGATGTTCCGGATCGAAGAAGGGCCAGTCCAGGTGATCGCGCGATGGTGCTCGGGCGAGGCTATGAGAATGATCCGCCATGACTCAGTTGCCCTCGAAGGCCGGCTTCGTTTTTCCCGCGAACGCCTCGAAGGCACGACGAAAATCGCCTGTCGCCATGCAGATTGCCTGCGCCTGCGCTTCCGACTCCAGCATTTCATCAATGCCCATCGACCATTCCTGATCGAGCATCTTCTTGGTCATGGAATGCGCGAACCAGGGCCCATCTGCCAACATGCGCGCAAAGCGCTGCGCTTCCTCGATCAGGGAGGAACGCTCGTGCAGGGCGTTGTAGAAGCCCCAAGCATGGCCCTCGGCGGCTGTGAGGACGCGGCCGGTAAACAGCAGTTCTGCGGCACGCCCTTGGCCGATAATGCGCGGAAGAATGCCACAAGCGCCCATATCTGCACCGGCGAGACCGACGCGGGTAAACAGGAAAGCGGTTTTCGCCTCCGGCGTCGCCAAGCGGTAATCCGAAGCCATGGCGAGGATCGCGCCAGCGCCGGCGCAGATCCCATCCACCGCTGCGATAACCGGCTGCGGGCAGGCACGGATCTGGCGCACGAGATCGCCGGTCATGCGGGTGAAGGCCAGAAGGTCCGGCATCTTCATCGTGGTCAGGGGCTCGATGATGTCGAACACATCGCCGCCTGACGAGAAGTTGTTGTTCGCCCCGCGCAGAACCACAACACGCACATCGCTGGCGCGATGCAACGAGCGGAACAGGTCGCCGAGTTCCTCATAACTTTCAAAAGTGAGCGGGTTCTTCTTCTCGGGCCTGTTGAGCGTGATGGTGGCAACGCGGCCGTCCTCGTCCGTTTCGAACAGGAAGTGGCTGGCCTTGTGGGTCTTGAACGGACGCTGCTTGTTCTGCATCGCGTTGGTCATCAGTTTTCCTCCGTCTCAGGCTGCATCGACCGCACAGACATACGGTCCCGCGCCCTTGTTCTTAAACTTACCCGGCCATCACTTCGCCGCCGGCCACCGCAATCGCCTGTCCGGTGATCGAGCCTGCTTCCGGCGACACCAGCCACATCACGGCATGCGCCACCTCTTCCGGCGTCACCAATCGGCCCTGTGGGTTGCTGCGCGCCAGGCTGGCGCGGGCTTCATCCGCCGTCCGCCCAGTCTTGCCGGTAATCACGTCAATCGCCCCATCCAAAAGCGGCGTGTCGGTGAAGCCGGGGCAGACCGCATTCACCGTCACATCCGTTTTCGCCAGCTCCAAGGCCAAGGCGCGGGTCAGTCCGATCACGCCATGCTTTGAGGCGCAGTAGGCGGAGACGTAGGGATAGCCGGTCATGCCCGCCGTGCTGGCAATGTTGACGATGCGGCCATTGCTGGCTTGTTTGATCGAGGGCAGGGCGGCCTGCGTGGTCAGGAAGGTGCCGGTGAGATTGATGCCGAGGACGCGGTTCCACAGGTCCAAGCCCGTCTTCTCGAAGGGTGCCGATGGCGCTTCGCCGGCACAGTTGACGAGCACCGCGATCGGTCCAGCCTCGGCTACGGCACGCGCAACGCCAGCCTGCACAGCGGCCTCGTTTGTGACGTCGAAGCCATCAAGAACGAAGCTGCCGCCGCCGCTTCCTGCAATTTCCGAGGCAACCGCTTGTAGCGGTTCGGACCGACGGCCGGCCAGAGTCACCGCATAGCCCGTTTCGGCAAGTTTCAGCGCAATGACCCTGCCGATGCCGCTGCCGGCGCCGGTTACGACTGCATGGCGGCTCACCGCTTGGCCTCGGCTGCCGCGCGCTGCAGGTTGGTCACATACTGCGCACGCCCGGAGTGATACTGCTTGGGCCATTGCTGGCCTTCAAACCCGATCTTGGCCGCTTCATGCAGAACGAAGGCCGGATCGGCCAGATGCGGTCGCGCCACCGCGCAGAGATCCGCACGACCCGCCGCGATGATTGAGTTCGCGTGGTCTGCTTCCGAAATCGCGCCCACCGCAATCGTCGGCACATCGATCTCGTTGCGGATCTTGTCGGAAAACGGCGTCTGGAACAGACGGCCGTAAACCGGTTTTTCTTCGCTCACGACCTGACCCGACGAGCAGTCGATCATGTCGGCGCCGGCGTCCTTGAACATCTGCGCAAAGACTGCTGCGTCTGCCGGCGTGTTGCCGCCTTCATACCAGTCATGTGCCGACAAGCGCACGGAGATCGGCTTGGTTTCCGGCCACGCCGCCTTCACCGCTCTGAACACTTCCAGGGGGTAGCGAGCGCGGTTCTCTGCGCTGCCGCCATACTCGTCCTCGCGCTTGTTGGTCAGCGGCGACAGGAAGCTCGACAGGAGATAACCGTGCGCGGCATGCAGTTCCAGCATGTCGAACCCGGCCGCTACGGCCCGCTTCGTTGCGGAAACGAAGTCGGCGACGACGCGATCCATATCCTCGCGGGTCATGGCGCGGGGCGTGTGGGAAGCCGCCTTATAGGGCAGGGCGGATGCGGAAATCAGGTCCCAGCCCCCTTCCTCAACCGGTTGGTCGATCCCTTCCCAGGCCAATTTGGTTGAACCCTTGCGGCCGGCATGGCCGAGCTGGATGCCGATCTTGGCGGGCGTTTGGGTATGAACGAAATCCACGAGGCGCTTTAACGCTGCACCTTGCTCGTCGGACCAGATGCCGAGGCAGCCCGGCGTGATACGCCCATCGGGCGACACGCAGGTCATTTCAGGGAAGATCAACGCCGCTCCCCCCATGGCGCGCGAGCCGAGATGGACGAGGTGGAAGTCGTTGGCGAGGCCATCGGTCGCCGAATACATGGCCATAGGCGACATGACGATGCGGTTGTGCAACGTCAGGTCTTTGATGGAATAGGGCGTGAACATCGGTGGCGGCACCTGTCCGTTCGCGCCCGGCTGGACGCCGGCCCGCTCTGCAAACCAACGCTCATAGCCCTCCAGCCAGACCGGATCGCGCAGCCGCAGGTTTTCATGGCTGATGCGCTGCGAACGCGTCAGCATGGAATACATGAACTGCTCCGGCTCGAAATGCTCGGCATAGCGTTCGCCGACGACCTCGAACCATTCCATGGCATTGCGCGCGGCGTTCTGGATACGCGCCACATCTACGCGCCTGATGTCTTCATAGGCGTCGAGGACGGCCGGGATCTTCTCGGCCTCATGGCCGGCAAGGTCGAACTGGCGGGTCAGCTCAATGGCATCGTCGAGCGCCAGCNNTGGTGCCGGAGCCGATCGCGAAATGCGCAGTATGCGCGCTGTCGCCCATCAGGACGACATGGCTGTTGCCGTTATGCAGGCTCCAGCTTTCGCAGATCAGGCGGTTGAAGTTCAGCCAGGCGGAACCGCGCAGATGGCGCGCATTGCTTAGCAGGCTGTGACCTTCCAGCGTTTCCGAAAACACGGTCTCGCAAAACGCGATGGACTGATCCTGGTCCATCTGATCGAGGCCATGCGCCTTGAACGTCTCCTCGGTCGTTTCAACGATGAAGGTCGAGGTGTTTTCGTCGAAGCGGTAGATATGCGCCTGGAACCAGCCATGCTCCGTACGACGGAAATCGAAGGTGAAGGCGTCGTAGCGCTTGTTGGTGCCCAGCCAGATGAAGCGGTTCGGCCGCACAAGAAGGTCGGGCTTGAAGACGGTCTCGTACTTCCTGCGGATTTTCGAATTGACGCCGTCGGCGGCGATGATCAAATCGGCATCCGGAAACTCGGTGTCGGAATCGACTTCCCGCTCGAACTGCAGTTCCACGCCAAGCTCGATGCAGCGATCCTGAAGGATGTTCAGCATCTTCTTGCGGCCGATGCCGACAAAGCCATGCCCAGTTGTGCGGATGCGCCGGCCCTTGAACAGAAGCTCGATGTCATCCCAGTGGTTGAAGCTGTCTTCGATCACCTGCGCCGTTTGCGGATCCCATTGCCGCATGGACTGCATGGTGGCGTCAGAAAAAACGATGCCCCAGCCGAAAGTGTCGAACGGCTTGTTGCGCTCGATCACGGTGATCTCATGTGCAGGATGCTGCCGCTTCATCAGCAGCGCAAAATACAGGCCGGCAGCGCCCCCGCCGATGCAAACGATCCGCATATGCTTCTTCCTTCGCTTCGATCCGCGCAAAGTGGACCATCCAAGGCACCACGAAGGTGGACCTCTTCGAAAGAAGTTTCAAGCTTAAAGTTTCTAACTGTTGGCGATTGTAACAGCGACGTTCAGCGTCAACTCAAGTGCCTAGCGCTCTTGTGCCAAGCCTTCCCGAACGGAGATTTTGAGCTTGGCGAGAGAGGCCAGGAGCGTGTCCCGTTCGTCTGCAGCTACGCCCGAGAACAGGTTGTTTAACCACGCGCGATGGCGTTCGGCCATCTCACCAAAGGCGCTGCGCCCAAAAGGCGTGAGCGTGACGATCTGCACGCGACGGTCGGAAGGCGAGGTCGTGCGCGTGATGTGGCCGCTTTCCACCAGCCGCTCTACAAGGGCGGTGAGATTGCCTGCCGACACCATCATCCGCTTGGAGATTTCGCCGAGTACCATGCCGTTTTCGGCGCGCTCCAGCTGAGCCAGCAGATCGAAACGCGGAAGGGTGAAATCGAACTCCTCCCGCAACCCGCGTCGAATCTCGGTTTCAATCAACGTCGTGCAGGTCAGCAAACGCAGCCACAGATGCGTCTCGTCGCCATGATTGTCGGGCGCATCGGCGATCTTGGTTTCGCCATCCAGCCAATGATCCCTCGTGGTCTGATCCGCGGTCAACTTGCTTGTTTCCCTTGTTGCTACCGCTGTGCTTTGTGCCTGTGAGGCATAATGCCGAGCGCTGGCTTAGCCGTTCCAGCACAGCCAGATCAACCTGCTTACATTTTGTCTTTGATGCTGGCACCGCAACAAGGATGTTTGCAGACGCATATTTTTATGCCTAGACTTTCTCCCGGGAACAAGCGGCACCATTCCGTCAATGAGATGCGGGTCGCGGACAATGGCCATTGCGCCTGATTGAGGAGGCTCGACCAATGACGACTGCGACGACTCTGGGGCAACTCGCGGATCTGCTGGGAACAGGCGGCATCGACGTTGTCGATCTCACCGCCCCGCTCGGCCCGGACACGCCGCTTTTGAAACTGCCGCCGGAGTTCGCCAAGGACACGCCGCAGATCGAGATCCACCGCATTTCCGAATATGATCAGGACGGGCCATTCTGGGCCTGGAACTGGCTCAAGGTCGGCGAACATTCCGGCACCCATTTCGATGCGCCGCACCACTGGATCACCGGCAAAGACTATTCAGACGGCTTTACCGACACGATCCCGGTCAAGAACTTCGTTGCGCCCGTCAACGTCATCGATTGCTCGGCGCAAACGGCGGAGAACCCCGACTTCCTGTTGACGGCCGACGGCGTCAAGGCGTGGGAAGCCGAACATGGCGCGATCAATTCGGGCGAATGGGTCGTGATGCGCACAGACTGGGACAAGCGCAACGGCTCCGAGGACAGCTTCCTGAACGCCGACGAGAACGGCCCCCATTCACCCGGACCATCGCCCGACTGCATCGACTATATTCTGCAACGCGGCGCGATCGGCTGGGGTACGCAATGCATCGGCACGGATGCCGGTGGTGCCGGCGGCTTCGAACCGCCATTTCCTGCGCACAACCTGCTGCACAAGAACAACAAATACGGCCTCGCCAGCCTTGTGAACCTCGACAAGCTCCCGCCCAAGGGCGCGATCCTCATCGTGGCGCCGCTGAAAATCGTTGGAGGCACAGGCAGTCCCGTGCGTGCACTGGCTTTGGTGTCGAAAGCCTAGCTATCCCCGCCGCCGGACGCGCCGGCGCTGCCTTGTGGCTCGGCAGCGTGCTGAACCATGAAAATTGTGTCGTTTCCGGTGAAGCGGCACAATGGCCTCTGGAAAAACAAGCCGGAATACTGCCTTGTAACCCGCGAAGTTCGACGTCGGCTCACAAGGGCTGGACGCATCGGTGGAATACCATCGGGGAACGATCGGGTGACAGGGAGAATGGTATGAAGAAGTTTCTACTCGTTTCAGCATCGCTTCTGGTGCTGGCGACGGCGGCCAAGGCTGAAGACGTCAAGATCGGTATCGAAATGGGCTTCACCGGCCCGATCGAGACGCTGACTCCGCCGATGGCGCAGGCGGCCGAACTCGTGATCAAGGAAGTCAACGATTCCGGCCTGTTCCTTGATGGCGCCAAGATTACGGCAGTGCGCTCCGACGAGACCTGCATCGATGCCGGTGCGGCGACAGCGGCGGCCGAACGGCTGATCACGGGCGACAAGGTGGCTGGTATCATCGGGCCGAGCTGCTCGGGTGCAGCAACCGCCGTTCTTACCAATGTCGCTGTGCCCAACGGCATCGTGTTGATTTCGCCGTCCGCCACTTCGCCCGCGCTTTCGACGCTGGAAGACAAGGGTCTGTTCTTCCGCACGGCTCCGTCGGATGCACGCGAAGGCGAAGTGCTGGCGCAGATCATGTGGGACCGCGGCATCAAGAGCGTGGCGATTTCCTACACCAACAACGATTACGGCAAGGGCGTTGCTTCATCCGTACAGACCGCCTTCGAGAAGCTCGGCGGCAAGGTGACGCTGAGCGCCCCACATGAAGACGGCAAGGGCGATTATTCGGCAGAAGTGGGCTCGCTCGCCTCGGCCGGCGGCGACGCCCTGGTTATCGCTGGATATGCGGATCAGGGTGGTGCCGGCATCGTGCAGACGGTTCTTGATACCGGCGCCTTTTCCAAGTTCGCGTTTCCGAATGGCATGTGGGGCGCGAGCCTCGTCAAGCGTTTCGGCACGCAGCTTGATGGCGCCTTCGGCAACCTGCCCGGTACGGACAGCCCCGGCGCGGCCAAGCTGATGGAAATGACGGAAAAGGCCGGGATTGCCGGGTCGGCGACCTTCGTTCCGGAAACCTATGACGCCACCGCGCTCATGCTGCTTGCCATGCAGGCTGCCAAGTCTTCGGCTTCGGCCGACTACAAGTCCAAGATCATGGACGTTGCCAATGCACCGGGCGAAAAGATCTACCCGGGTGAGCTGGCCAAGGCGCTGCAGATCCTGAAAGATGGCGGCGACATCGATTATGTCGGCGCGTCCGCTGTAGAGCTGATCGAGCCGGGTGAAAGCGCAGGCGCGTTCCGTGAGCAGGAGATCGAAGGCGGAGCGGTCAAGACCGTCAAGTTCCACTAAGATCTGAACCAGAACGCGATGCCGGTCGGTCCTGAAGACTGGTCCGGCATCGCCTTTATCTCTATGCCAAGCTGCGCCTCGGCATCGCTTTACCAAGATTGGGAGACTGGATGATCGTCGTCCAGGATATGGTCAAACGCTTCGGCGGCTTCCATGCCGTGGACGGCGTGTCGCTGGAGATCCCTCAAGGCGAGATCACCGGTTTGATCGGGCCGAACGGGGCAGGCAAGTCGACGCTCTTCAACCTGATTGCCGGCGTGCACCAGCCGACGTCGGGACGCGTGACCATGGCCGGTGAAGACATCACCGGGCTACCGCCGCATGTGCTTTTCTCCAAGGGGCTGCTGCGCACATTCCAGATTGCGCATGAATTCAGCTCCATGACAGTGCTCGAAAACCTGATGATGGTGCCGGGGAACCAGCAAGGCGAAACGCTTTGGAATGCCTGGTTTCGCCGCGGCGCCATCGCGCAGGAAGAGCGCCGCCTGCGCGAAAAGGCGGAGGACGTGCTGGACTTCCTCACTTTGTCTCACCTGCGCGATGAGAAGGCGGGAAACCTGTCCGGCGGGCAAAAGAAGCTCGTTGAACTCGGCCGCACCATGATGGTCGATGCCAAGATCGTGTTCCTCGATGAGGTCGGCGCCGGCGTCAATCGTACACTGCTGAAGACGATCGGCGAGGCGATCGTGCGCTTGAACAAGGAACGCGGCTACACTTTCTGCGTGATTGAGCACGATATGGATTTCATCGCCCGTCTTTGTCATTCGGTGATCGTGATGGCGCAGGGCAAGGTCCTGGCGACGGGCGCGCCAGACGAGATCATCCGCAACGAGCAGGTGATCGAAGCCTATCTCGGCACGGGGTTGAAGAACCGGGCACTTGCGCAGCCTGAAACGGCAGCACTTACACTATGAGCCCCGNNAGAGGCCGAGCCGTATCTGATCGGCGAGGCAATGACCGGCGGCTACGGTGCCGCCGACATCCTGAAGGGCTGCACCATCACGGCCGCTAAGGGCGAGATCGCGGTCATCGTCGGCCCTAACGGAGCGGGCAAGTCCACGGCCATGAAGGCGCTGTTCGGCATGCTGCCGCTGCGCTCCGGTTCGGTGCGGCTCGGCGGCGAGGACATCACAGCGCTTCAGCCGCAACAGCGTGTCGCCAAGGGCATGGGCTTCGTGCCGCAAACCCACAATGTCTTCACCTCCATGACGGTGGAAGAAAACCTGGAGATGGGCGCCTTCCTGCGCCGCGATGATATCCGCAAAACGATGGAGCAAGTCTATGACCTGTTCCCGATCCTGCGCGAAAAGCGGCGCCAACCGGCGGGCGAGCTCTCCGGCGGTCAACGTCAGCAGGTCGCCGTGGGCCGGGCGCTCATGACGGAGCCGCAGGTGCTGATGCTCGACGAACCGACGGCCGGTGTCAGCCCGATCGTCATGGACGAGTTGTTCGACCGCATCATCGACGTGGCGCGCACCGGCATTACCATTCTCATGGTCGAGCAGAACGCCCGCCAGGCGCTTGAGATCGCCGATCGCGGCTATGTGCTGGTGCAGGGCGGCAACCGCTTTACCGGATCAGGGCGCGAGCTCCTCGACAATCCCGAGGTGCGCCGCACCTTCCTCGGAGGCTGACGCAAATGGATGCCGCCAACGCGCTGGTCGCGTTCACCAATTATGTGCTTCTTCCCGGAGCGACCTACGGCGCGCAGCTGGCGCTGGGTGCGCTCGGCGCGACGCTGATCTACGGCATCATGCGCTTTTCCAACTTCGCGCATGGCGACACGATGGCCTTCGGCACCATGGCCACGATCCTTATGACCTGGCTGCTGCAGTCCATCGGCATCAGCTTCGGCCCGCTGCCCACCGCCTTGATCGCGCTGCCTATCGGCATCATCGCGACTGCTGCCTTTGTGCTGGGCACGGATCGGCTGGTGTATCGTCATTACCGCCGCAACAAGGTGCCGTCGATCATCCTCGTCATGGTGTCGCTTGGCGTCATGTTCGTGATGAACGGCGTGGTGCGCATGATCATCGGCGTTGACGATCGCCAGTTTGCCGACGGCGCACGCTTTGTCTTCACCGCCGCCCAGTTCAAGACATGGACCGGCCTGGCGGAACCGATCGCGTTGCGCGTATCGCAGGTGATCTCGCTGATTGCCGCCGTCGTCGTGGTTGCCTGGCTCTACTGGTTTCTGGAGAAGACCCGCACCGGTAAATCCATGCGCGCCTTTTCCGACAACGAAAACCTTGCGCTGCTGTCCGGCATCAATCCCGAGCGCGTCGTCGCCATTACCTGGATCCTGGCCGCCGCTCTGGCAACGATTGCCGGCGTTCTTTACGGCCTCGACAAGTCCTTCCGCCCGTTCACATACTTCCAGCTGCTGCTGCCGATCTTTGCCGCCGCTGTGGTGGGCGGTCTGGGCAACCCGCTCGGCGCGATCGCGGGCGGTTTCGTGGTGGCGTTCTCGGAAGTCGCCGTCACCTACAGCTTCCGCAAGGTGGCGACCTACCTCCTGCCAGCCGACTGGCAGCCTGATGGGCTGCTGCAGCTTCTGACCACCGACTACAAGGGCGCGGTATCCTTCTCGGTTCTCGTGCTGGTTCTGCTGTTCAAGCCGTCCGGTCTCTTCAAGGGCAAAGCGGCGTGAGTGCGATGACGGGAACCCAGCGCAACCTGCTCATGTTCGGCGCCATGGCANNCTTCACTCAGAGCTGGAACTCGGCCCTCGCCATCGTCAATATGGGTCTGATCTCCGCTGTCATGGCGCTCGGCGTCAACATCCAGTGGGGCTATGCTGGCCTGTATAATGTCGGAACGATGGGCTTCGTGGCACTTGGCGCGCTCGCCGCCGTGCTGGTCGGGCTCGATCCCGTGCCGGGTGCGTGGGACGCCGGCGGCTTGCGCATCTTCGGCGCGTTAGCCTTCGGCGCGCTCGTGATCGCTCTTGCGGCCTTGATTCATCGCCGGATGGATCGAGGCAAAACACGAGGACTTGCAGTCGCTGCTCTTCTGGCTGGCGGCTTTATCCTCTACCGCTACTTGCTCGATCCAGCAGTCGACGCCGTAGAAGCCATCAATCCCGCCGTGCAAGGCAATCTCGGCGGTCTCGGTCTCCCGATCCTGTTGTCCTGGCCCGTTGGCGCTCTCTTGGCCGCCGGCGCTGGCTGGCTGATCGGCAAGACCGCCCTCGGTTTGCGCTCGGACTACCTGGCGATCGCCACGCTGGGCATCGCGGAAATCGTCATCGCCGTGCTCAAGAACGAGGACTGGCTGGCGCGCGGCGTCAAGAACGTCGTCGATATTCCGCGTCCCGTTCCCTATGAAGTCGATCTGCGCGCCAATCCCGACTTCCTGTCCGTCGTGCAATGGTTCGGCGCCGATCCGGTCTCGGCTTCAGCCGTCGCCGTGAAGCTTTGCTACGCCGCGCTCTTCCTGGCCGTACTGCTCCTTCTGATCTGGCTGTCGGAAGCAGCCCTTCATTCGCCTTGGGGCCGCATGATGCGTGCGATCCGTGACAATGAAGTCGCGGCATCAGCCATGGGCAAGGACGTCACGCGCCGCCATCTCCAAGTCTTCGTGCTGGGCTGCGCCGTGCTTGGCATCGCCGGCGCGATGCTCGCCACAATGGAAAGCCAGCTAACGCCCGGCGCCTTTCAGCCGCTGCGCTTCACCTTCCTGATCTGGGTGATGGTCGTTGTCGGCGGCTCCGGCAACAATTGGGGCGCAGTGCTCGGCGGCATGCTGATCTGGTACCTTTGGGTTCAGGTCGAGCCCTGGGGCAACAGCCTGATGAGCCTGGTCACGTCAGGCATGGCGGACGGTTCACCCTTGAAGCAGCATCTTATCGACAGCGCCGCGCATATGCGGCTGCTGGTGATGGGGGTGATCCTGATCGTCGTCCTGCGCTTCCGTCCGGCCGGACTGATCCCCGGCAAGTAAGCGCCTCAGTCCGCTTCCTTCCAGCGCTTAACAAGATCAGTCTCGATGCCGAACAGATCGAGCACCCGGCCGACCGTATGGTCGACCAGCGCTTCGATGGTCTGCGGGCGCGGATGAAGCGCCGGCACCGGCGGCGCGATGATTGCGCCCATCTCCGACAAGGCCACCATGGTTCGCAAATGCCCGGTATGGAAGGGCGTTTCGCGCACCATCAGCACGAGCCGGCGGCGCTCCTTGAGCACGACATCGGCCGCTCTGGTCAGCAGGTTCGAGGTCACGCCGGTTGCGATCTCCGACATCGAACGCACCGAGCACGGCGCGACGATCATGCCCATGGTGCGAAACGAGCCGCTGGCGATGGACGCCGCAATGTCGGCATGCGCATGAACCACGCTCGCAAGAGCGCGAACATCGGCGATCTTGAGGTCGGACTCATGTGCCAGCGTGATTTCAGCCGATCGCGACATCACGAGATGCGTTTCGATTCCCACTTCCCGCAGCGCTTCGAGCAGGCGCACACCGTAGATGATGCCGGATGCTCCGGAAATGCCGACGATGAGCCGCTGCGGTCGGGCTGCGGCGGGCGGAACGATCGTCATGCAGTACCTCTGAAGGATGCGGAGACGATCACGCCTCCGCTGCCGCTCCAGTCAAAACTGGACCAGCCGGATCACAGCGGGTGCATAGCGTGTTCACGCCCGGCCGAAAATGGCTGGTGCAGCTTCTTCGGTGGATTGCGCGCTCGGCCTAGCCGAGCAGCGTTTGGGTGAGCGGGTGATCCGGATCGGCCAGGCCGTCGATGACGTTGAAATGGTGCCGGTCCGGTTCGGCCACATAGGCGGTCTGTGCGCCGAGCCCGACCCAGATATTGGCGAGCAGTTCGGATTGCCGCAGGAACTCCGCACGCTCGCCGCCGCCTACCCAGCAGGTAACGCGCGCACCCTCGATGGGAGCCAGAAGGGCAGGGCTCTCGCTGGCCGCCTCTGCTTCGTCGAGCCGTAGCGCGTCGTTCATCTGCGTGCGCCTCAGCGGCCGCAGATCATGAAGGCCGGAAAGTGGCACGGTATGCGCAATGCGCTGCTGCAGCGCTTGTGAAAGGGGCGATGTCGCGCTGACCATGCGCGCCACGAGATGACCCCCGGCAGAATGACCGGTGAGCCGGATTGGCCCTTGGACGAGTCCCGCAGCGTGGGTGATCGCCGCCGCAATCTCGCGGGTAATGCCGGCGATGCTGTTGGTCGGGCATAGCGTGTAGGATGGCATGGCCACGGCATAGCCATGCGCCAATGCTCCACCTGCCAGATGCGACCAGAAGCTCTTGTCGAGCGCCCGCCAATAGCCGCCATGCACGAAGACCACGAGCCCTACCGGCTCGCCCTCGGGCTTAAAAAGATCGAGCCGGTTGCGTTCTCCGGAGCCATAGGCGACGTCGATCTCAGCCCGTTCTGCCTGCTCCAGATTGCGCCGGAACGTCGCTGCGGGCTCGACCCAGGCGTCCGGCCAGCGGTCGCCTCCGGGTATGTTGGGACCGTTGGCATAAGCGTCGTCCCAATCCCTGATATGGCGGAAGATCATGCTTGTTGCTCCGGTTCTCTGGCTCGGTTGAAGCCGATCCTATCCGAAAGACATCAGGCCGCAATCGAAAAACTATAAGCTTGAAGTATCTCGAACAGCGTGCCACGCTCCCTGTATCGCCGATCAGCCGCAGGCACGCTACCGCGCCCGACAAGAAGCTGACGGCATGCTTGGACAATCCAGCTCGGGGACTGCTGTGATGCTTGGAGTTTCGGCTCATACCGACACGTTTACGCGCGACAATCTTCCACCGGTGGAGGACTGGCCGCACCTTCTGCTTGATGGCTTCAACTATCCGGAGCGCCTGAACGCGGCTGTGGAACTCACCGACCGGCTTGTTGAGCGCGGTCTTGGCAATCGCACGGCGCTGATCGGTAATGGGCGTCGGCGCACCTACAAGGAGCTGTCCGACTGGACGAACCGGCTGGCCCACGCGCTGGTCGAGGACTTCGGCGTTCAGCCCGGCAATCGTGTTCTGATCCGCTCGGCCAACAATCCGGCCATGGTCGCCTGCTGGCTGGCGGCAACCAAGGCGGGCGCCGTGGTCGTCAACACCATGCCCATGCTGCGCGCCGGCGAGCTATCCAAGATCGTGGACAAGGCTGAAATTACCTTGGCTCTCTGCGACACCCGGTTGATGGAAGACATGGAAGTCTGCGCGAGCGACAGCGCTTTCCTGAAACGCGTCGTCGGCTTTGACGGCACGGCCAATCACGACGCCGAGCTTGATCGCGCCGCCCTGGACAAGCCCGTGGATTTCGATGCCGTGCAAACCAGCAGCGATGATGTCGTGCTGCTGGGCTTCACCTCAGGCACCACCGGTGTGCCGAAAGCCACCATGCACTTCCATCGCGATATCCTGATCATCGCCGACGGCTATGCCAGGGAAGTGCTCGGCGTCACGCCGCAGGACGTATTTGTCGGCTCGCCGCCGCTCGCTTTCACCTTCGGTCTGGGTGGTCTCGCGGTGTTTCCGCTGCGCTTCGGCGCGGCGGCGACCCTGCTGGAAAGCGCGACGCCGCCGAACATGATGGCGATCATCGAAAAATACAAAGCGACGATCAGCTTCACCGCGCCAACTGCCTATCGCGCCATGCTGAAGGGCATGGAAGAAGGCGCTGATCTGTCCTCACTTCGCATCGCGGTTTCAGCCGGTGAAACCTTGCCAGCGCCGATCTTCGAGGAATGGCAGCGCAAGACGGGCAAGCCGATGCTGGATGGAATCGGCGCGACCGAAATGCTTCACATCTTTA
>DCDI01000149.1:413-23485 GCA_002316345.1 Phyllobacteriaceae bacterium UBA1059 | reverse complement strand
GGCTTCCAGCGCCAGCTTGCTGCGGGCGGCCAGCACCAGACGCACGCCGCGCTTGGCGAAGGCTTCCGCCGTTGCCTGGCCGATGCCGCTGCCTGCACCGGTGATGACGACGACGGAACCTGAGAGATTGTGCCTGGCCATGCGGAGCCTCCTTGTTGCCGTCGATAACCGGCAGGGCATCAGGCTGTTCCCACGCCGTGCGAACTCAGGCTTGAACTCTGAGTGAAGCCGGCGCCGGAAACGCGCCGATCAGGCTGCTACAACAAGCAGGCTGGAGGTCTGCACGCGATTGCGGCCTTCGTTCTTGGCGGCGTAGCAGGCGCGGTCGGCCCGCTCGAGCAGCGCTTCGAACCGCTCCGGCGTTCCCGCGCAGATCGCGACGCCGATGGACACGGTCGCGGCAATATCGCAGTCCGGCGTGCGGATCGGTTGGGCGTTCAAACCGCGGCGAATGCTTTCCGCCAGGCGTGAAGCCAGCCTGGCGGAGGTGTGCGGCATCACAATGCAGAATTCCTCACCACCGATGCGGGCGGCCAGGTCACTGGCGGCGATGTGATCGCGCAGAAGCGCTGCGAAATGCTCGAGAACGAGATCGCCGCAAGCGTGGCCGTGACGGTCGTTGACCGCTTTGAAATGGTCGAGATCGAGCACGATGATCGCGGTGCCGGGCTGCACATCGCGGTTGCCCAGCCGGTCAAACAGGGCGCGACGGTTGAGAAGACCGGTCAGCGGGTCCGTCATGGAGGCATATTGATGGCGCCGCGCGATGCGCGTCTGGTTCAAGGCCAGCGAAATGGCGCCGATGCCGGTGATGCCGATGATCGCCATGATGGAGTTAAGGTCTTCGGCCCAGTTGGACGGGCGCGTGGTGAGAACCAGCTGCCCGTCGGCGATCAACGGGACGCAGCAGAGAAGGAAGGAGGCTGCGGTGGCAAGATAAAGCACGGCATTGATCGCCATCGGCAAAGGCGCCTCAGCTCGCCCGGCCCAGGATTGCGCCCCCGACATTACCAACAGGATCGCGATCGCAACATCGGCCACGATGGTCGCGAGCCCGGACAGCCCTGACGCGAAAGCGACCAGCGTCGGCAGCACCATGATTATGCCGAGCATCGCGATGCGACCCCAGAAGGCCCGGCTTAAGCGAAACTGCCTCCCGCCGGCGTACACCAGAACAAAGCCCAGGATCAGGAAGACAAAGGACGCGCATTGAACCGCTGGATCATAGTCATGATCAAGCAAGCCGAACAGGACGACGCCCACAACAAGCAGCGCCATGGCGGCCGACCAGGTCAGCAGGAACCGATCCGACCGCGCGGTGATCCAGCTCAACAATAAGGTCACGCTTAAAGCTGCGCCTGAAAAGCCAATTGCCACCAGAAGGGAATACTGATCGAGAAGCATATCCGCCGAGTTACCAGTCTGGGGCAGCAGTAAATTCTGTAGCACGAAATCAGTATGAAAGCGGAAGCGTTCGCTGTGTCCGGAAAGCTATCGCATGACATGGTGACCAGAAGTTGAACAAGCAGGGCGATACTACAATCGGCGCGCTGTTCTAGTAAAACACGGCAATGCGGCGGTCTTCGATGTCGTGGATGTCGATTTGCGTTTCGAAGATGCCGGTCAGCACCTCCTTGCGCATCACCGCTTCCGGCGTTCCCTGGAACGCGACCTCGCCGGCGCGCATGGCGACGATGTGGTCGGAATAACAGGAGGCGAAGTTGATGTCGTGCAGTACCAGCACGACCGTCTTGCCGAATTGGTCGGCGGCACGGCGCAAAAGGCGCATCATGGCGCTGGCGTGGCGCATGTCGAGGTTGTTGAGGGGCTCGTCGAACAGGGCGTAATCCGTATCCTGGCACAGCACCATGGCAACGAAAGCGCGCTGGCGCTGGCCGCCGGAGAGTTCGTCGAGGAAGCGGTCGGCGAGCGGCTGAAGGTCAAGAAAACCGAGGGCTTTTTCGACATGAGCGCGATCGTCCACCGTGGGCCGGTCGCGCGAATAGGGGTAGCGGCCGAAGGCGACGAGATCGCGAACGGTGAGGCGCGCGGTCATGTGATTGTCTTGGCGCAGGATCGACAAACGGCGCGCCAGAACGTCGCTCTTGGTGGTGGTGACATCGAGACCGTCCACCAGCACGCGGCCGCGATCCATCGGCAGGAGGCGGCTGATCATGGACAAAAGCGTGGATTTGCCGGCGCCGTTCGGGCCGATGATCGAGGTGATGCCGCCTCTTGGCAGCGCCAAAGACACGCCTTTCACCACAATGGCGTCGCCATAGGCCTTCTGAACGTCGTTGATCTCGATCATCGCGTTGCGCCCCGCAGAAGTAGGGTGAGGAAAACCAGCCCGCCGACAAATTCGATGATGATCGACAGCGCCGAGTTGAACCCGAACACGCGCTCCAGGACGAGCTGTCCGCCGACAACGCAAAGGATCGCGAGGCAGACAGCGGCCGGCAGGATCAGGCGGTGTTGGTGGCTGGGAATGAGTTGATAGGCGAGGCTGGCCACCAGCAGTCCGAAAAAGGTGACGGGGCCGACCAGCGCGGTCGAAACGGATACCAGCACGGCGACGATCACCAGGATGATCGAGACGGTGCGCCGATGATCGACACCGAGATTGATCGCGGTGTCGCGGCCGAGCGCCAGCACGTCGAGCGTATGGAGGATGCGCCAGCCGGCAAGGCTGGCCAGCCCGATCAGCACGGCGGAAACGGCGAGCAGGTTGGTGTCGGCGGTGTTGAAGCTCGCAAACATCCGGTCCTGCAGAACGAGGAACTCGTTGGGATCGATGATGCGCTGCAGGAAGCTGGTGATCGAGCGGAACAGGATGCCGAACACCACGCCGACAAGCAGCAGCAGATGCAGGCTGCGGCGTTCGCCGGCAAACAGCCAGCGGTAGAGGATGCCGGAAAACACGACCATGACAGCGACTTCGCCAAGGAAGAGCCAGCGGGGGTCGATCACCGAGACGCGGTTGGCGCCGAGCGTGAAGACCATCACGGTCTGGATCAGAATATAAAGCGCATCGAAGCCCATGATGGAGGGCGTGAGGATACGGTTATTGGTGACGGTCTGGAACAGGATCGTGGAGACGGCGACCGCATAAGCCACCAGTACGATCGCAGCGAGTTTCGCGCCGCGAAAGGGCAGAATGAAATCCCAGCGGCCATTGGCGCCGATCGTCATGAAGCCGATCATGACGAACAGGGTGAGCACTCCGAGGATCAACAGGATCGTACGCGCGGGCAGCGATTTACGGCGGGTGGCGATATCAAGCGACACGGGCGTTCTTCCGAAGCAGAAGATAAAGGAAGAAGACGCTGCCGACCACGCCGACGACTGTGCCGATCGGCACTTCGTAGGGGTAAAGGATCAGACGCCCGACGATATCGCAGGCCAGAACGAAACCTGCGCCGAGTGTTGCCACCCAGGGTAGCGAGCGCTTGAGATTGTCGCCGAGCATCATCGAGACGACGTTGGGGATGATCAGGCCGAGAAACGGGATCATGCCTACCGTGACCACCACGACCGCCGTCACCATGGACACGATGGCGAGGCCGAGCGCGACGATGCGGCGATAGTTCAGGCCGATATTGGTGGTGAAGTCATCGCCCATTCCGGCCACCGTGAAGCGCCCGGCGGCGATATAGGCGACCACGGTGAGCGCGAACGAGATCCACAGAAGTTCATAGCGGCCACGTAAAACACCGGAAAAATCGCCGCTGGTCCAGGCGCCTAGCGATTGCAGCATGTCGAAGCGGTAGGCGAAGAAGGTCGACACGGCATTGATCACGCCGCCCAGCATGATGCCGACCAGCGGCACGAGCAGGATCGAGTGAAGCGGAATGCGTCTGATGATTGCGAGAAAGAGCGAAGTGCCGGCCATGGCGAAGGTGGCGGCAACTGCTGCCTTGGCGATCACGGGCAGGCCGGGCGCGAACAGCATCACGGTGAGAATGCCGAGCGTGGCGGATTCCACCGTGCCGGCCGTGGACGGTTCCACGAAGCGGTTGCGCGCCATCATCTGCATGATCGTGCCGGCCACCGCCATGCCGGCGCCCGCCAGCACAAGGGCAATGGTACGCGGAATGCGGCTGATCAGGAGAACCTGAAGCGCTCGGCCGTCATCGCCGAACAGGGTTGTGAGTGACACGTCACTGACGCCGACGAACAGGCTGGCAAAAGCCAGGAGCGGAATCGATAGGGCGCAAAGCACGAGGGGTGCTTGGCTCCAGTCTCTGCTAGCTCGCGGCATGGCTATCCAAATGGGCATTGAAGAAGGGAATGCGGAAACGGCCTTGCCGCGCCGAGGTGCGGAAAGGCCGGTTTCAAATGGAACTCCGAACCGTGTCCGGAGCGATGGTTCGCTTCGGCGTTACTGCTTGCGCAGCGCCTTCGCAACCTGTTCGGCATCCGCCTTCAAGGCGCTGACGCCGCCGCCGACGAGATACCAGTTGCTGGGGTTGAGATAGACAACCTGGTTGTTTTTCCAGGCGTTGGTCTGGTTGACGAGATCGTTGTCCAGGAACTGCGCGGCGGCCTGGCCTTCACGGCCGATTGCCGCATCGCGATCGATCACGAACAGCCAGTCCGGGTTGGTTTCGAGGATGAACTCGAAGGAGATCGGCTGACCATGGCCGGCTTCGGTCGACAGGTCTGTGCGGGCCGGCTCGACGCCGAAATCCCCATGCAGAACGCCGAAGCGGGAACCTGGTCCATAGGCGCTCATCTTGCCGCCGGTGGTCAGAAGCAACAGACCCTTGCCGGCCTTGGATGAAGCTTCCTTCACATCGGCCAGTGCGGCATCCAGTTCGGCGATCTGCGTCTTGGCTTCCGCGTCCTTGCCGAACAGCCGGCCGAGCGTTTCCACATTCTTGCGGACGCTGTTGACGAAATCCTTCTGGTCGGTCGACAGGTCGATTGTACGCGCAAGCTTGGCGAGGTCGGCATATTTTGCGCGCGAGCGGCCGCCGACGATGATCAGGTCGGGCGCTGCTGCATTGACCGCTTCAAAGTCCGGCTCGAACAGGGAGCCGATCTTCGGGTAATCGGCACCTTCATATTTCTTGAGATGGGCCGGCAGGGTCGCGGTCGGAACGCCCTGAACTTCGACGCCGAGCGCATCGAGATTGTCGAGCGAGGCGACGTCAAAAACGAGGACCTTCTTTGGCGTTGCGGCAAGCTTGGTCGTGCCCTGAGCGTGCTCGATCGTGATTTCCTGCGCCAGAACAGGAGATGCGAAGGCGAAGGCAAGGGCGCCGGTCAGGGTTGCTGCAAGAAATGTGCGGCGTGTCGTCATGTCGTGCGGTCTCCTCGATCGCTCAGAAGTTCGTGGTCAGGCCGACCCAGAAGCGACGGCCTTCCATGGCGGTGTTGTAGTCGGTGGCGTCGATCTTTTTGTCGAACAGGTTGTAAACGGCGCCACGGAAGGTGGCGCGGTCATCGACCGAATAGGAAAAGCCGACATCGACGGTGGTGTAGTCGTCATATTTGCGGCCGGCGGCTCCGTTGATCAGCACGGGCGTGCCGTTGGTGCCCAGACGCGCGCCGCCGTTGATTTCCTCGCCATGGTAGTTGAGCGAGGCCCAGGTCTCCCAGCCTTCCCACGGCAGAACGTAGTCGGCGCGCAGGTTCGCCATATGCTCGGGCGTGCGGGCCAGCGGGTAGCCGGCGTAGTCGCCCGTTTTCTGCTCGGAGTCCGTGTAGGTGTAGCTGCCCCGCAGCGAGAGCGAGTCGGTGGCGTCCCAGGTAGCCGTCAGCTCGACGCCCTGGATCGTCGCGTCGTCGATGTTGTAGTTGTACCAAAGGCGGTAGTTGGGATCTTCGTCCCAGCGGATCGGCCGGCCAGCTGCATCGAGAACCAGCGCGTTGGTAATCTTGTCCTTGAAGTCGGTGTAGAAGTAGGTCGCGCCGAGTGTCACGCCGGCATAAGAGTCCCAGATCGCACCGAGTTCATAGCTGGTGCTGGATTCGGCCTTCAGATCCGGATCGGCAATGATGACGCCGCAAGTGCCGTTCGGACCATAGGAGCAACCTGCGCCGCCCGTCGTATAGGCATAGCCTGGCGAGATGTTGCGGATGTCGGGTGCCCGGAAGCCGGTGGACACGCCGCCCTTGATCGTCACCTGATCGGTCGGGTTCCAGACGCCGTAAAGGCGCGGACTGAGCTGTGCGTCATAGAGTTCGTGCTTGTCGTAGCGCAAACCGCCTTGCAACGTGAATGTGTCGGTGAGCGCCCAGGAATCTTCGGCAAACAGTGCGTATTGCGTGACCTGGNNGAATTCTTCATCGACGCCTGTGCGACGACCTGGATTCTGGTCGGTCAGCCTGGCATCGTTGATCTGGCCGCCGGTCACCAGCGTGTGGTCGCCCCACAGGCTGAAGGGCGTGGTGAACTTGCCGTCCAGCACGGAGTTGCGGATTTCCGGCGAACGAGCGTTTTCCACGAACTGGCCCACACGCGGCGTCCAGGCATAGCTGGTGCGCTCTGCCCATTCCTGGCTGAAGGAGAACTCCGAGGTCGTCCAGCCCCAGCGGCCGATATGGGTCAGCGACCAGTGATCGCGGTCATTGTAGTTGTAGGTGCCGGCGGCGTTGAGCGCCAGCGTTTCGCCCGCGGTCGCTTCACGCTGGACGCGGGTGGTCCCGCCTTCCAGCAGGAAGTCGTGGTTCTCGTTTGGCGTGAACGTCAGGCGTCCGGTGATGTCGCGCTCTTCCGCCGATGTGACACCGCTCAGGAAGCTGTCTTCGCCGCGCTTGTAGCCGCGGCCCCAAAACTGCAGGCCGAGCTTGTCCTGGAACACCGGGCCGCTGCCATAAAACGACACCTGGCCTGAATTGCCGTAGTCGGAATGCTGCTGCGCCGTGCCTTCCAGCGTCACCGAGCCAGACCAGTGATCGGCCACCTTGCGGGTAATGATGTTGATGACGCCGCCCATCGCATCCGAGCCGTAAAGCGACGACATCGGGCCGCGCACGACTTCGATGCGCTCGATCGCCTGGACCGGCGGGATGAAGCTTTGTTCGAAGCCGGAATTGCCGTTAGTGCGGGCATCGCGCGTCGACTGCCGCTTACCGTCGACCAGGATCAGCGTGTACTGGCCAGGCAGACCGCGGATGAAGATGTCTTTTTCATTGGCCGCCCCGGTAACCGCCACGCCCTGAACTTCGCGCAGCGCGTCGGTGAGATCGCGGAAGCTGCCTTTTTCCAGTTCCTCACGTGAGATCACCGAAATCGACGCGGGCGCGTCCTTCACATTTTGTTCAAAACCGGTGGCGGTGACGACGACCTGTTCGAGATTGACCGTCTTCGAGCCACCCTGGCTGTCATCAACGGTCTGCGCGCTTTCTTCCTCGTCGACGTTCTGAACCGTGCTTTGCGCCCAGGAAACGCCCGGAAAAAGGGCAACTGCGGCAAGGCATGAGGTGCCGAGCAGCGCTGCGCCCCATCGTTTCCGGTTCTTCTCGCCCAGGATCCGTCCTGCCTGCCCAACACCCGTTCCTGCGTTACGCTCTACGCTCACAGCCCCAGCCCCCTAAAACTTGAGTACGCGGGTCTTGTTAGTTACAGAAGGGGAGGGGTCAAGCCGTCGTGTTTTTGAGTGGTTCCATCTTCAGGAATACGCAAAACACTCGCAAAGGAGTGCAGGGCAGTGAAGGGCGTGAGCCAAGCTAGACAAGAGGATGAGCTTGAACCGGTCGCCCTTCAGGCGTTGAAGGTGCAAGCAGGCGCCGCCGAGTGCGAAGGCTCCAGATCACCGCTTGGCCGGCTTCGTCTCCTTGTTGCCCTTGATGCGCTGCTTGTGCACGGCTCGGTCGGCAAGGCTGCCGATCAGATGGGGATCGGTGCACCAGCCATGAGCCGCCTTCTGCAACAAATCCGTGCCACCTATGGCGATCGCATTCTGGTGAAAACGGCGCAGGGCATGGTGCCGACGCCGTTCGCTGAAACCTTGCGCATGCGGCTGCGGGCGCTGGCAGCCGAAACCAGCGATCTTCTCGATGTGTCGCAGCCGGTGGAACCGCGCACGCCGCGCGCGCAATCTAACAAGGCGCCGATCGTGGCAGCACCGCCTCTGGCCATGCAGGCGGATCTTTCGGTCAATGGACCGACACCCGCGGACTTCGCGGCCAAGCTGGCGCGGATCGGTCCGCGCGGAGAGCCGCGGCAGCGCTTGGCAAAGTTCGTGGCGACGATCGGCGCAGGTGCCGGTCGCAGTCGTCCGCTGACGGTGGAAGAAGCCGACGAGGCCTTTGCGCTGATCCTCGCCGGAAAGGCCGATCCGATCCAGATCGGCGCCTTTCTGGTTGTGCTGCATTATCGCGGCGTAACCGCAGCCGAACTTGCCGGCCTGGTTCAAGCAAGCCGCCGCCATATCGGTGCACCGGAAATCGGCGCCGGCGCGGTTGATTTGGATTGGCCGGCCTATCTCTCGCCGAAAGCCTCCTACGAACCCTGGTTCCTGCTGGCCGCGAAGCTGGTTGCGCAAGCCGGCTATCGGGTGCTGATCCATGGCTCGGCCGCCAATCCCACGGAAGGCGAGCGAATGGCAGACAGCGCGCGCATTCTGCGCATCCCGATCGCCGCAAGCCTCGACGCCGCGTTTGATGGGATCGCCGAACAGGGTATCGCCTATCTGCCGCTTTCCGCCATGTCTCAGCAGATCCATGCGCTGACGGCGCTCTACAGCCTGTTCGAAATGCGATCGCCGCTGAATATCGCGACGCATCTGCTCAATCCGCTGGGGGCGGCGGCAAGCTTGCTGGGCGCTTCGCGCGCAATGTACCAGACCGGCCCACGGGATGCCGCAGCGTTGCTCGGCTGGCGCGATCTGGCGGTTTTGTCCAACAAGCGCGATGTCGCGGAAGCAACCCCCTATCGCGCCACCAGGCTGCATCGGCTGGTGGATGGCGTGGCTGAAACGACGTTGCTGCCGTCGCAAGCCGAACCTGCGGCCTTGCAGCCGATCAGTCTTACCAGCCTGGAATATTGGCAGTCTGTCTGGGAAGGTCGCGTGAGCGACGCTCGTCCGCGGCAGATCGTGATCGATACGGCGGCAACCGCCCTTCTGATGCTGGAGCGGGGTGCAGCAGACGCCTTTGCTTCTAAGCAGGAAAAGGCGGCCGCCTTGTGGGACGGCCGCCTGGGCTAGAAGGCTTTAGAGGGGAACGGGGAGCCTTCCGCTTTATCCCGGCGTCACGCGGGGGGAGGAAAACGCCGGGAATGGGTGTTTGATCAGGCGGCCAGGAAGAAGCCGTTGTCGATCGTGGCGCCGACAAGCGCGACGTTTTCCGCGCTGTCGGAAAAGCCGGCCAGAACCTGCGCCCGGCTTTGCGCGCCTGCATCAAGCTGGTCGGTCCAGTAATCGATGCCGGCATCTTCGCCGGCGCGCTGCAGGATGTTTTCGTAGAGTTCCTCGATGAAGTCCTGCGTGCTCAGCGCACCATAGGTCTGCTGGAACTCGCGTGAGGCCAGGAAGTCTGCCGCAACCTCCGTCATGCCCTTGGCGCCGCTGTCGAGAACGTCGATCCAGTAGTCGAGACCGGCCGCATCAGGGGCGCGATCGAAGGCTGCCTGATAGATGCGGTAGGCATAGCCCGCGGTTTCGCCGATGCCGGTATCGAGATGCAGCGTACCGTCGGAGAAGGCGATGCGCTCCACGTTCTGGAGATAATCGACCTTGTCGCCGTTCGAGATGAAAACGCCGTTCGCTTCAGCTGCATAATTGAAGCCAGATGCCGAGGCTCCGTAAGACACCCAGTCCGTGTCACCCATGCCCTCGACATAGAAGGACTGGGTGGTATCGAGAACGAAGCGGTCGGTGCCTTCCGTACCCATCAGCACGACGTCGAAGTCGCCTTGGCTGGTGCTGTTGTCCGGCACGCCGTTGTTGTCGAGATCGCCGCTGGTATCGAGGCCTAGATTGATCGTGTCGAGAAGATTGACGTCGATCAGCCCATCGCCGTCGCGATCGAGCAGAGAGGCATTGATGCCGTTATTGAGCAGGCCGACATCCACCAGGCCGTCGCCATCGCTGTCCAGCACGGACAGGCTGATGAGGTGGCTGCCATTGCTGTCCGGAAGGATGCCGAGCCGCAGCAGTGCTTGCTGATCGAGAAGATTGACGTTGACCAGACCGTCGAGCAAGCCGGTCGTGTTCACACTGGCTCCAGCGGAAGCTCCACCGCTGCCATCGCCAGAACCACCGATAACCGGGGTCAGAAGACCTCCAAGGCCACCGGAGCCCAGGCCACCGGAGCTGCCGCCGCCCGATCCGTTTCCACCCTGTCCGCCGCCGAGCAAACCGTCCAGCGCGCTTCCCAAACCACCAAGCGTATTACCGAGAACACCCATGACAACCTCCTTTTTGGGTTATGCAGGGGAGGCTGGCCGACGGAATTGAAGTACGTGTTAATTCAATCTGTGGTTTTGCACAAATGCATAGATTGCTATCTGAAGTAGAGTAACGTAGTTATCGTATGCTTTTATTGATGCGAGCCGGGAATGCTTTGCCGTTGTTCTTCCGTGTCTTAAACGGCAAGGCGCGGTCATCCTCGCCTGCGCCAACGCCTTGCGCTTGACGCGGCGCGCTTAGGCGACTAGCCCCGGCCCAGCATCTGCCGGAGCTTTCTTCCATGCCCTATCCGACGATCATCGCCCCTTCGGTTCTGTCCGCCGATTTCGCGCGGCTGGGTGAGGAGGTCGAAGCGGTTGTGGAAGCGGGGGCCGACTGGATCCATCTCGATGTAATGGACGGCCACTTCGTGCCGAACATCACCTTCGGCCCGCCTGTTATCAAGGCGATGCGCAAGCATACGACGGCATTTTTCGACTGTCATCTGATGATCGCGCCGACCGATGCCTATCTTGAAGCCTTCGCCGATGCCGGCTGCGACGCGATCACCGTTCATGCCGAAGCCGGTCCGCATCTCGATCGCTCGCTTCAGGCGATCAGGGCGCTGGGCAAAAAGGCTGGCGTCGCGCTCAACCCTTCGACGCCGGAAAGCGTCATCCAATATGTGCTCGACCGGCTCGACCTCATTCTTTTGATGACCGTCAATCCCGGTTTCGGCGGCCAGGCCTTCATTCCATCGGTTGTCGACAAGGTGCGGCGCGTGAAGGCGATAATCGGCGATCGCCCGATCCNNCGCTGGTTGCAAGGGCCGGCGCGCAAGTTCTGGTTGCGGGATCGGCGGTGTTCCAGCTTGGCGGCATCGAAACCTACCGGCGCAACATTCTAGCCATCCGCCAGGCAGCGGACGGCGCACATTCGGAGATCGCATGACGTCCTGGCCCAAAGCGGTGCTGTTCGATTTCGACGGCACGCTGATCGATTCCGCCCTCGATATCCACGCCGCCACCAACATGCTGCTCGCGCGCGACGGCCTTGGCCCCGTCTCGCTTGACAAGGTGAAGGCGATGATCGGCGAGGGCACGCGCAAGCTGGTTGACCGCGCTTTCACGGCGGCCGGTCGTCCGCTGAACGAGGCAGAACTTGACGACAAATACGGGCAGATGGTTCCGCTTTATGCCGCGAACTTGACCAAGCTGACCCAACTGATGCCCGGTACGGCGGACGCGCTGGCAGCCCTTCATCAGCAGGGTATCGCCATGGCGCTTGTCACCAACAAGCCGGATTTCGCCATTGCCGAGATCCTCGGCCATTTCGATCTCACGCGCTACTTCCCGGTGATCGTCGGCGGCGATTCCGGCGTGCCGCACAAGCCCGCGCCCGACATGCTGTTCCTGGCCTTGTCTAAGCTCGGCGTTGAAGCGGCGGATGCCGTGTTTGTCGGTGACAGCCCGGCGGATGCCCGCTCGGCTCAGGCGGCAGGCATGAAGCTGGTGCTGATCGAAGGCGGATATTCGCGTGAGCCGCTGGAAAGCCTTGGCGCCGATGTCGTTCTCCACGACATGAGCGATTTGAACGCAGCCTTGACCCGTCTCGCGCCGCAAGGCTGAGGCGCCAGCTACAGCTTCATCGGTCTCGCTGCGCGCGTTCAGCGAACGTCAAGCATTGGCCGCTAGGTTCCCCCGCCATGGGGAAGCTTCTGATTGTTGAAGACGACGAATCGGTGCGCATGTTTACCGCGCGTGCTCTGACCGCGTCCGGGCACACGGTGGAAACGGCGGCCGACGGCGAAGACGGGCTGGCGGCGATCATGGCCGCGCATGGCCAGTTCGACCTTGTTCTGTCGGATATTCGCATGCCCGTGATGGACGGCATCGAAATGGCGAAGCAGGCCGCCAACGCTTTTCCCGGTCTGCGTATTCTCCTGATGACCGGCTATGCCGAGCAGCGCGAGCGAGCAGCCGAGTTGGACAGCATCGTCATCGATGTCGTGTCGAAGCCCTTCACGCTCGCCGATATCCGCAACAAGGTCCGCGACGCACTATCGCGATAGGCTGGTACGCGAGTTCGCGGTGTCAGGAGCCAGCGATCACTTTCCGCGCAGGCAGGAACAAGCGCTGTTTTGTTTTAGTTACCTCTGCCAGCCACAGGGCTGTGCCGGAGTATGCGCGTGCTGGACCCCATCGAAAAACTAGACCCGATCGACGAGACGAACAGCGTTCCCGGCGAAAGTGAGACGACGGGCGACAAGCTCGAAGCCATCGTTGAAGTGCCGAAGATCCCTGGCCTGGTTTATCAGACCGACGAAGGTCCCGGCATCACGCGCATCCGTGCCGGCACCGGCTTTGGTTATCGCGATCATGACGGCAAGAAGATCACGGATATGGAGACGCGCGACCGCATCCGCATGCTGGCGATCCCGCCTGCCTGGGAAAATGTCTGGATCTCGCCCAATCCTGCCGGCCACATCCAGGCAACCGGGCGCGATGTGAAGGGCCGCAAGCAATATCGCTACCATGCCAAATGGTCCGAGCATCGCGGCGAAGAGAAATATTCCAACCTTAGCAATTTCGCCGATGCTCTGCCGGCTTTGCGCATGCAGGTGGAAAGCGATCTGCGCCGCAACGGTCTGCCCTTCGAGCGCGTCGTGGCCTCCATCGTCTGGCTGCTCGACAACACCATGATCCGCGTCGGCAATCCGGCCTATGCCCGCGACAACAAGAGCTTCGGTCTCACCACCCTGCGTGATCGCCATGTGAAGATCGAAGGCTCCAAGCTGCGTTTTGCCTTTCGCGGCAAGTCGGGCAAGGAATGGAATCTCGGTCTGGTCGACCGCCGCATGGCAAAACTCATTCGCGCCACGCAGGATCTGCCGGGACAATCCTTGTTCCAGTATCTCGATGACGAGGGCGGGCGGCATGCAATCCGTTCCGACGAGGTCAACGCCTATATCCGCGAACATACCGGCGGCGAATTTTCAGCGCGCAATTTCCGGACCTGGGGCGGCACGATCAGCGCGGCGTCCATCTTCAAGGAAACGCCGCTGCCGGAAACGCAGCGCGCCACCAAGCTTGCGCTCAACGGCGCCATCGACAAGGTCGCGGTCCGTCTCGGCAATACGCGCGCGGTTTGCCGCCGATCCTATATCCATCCCCGCGTGATCGAAGGTTGGTCGGACGGCACGCTGGAAGCCGAACTTCGGGAGGCTCGCCGCTCGTGGCGCAAGCCAGTGGAGGGGCTCGACGAGGAAGAAACCACAGTCAAGAAATGGTTGTCTGACCGGCAGGCCTGAGGCGATCAATCGCGTCCTTCAAACCATCGTTTCTTGACCCATTCTGTGTCAGGGTCCATCACGCAGGCGCAGCATGGGTGGCTGTATTCGCGGAGGATGGAAGGCTGATCGAACCGGTATGAAGCTTTCGAAATTTATCTGGCCGGTTGTCGGCATCGTCGCTGTTTTGTTTTCGATCTGGCTGCTGGTCCAGGAACTGCGTGGCCTTTCCCTCGACGAGCTGATGGAAAGCTTCGCGGCCATTCCGCTGCATCGCTGGATCCTGGCAGGCCTGTCGACCCTTGTCGCTTATATCGGCCTTGCTGGTTACGACCGCGTCGCGCTGCTGCATCTCGGGCGCAAGGGCATCTCCTTCACCTTTATCGCGCTCTGCTCCTTCACGACCTATGCCCTGTCGCACAATATCGGTGCCTCGGTGTTTTCAGGCGCCGTCGTGCGCTACCGTGCCTATGGCTCGAAGGGGTTGAGCGCGCGCGAGATCGGCATTCTGGTTGCCTTCTCGTCCTTCACCTTCGTGCTCGGCGTCATGCTCCTGTTCGGGCTGGTGCTGGTCACCCATCCGGCGATCACCGAACGCTTTGTCGGCCTTCTGCCTGTGGAAGCTTCCGCTGCGATGGGCTGGGTTTTGCTCGGGCTCGTCGCACTTTACGTGATCTTTTCCTGGCTCGGCTTGCGGCCGCTGCGCATCGGCACGTTCGAGCTGCATTATCCCCGTTTGCCGGTTGTGTCGCAGCAACTCCTGATGGCGCCGATCGAGATCCTGGCAGCGGCCGCGATCATCTATTTCGCGCTGCCGGCCGAAGGTAATCCCGGCTACTGGATCGTGCTCGGCGTGTTTCTCGTGTCGTTTTCCGCCGCGCTGATCTCGCATGCACCGGGCGGCATCGGCGTGCTCGAGCTGGTGTTCATCACCGCCTTGCCGGAGATGCGGCAGGAGGATGTGCTGGCAGCCTTGCTGGTTTTCCGGCTGTTCTACCTTCTCATCCCGTTTGTGCTTGCGCTGTTCGTAATTCTCGGCTTCGAGCGCTCGCAGTTCGGCCGAAAGGACATCGCTACGCCGCCCGTGCCGCCGAGCTGAGGGGCACCAAGCCGAAGCTCACCAAGCGCGGGTGAGCTTTGGGCCAGCGCCTATCCGAAAGGAGCAGGATTGGGTAAACAGCCAATCCCTCCTACCGGCTGTTCATCCATGCCCGCTTCGCTTTTTCGTTTCATGCCGGCGCTGTTCGTGGTGCTGTGGTCGACCGGCTTTATCGGCGCCCGCTATGCGATGCCCTATGCCGAACCGCTCGGCTTTTTGGCGATCCGCTTTGGCCTGTCTTTCGCTATTCTGCTTTGCGCCCTGCTGATCCTGCGCAAGCCGCGTTTGCCGGCGCGGATCGCCATGCATGGAGCAATCGCCGGGGCCCTGCTGCACGGCGTTTATCTCGGCTTCGTGTTCTGGGTGATCCATGAAGGCTTCCCGGCAGGGCTAACCGCCGCGATCGTCAGCCTTCAACCGGTGCTAGTGGCAATCTTTGCCGCGCTGATTTTGCGCGAGACCGTCACATGGCGGCAATGGGCGGGCATCGCGTTGGGCCTCCTTGGAACAGTGCTTGTGCTCCTGCCCAAGCTCGGCTTCACCGATCCGGGCGTGACGCCGATGACCATCGCCGGCTGCGTTCTGGCTCTGCTCGGCATCAGCGCCGGCACGCTGTGGCAGAAGCGCTTTGTCGGTCAGGCCGACCTCCTTGCCGGCACGCTGTGGCAATATCTGGGAGCGACGGTGGTGATGCTCATACCGGCTCTGCTTCTGGAAGAAGGTCGATTCACGTGGAACCCGAGCCTTGTTCTATCGCTGCTTTGGCTGGTCTTCGGCCTCTCGCTCGGCGCGATCTTTTTGCTGATGGCGATGATCAAGAACGGGGCGGTGTCGAAGGTCTCGTCCTTGTTCTACCTCGTGCCATCCGTTACCGCGCTGATGGCCTTCGTTCTGTTCGGCGAGCAGCTGGAACTCGTACAACTCGCCGGCATGGTTCTGGTGGGAGCAGGCGTGGCGCTCGCAACGCGTCAGGGTTCGACGCGTCAAGCCTCCACTCTGCGGCGCGCTTCGCGGTAGCGGCGGATGGAGGGGTTGAGTTCACCGCCCAGAATGAAGATCGCCGACAGGATATAAAGAAACACAATCGCCACCATGATCGAGGCGAGGCCGGCATAGGTAGTGGCATAGGTCGAGAAGCGGCTGAGATACGCGCCGAATACGGTTGAACCCACAAACCAGGCCGCCAGCGTAAAGGCGATGCCGGGAATGATATGAAGGAAGCGGCGCTTTCCGGCCGGCAGCCAGAAATGGATCGCCATCAGGCTGAGAATGATCACACAGCCGGCAATGATGTAGCGCCACAGGTTCAGCGTGCCGACATAATTGGGCTCGATCCAGTCCACGTTGCGCTCGGCAAAGGCCGCAACCAGCGGCGCGACCACCAGCAGAACCGAAATGACGACGATACCGATCGTGGCGATCAGCACGAACAGAAAGCTTTGCAAACGGCGGAAGATGAAGGACCGGTTTTCGCTGACCCGGTAAGCGCGGTTGAGCGAAACCCGCAGGGCCTCCACGCCGTTAGACGCAAAATACATGGCGGCGATGACGGACACCGTCAGAAAGTCGCCGCGCTGAACGGTCAGCACATTCGTTACTTCCTGCGAAATGGGTGCGGCGATGGCTTCCGGCCAGGCATCGAAAATCAGGTGGATCGCTGTATCGGAAAAAGCGCTGGCGCCGAGAAAGCTTGCAAGCGTTGCGGCAAAGATCAGGAAGGGAAACAAAGCGAGGATGGCGGACAGTGCCAGGTGGCTCGCCATCGACCAGCCATCGTCGGAATCGAAATGATTATAGGCGTCCAGCACGATACGGCGTGTCGCATTCGCGATCCGCTTGGGTCGTCCGGGCTTCCTTGGCCGGGCCGCGACGGGCGAGAATTCAAACATCGATCACCGCTTGATCATCGCGCGAATAACGGCTCCAGTTGGCCGCGGCCTAGCCACGATACGTGATTCCCTTAAAGCACGTGCCTATATAGAGCAAAGTTGCAGATAACCGCAGCACGCACGTTCCAACACCACCAGTCAAAAGAGATCATCATGGCCATTGTTTTCAACATGCTCGCCGTTCTGGTGATGGTTGCGGTTGTTGCCGTGCTTTTGCGCGGGCTGGTGGTGATGATGCGCGGCGGTTCGGGCAATACGTCGAACAAGCTGATGCAGGCGCGCGTTGGCCTCCAATTCGTCGCGCTGGTCCTCATCATGACCGCTTACTGGTTCTCGCAGCGCGGTTCCTGACCTCCCGTGTCAGCAGACTGAACAGGCAGACAAATGGTCAAGATCAACAAGATCTACACCCGCACCGGCGATGACGGCACGACCGGGCTGGCCGCCGGTCCGCGCCGCTTGAAATACGATCTGCGCGTCGAAGCCTATGGCACGGTCGATGAAGCCAATTGCTGCATCGGCATGGCGCGGCTTCATACAAGCGAGCTGCCGCTGATCGACGCGATGTTCATGCGCATGCAGAACGACTTCTTCGACCTCGGCGCCGATCTGGCCACGCCGGAAACCGGAAAAGACCTTGGCTATGAGCCGTTGCGGATTACGTCGGCGCAGGTGGCGCGGGTGGAGGCCGACATCGACCAGCTGAATGCCGCGATCAAACCTTTGAAGAGTTTCGTCCTGCCTGGCGGCTCGCCGGCCGCTGCAGCACTTCATCTTGCCCGCACGGTGACGCGGCGGGCTGAACGCATCATCGTCCAGCTGGCGGCTGACAGCCAGGAACAGGTGAGCCCGGAAGCGATCCGCTATGCTAACCGCGCGTCCGACTTCCTGTTCGTTGCCGCGCGCGCCTTGAACGACAATGGCGAAAGCGATGTCTTGTGGGTGCCCGGGCAAAATCGCTGACGGGCCCTCATCGTTGCCCGGGAGTTGTTCAAACAGCGGTTAGGGATTGACGCGCGGAGCCCTGCTGATTACGCCTTGCCGCGTCTTTTGGCGCGCATGTCGGCATTCAGCTAGCGATAAAAGCCAGCGCCTGTTACCGAACGCGCAATTCTCAACGATAGAGGTAGTTGACGATGAAAGTTCTGGTCCCGGTTAAGCGGGTTGTCGATTACAACGTCAAGATCCGCGTCAAGTCCGACGGATCGGGCGTCGAACTCGCCAATGTCAAAATGTCGATGAACCCGTTCGACGAGATCGCGGTTGAAGAAGCGATCCGCCTGAAGGAAGCCGGCAAGGCCGAAGAGATCATCGTTGTTTCGGTTGGTCCTCAGCAGGCGCAGGAAACGCTGCGCACGGCGCTCGCCATGGGCGCCGATCGTGCCATCCTGATCAAGGTGGAAGAAGCCGCCGAGCCGCTGACCGTCGCCAAGCTCTTGAAGGGCGTTGTCGATGCCGAACAGCCCGGCCTCGTGATCCTCGGCAAGCAGGCGATCGACGACGACGCCAACCAGACCGGCCAGATGCTGTCGGCACTGCTCGGCTGGAGCCAAGGAACCTTCGCATCCAAGCTCGAGATCGAAGGCGAAAGCGCCAAGGTCACGCGCGAAGTGGATGGCGGTTTGCAGGTCATCACCGTCAAGCTGCCGGCGATCATCACCACCGATCTGCGCTTGAACCAGCCGCGTTACGCCTCGCTGCCCAACATCATGAAGGCCAAGAAGAAGCCGCTCGACGAAAAGTCGGCCGCCGATCTTGGCGTCGAAGTCAAACAACGCCTCACCGTCTTGAAGACCGAAGAGCCCGGCGGCCGCAAGGCCGGCGTTAAGGTCAAGGACGTGGCGGAACTGGTTTCGTCGCTCAAGTCGGCCGGCGTTCTCTAAGTTCGGAAGAAAGGAAAAGACATAATGGCTATTCTCCTCATCGCCGAACATGACAATGCTTCGCTGTCTGACCAGACCGCCAAGGCGCTGACTGCCGCCACGCAGATCGGCGCTGATGTCGACGTGCTGGTGGCCGGCAAGGGCGCGCAGGGCGTTGCCGATGCCGCTGCCAAGCTGCAGGGCGTACGCAAGGTCCTGCTTGCCGAAGGTGACGACCTGGAACAGCGCCTGGCTGAGCCGCTCGCCGCCCTGGTGGTTTCGCTCGCCGACACCTACGACACGATCGTCGCGCCTGCGACCTCGACTGGTAAGAACGTGCTGCCGCGCGTCGCCGCCCTGCTCGATGTGATGCAGATCTCCGAGATCATCGAAGTCGTCTCCGCCGACACGTTCAAGCGTCCGATCTACGCCGGCAACGCGATCCAGACTGTGCAGTCGACCGATCAAAAGAAGGTCATCACGGTTCGCACGGCGTCCTTCACGGCGGCCGGCGAGGGTGGTTCGGCGTCCGTTGAAAACGCATCAGGTGCCGCCAATCCCGGTCTCTCGACCTTCGTGGAAAACCGCCTGTCGGAAAGCGATCGTCCGGAGCTCACTTCGGCCAAGATCATCATCTCGGGTGGTCGTGCGCTCGGTTCTTCCGAGAAGTTCGAGGAAGTCATTCTGCCGGTTGCCGACAAGCTCGGTGCTGCCATCGGCGCATCCCGCGCGGCCGTCGATGCCGGTTACGCCCCCAATGATTGGCAGGTCGGCCAGACCGGCAAGGTCGTGGCGCCCGAACTCTATATCGCCTGCGGCATTTCCGGTGCGATCCAGCATCTTGCCGGCATGAAGGACTCGAAGGTCATCGTCGCCATCAACAAGGACGAGGAAGCGCCGATCTTCCAGGTCGCCGATTACGGCCTGGTCGGCGATCTCTTCACGATCCTGCCGGAACTTGAAAAGGCGCTTTGACTTTCGTCCAAGAGATTGGGCAAAGTGATGAAGGCGGGATCCCCTCGATCCCGCCTTTTTTATCTTTCAAGCGGCGCAAAGCCGCGTGCGGCGGGGTGTTACGCAATGGCAATCGAAACCGTAGGCGTGATTGGCGCCGGGCAGATGGGAAGCGGCATCGCACAGGTTGCCGCCATCGCCGGCTACAAGGTGCGGCTCTACGACGTCTCGGCCGACCGGATCCAGGCCGGTCTCGCGACGATCAGCGGCAATCTGGCTCGCTCCGTGTCGTCCGGCAAGCTGAACGAGGCGGAACGCCATGCAGCCATCAGCCAGATCACGCCTGCCCATGCCATGGATGATCTCGCAGCCGCCGATCTGGTGATCGAGGCGGCCACGGAAGACGAAACGGTCAAGCGCAAGATCTTCGCGCAGCTTTGCCCAGTGTTGAACCCGACGGCAATCGTCGCCTCCAACACCTCGTCGATCTCGATCACCCGGCTTGCGGCGCAGACCGACCGCCCGGAACGCTTTATCGGCATTCACTTCATGAACCCGGTTCCGGCCATGAAGCTGGTGGAGCTGGTGCGCGGTATCGCGACCGAAGACGCCACTTTCGAGGCTGCCCGCGACTTCGTGTCGAAGCTCGACAAGACGGTGACCACGGCCGAGGATTTTCCGGCCTTTATCGTCAACCGCATCCTCCTGCCGATGATCAACGAGGCGATCTACACGCTTTATGAAGGCGTTGGCTCGGTTGAAGCGATCGACACCGCCATGAAGCTCGGCGCCAACCACCCGATGGGCCCGCTGCAACTGGCGGACTTCATCGGTCTCGATACCTGCCTGTCGATCATGCAGGTGCTGCATGACGGTTTGTCGGATTCCAAATACCGGCCGTGTCCGCTGCTGGTGAAATATGTCGAAGCCGGCTGGCTCGGCCGCAAGGTCGGCCGCGGCTTCTATGATTATCGCGGCGAAACGCCGGTTCCCACCCGTTAAAGCCTGATTGAGCCAAGTAAAGAGCCGCAGCTTCCCCAAAGTTGTGGCTTTTCCGCATCATGGCCCAGCTGAATCCGCCCGAACGCCCGTAAACGTGTTCGTGATGGGAAACCCGAAGCGTCTTCCTCTAGTTCTTCAAGCGCTCAGCGAAACGCGTTTAAGGATTGGGGGATTACCCGTGATGAAAAAGTTTCTACTGCTCACTTCGGTGACAATGATTGCAGCACCGGCTTTCGCGGCCGACGTTGTCATGGAAGAGCCGCCGGCACCGACGGTTGTGGAAGTTCCTGCCGCCAAGGGCTGGAGCGGTCTGTATGTGGGTGTGCAGGGTGGCTACGGTTTCGGCGACACCGACCAGATCGCCATTGATCCTTTCGCATTCCCAGGCCTCGTCACCGCCTTCACGCCGGCTGGTGCCGCACCAGGTTCGAGCTTTGCCGCCAGCGGCGACTTCGATGACGGCTTTGTCGGCGGCGCGCATATCGGCTATGACTGGCAGGTCAACAACCTCGTGTTCGGCGTGATCGGCGACGTCACCTATACCGACCTCGGCGACGAGCAGAACGCGTTCTCGCGCACGCCGGCCACCTACACGATCGAGCGCGAGCTCGACTGGATGGCAACGCTGCGCGGCCGCCTCGGCTATGCCGTCAACGACAACCTGCTGATCTACGGCACGGGCGGCGTGGCTTATGGCGAAGTCGACTTCCGCTATTCGCAGCCGGGTTCCGCCGCAGCCTTCACCACGTCGGGCGGTCAGGACAGCGATTTCGGCTATGTTGTCGGCGCCGGTGTCGAAACCAAGCTGACGCAGAACATCTCGTTCGGCCTCGAATATCTCTACACCAATCTCGGCGACAACGACTTCGAAGCCAATCTCGTCAATGGTCCGTTCGGCGGCGCCACCGGTGCAGCCGGCAGCAATCCCGGCGGCACGACGCTGCGCGGTGCGGATGACGACTTCGACTTCCACACCATCCAAGCCAAGGTGTCCTACCGCTTCTAATCGCCTGCGCGATTTGCTGAGCACAACAAGAAAGCCCGTCGGAGCGATCCGGTGGGTTTTTTGCTGTCTGGATGTAAGAGTCCGGTGAACGAAGAATCGCCGAAAATGCTCTAACTTTTTGTTTAGACGCAATTCCCGGACGCAATACCGCTCCGCACTCTTGCTGGAATTGATCTAGTCCTTGCGGGCTTCCGCAATCAGCGCGCGTGCATCGGCGCTGTTCCATTCCGCCGGGCCGTTCATGTGGGTCAGCAAACAGCCGTCCTTGTCGATCAACAGGGTGACAGGCAGGCCCAGCGCCAGCGCGCGCGATTTTAGCTCATTGAAGATGCCGAGCGAGGCATCGCGATAAGGCGCCAGCGCGGTAACACCGGTATCGGCCAGGAAGGCTTTGGGCTTGGTATCATCGCCCGTGTCGATATTGACGGCCACGACCTCAAACCCCTCGTCGCCGGCTTCCTTTTGCAGAGCGTCGAGCGCGGGCATTTCCTGGCGGCAGGGCGCGCACCAGGTTGCCCACAAGTTGAGAAGCACGGTCTTGCCCTTAAGGTCAGCCAGCGTCATGGCTTTGCCTGTGGGATCGTTGAAGGCGAGCGAGGCCAGGGATTGCGGCGGATCGGCCGGCAGCATGGCCGCGACCTCGCCCTTCGCGGCGTCACCGACGCGCTTGGCTTTGTCGGCCTTGGCTGCACAAAAGCGATCGTCGCTTGAACCGCCGGTCGCAGCGAACTTGCCAGTTTCCCCGCCGCTCACGTATACGGCAACGGCACCCGCCATGGCGCCCGCCAGCGCGGCAATCGCGATCCAGCGTTTTGCCGGAAAGAGTTTGGTGCGCTCAGTCATGACCTGTCTCCGAGGCCGCGTTACCACGATGAGCGACGAAAAGACCAGTAACGAGATGTGGGGCGGACGTTTTGCCTCGGGCCCGGCCGCGATCATGGAGGCCATCAACGCCTCGATCGGCTTCGACCAGAAGCTTTATGCGCAGGACATCCGCGGCTCGATCGCCCATAGCGAGATGCTCGCCGCGCAAGGCATCATCACGTCAGAGGACCAGGCTGCCATCGCCAAGGGTCTTCGCACCATCCAAAGCGAGATCGAATCCGGTTCCTTCCAGTTCTCGCGCCAGCTTGAAGACATCCACATGAATGTGGAATCGCGGCTGGCAACGCTCGTCGGCCCCGCCGCCGGCCGTCTCCATACCGCGCGCTCGCGCAACGATCAGGTCGCCGTCGATTTCCGCCTGTGGGTCAAGGATGAGCTTGCGCGGATCGACCATGCACTGATCAAGCTGATCGCCGCTTTCCTTGCCCGCGCCGACGAGCATGCCGCGACGGTGATGCCCGGCTTCACCCATCTGCAAACCGCCCAGCCCGTCACCTTCGGCCATCACTGCATGGCCTATGTCGAAATGTTCGGCCGCGATCTCAGCCGCGTGCGCGATGCGTCCGCGCGGCTCGATGAATCCCCGCTCGGTGCTGCAGCCCTTGCCGGCACCGGCTTTCCGATCGACCGCCACAAAACCGCGCAGGCGCTCGGCTTCCGCGAACCGACCCGCAACTCCATCGACTCGGTGTCCGACCGCGATTACGCGCTGGAATTCCTGGCGCTTGGCGCGATCTGCGCCATAT
>DCDI01000149.1:0-336 GCA_002316345.1 Phyllobacteriaceae bacterium UBA1059 | reverse complement strand
TCATGCCGCAGAAGAAGAACCCCGATGCGTCCGAGCTGACCCGCGCCAAGACCGGCCGCATCAACGGCCATCTGATCGCGCTGCTGACCGTCATGAAGGGCCTGCCGCTCGCCTATTCCAAGGACATGCAGGAAGACAAGGAAGCCGTGTTCGACGCGGCTGAAACGCTCGACCTGATGGTCGCCGCCATGACCGGCATGGTTTCGGACATGGCCATTCAGACCGACGCCATGGCACGCGCGGCCGGCTCCGGCTATTCCACCGCCACCGATCTCGCGGACTGGCTGGTGCGCACGCTGAACCTGCCGTTCCGCGAAGCCCACCATGTCACCGGCC
>DCDI01000146.1 GCA_002316345.1 Phyllobacteriaceae bacterium UBA1059 | reverse complement strand
CTGAACGGGAGCCTGAAGTTGCCGCCCTGCCCTCTGGCCCCGCCCGCATCGCCTTGGCCGAAGTCAGCGGCGTCGGCGTCGATGCAGCGCAGCCTCTGGCAGTCCGCTTCGGTGCGCAAGCCAAGGCGCATGGCCTCGCCTTCGCCGCAGCGACGGACACGACAGCGACGCATGTCATGAAGGGCTACTTCACAGTCGGCGAACAAAACGGTCGTACGATGGTGAATTATGTCTGGGACATCAGCGATCGCTCCGGCAAGCGCCTGCATCGCATCCAGGGCAGCGAGCCCGGCGGCGGCGCGGGCTCAGGCTGGGAAGGGGTGAAGCCGGCTGCCATGCAGGCTATCGCCGATCGCTCGATCGAAGAAACGGCGCGCTTTATTGAGGCCCAAAACGGCTGATCTTGCCTCCCGCGCAACGCTTTTTTGGGATTAACTTTCGATATGCGTCACAGCACGGGTTGCAATGCGCGGTCTGACCGGTAAAAGCCCCGTCATCCAACTCCGGCAAGCGCTCGGTTGTAAGATCAAGGACTGGCGATGAAGCTTTTTGCGGGCAACTCCAACAGGATCCTTGCCGAAGCGGTCGCCCGCTATCTCAATGTTCCCCTCGGCAAAGCCAGCGTTCGCCGTTTCGCGGACCAGGAAATCTTCGTCGAGATCCAGGAAAATGTGCGCGGCGAAGACGTCTTCGTTCTTCAGTCGACGTCCTATCCGACCAACGACCACCTGATGGAATTGCTGATCATGATCGACGCGTTCCGTCGCTCATCGGCACGCCGCATCACGGCAGTGATTCCCTATTTTGGCTATGCCCGCCAGGACCGCCGCGCTTCGGGCCGCACGCCGATTTCGGCCAAACTGGTCGCCAATCTCATTACGCAGGCTGGCGCCGACCGCGTCTTGACCATGGATCTTCATGCCGGTCAGATCCAAGGCTTCTTCGATATTCCGACCGACAACCTGTTTGCGGTTCCGGTCATGTCGCGCGACGTGAAGCAGACCTATGCCTCGTCCAAGCTCACCATCGTGTCGCCGGATGTCGGCGGCGTGGTGCGCGCTCGTGCGCTGGCAAAGCGCGTCGATGCCTCGCTCGCCATCGTCGACAAACGCCGTGAGCGCCCGGGTGAGTCGGAAGTCATGAACATCATCGGCGATGTCGAAGGCGCCGACTGCCTGCTTTACGACGACATCGTCGATTCGGGTGGCACGCTGTGCAACGCGGCCGACGCGCTGCTCGCCAACGGCGCCAACAGCGTTACCGCCTATATCACCCACGGCGTTCTGTCGGGCGGTGCTGCCGATCGGATCGCACAGTCGAAGCTGAAGGAACTGGTGATCACCGATTCCATCCAGCCGACCTCCAGCGTCGAAGCCGCCCACAATATCCGCGTGCTGACCATCGCCGACCTGATCGGCGAAGCCATTTCTCGCACTGCGACGGAAGAAAGCGTGTCGAGCCTGTTCGACTAGGAGAAAGCGAGGCCGGAATGTCCCTTGGGCGCACTATGCCGATCCTGCGGATGTTCGACATCGCCAAAGCGCGCGAGTTTTACCTCGGCTTTCTCAGTTTTAAAGTTGCCTGGGAACATCGCTTTGCCCCTGATCTGCCGCTCTACATGGCGGTTCAACGCGACAGTGTTGAGCTTCATTTGAGCGAACATCATGGTGATGCGACGCCCGGTTCAGCTGTCCGGATCGCGGTGACCGAGATCGACGCCTTCCATGCCGACCTGCTTTCGAAGAATTACGGCTTCATGCGCCCCGGCCTGGAAACGCAACCTTGGGGACTACGCGAAGTCGCGGTCACCGATCCATTCGGCAATCGCCTGATCTTCTTCGAGCCTGCGAGCGCCTGACTGGACCAACGATTAAACTACCGGCTGAGCTTGGTCGCATCAGTCAAGCCAGCTAAAGCGGGGTGGTCGTAACGTTCAGGGTCACCCCGGCATGAGCCAGTCGCAAACGATCAGCTTGGCGAAGACCGCCCAGACCACGACCTTCAGCATCATCCTGGCGGTCAGCTTCTGTCATTTCCTGAACGACCTGATGCAGACCCTGCTGGCGTCGATCTATCCGCTTTTGAAGCGCGATTATGGTCTCGATTTCTGGCAGATCGGCTTGCTGACCATGGCCTTCCAGGTCACGGCATCCCTGCTGCAGCCGGTGATCGGCCTTTACACCGACAAGCGCCCGCTGCCCTATTCGCTTCCTGTCGGCATGGCATCGACGCTGGTTGGCTTGTTCATCCTCGCTTATGCCGGCAGCTACCTGTTCCTGCTGCTCGGCGCCTGCATGATCGGCTTGGGTTCGGCGATCTTCCATCCGGAATCTTCGCGCGTGGCACGGATGGCATCCGGTGGACGCTATGGCCTGGCGCAATCCGTTTTCCAGGTAGGCGGCAATTTCGGATCGGCGGTCGGACCGCTGCTTGCGGCCTTTATCGTCGTGCCGCGCGGGCAAGGCAGCGTTGCCTGGTTCTCCGCAGCGGCTTTCATCGGCATGATCGTCCTGTGGCAGGTGAGCAGCTGGTATAGCGGCGTGCATCGCGCCTCAGCGGGGCGTGCTGCCCCTAACTTCACCCTGCCCTTTCCGCGCGGTCGTACACAATCCGCACTGGTGGTGCTGGCGCTGCTCGTCTTCACAAAGAACATCTACAACGCCAGCTTCGCCAGCTACTACACCTTCTATGTCATTGAGCGCTTTCAGGTGTCCGTGCAGGATGCGCAGCTGATGCTGTTCGTGTTCCTCGGAGCGGCAGCCGTCGGCACAGTAATCGGCGGCCCGATGGGCGATCGCTATGGCTCGAAGGCCGTTATCTGGTTCTCCATCCTCGGCGTCCTGCCTTTCACGCTGGCGCTTCCCTATGTCGGGTTCGAAGCAACGATCGTCTTGTCGGCCATCATCGGCTTGGTCCTGTCGTCTGCCTTCCCCGCCATCGTGGTCTTTGCGCAGGAACTGGTACCCGGCCGCGTCGGCATGATCGCCGGCATCTTCTTCGGCTTCGCCTTTGGCATGGGCGGCATCGCAGCAGCCGTACTCGGCACGATCGCCGACGCGAAGGGCATCACCTTCGTGTACCAGATCTGCTCCTACCTGCCGCTGCTCGGTCTCCTGACCGTGTTTCTGCCGGACATGAAGGACGCTCATACAAGGGTGTCATAGGCGACGACGGCATGTTGGTGCCCGCAAAATGAATCGCTGGCTGTCGGAATAAGCCGTACAGTATCGTCCTCGCTGCAAGAGGACGAACACCTATGCTTTACGCCATTCTTTGCTATGCCCAGGAAGATGTCGTCGGTTCGTGGAGCCAGGCGGAGGACGATGCCTGCATGGCGCGTTTGGCCGTGATTCAGGAACGGCTTGCGCGCGAAGGGCGGCTTGGTCCCGTGGCGCGACTTCTGCCCACAACCGCGGCCACGACCTTGCGTAAGGGCGGGGCAGAGCCGCTGATCATGGACGGGCCGTTTGCCGAAACCAAGGAGCAACTGCTGGGCTTCTACCTCGTGGACTGCGACGCGTTGGAGGATGCTCATGATGTTGCCCGCGAGCTGACCGAAGCCAATCCGGTGCCCGGCTGCTACGAGATCCGGCCGGTCGGCATCTTCCATGCAGGCGTCGCGGTCGACCCTGATGCGGTCGCCGATGTGGCGAGGGCCAGGAGCCGGCCGGGATGAACGACCCCGCCTGGATCGACGCGACCTTTGCGTCCGCGCGGCCGAAAGCAATGGCCGCACTGCTCCGCTATTTCCGCGATCTGGATACAGCCGAGGAGGCCTTTCAGGACGCCTGTCTGCGCGCGCTGAGGACGTGGCCGGACAAGGGTCCGCCGCGTGATCCCGCCGCCTGGCTGATTCTTGTTGGGCGCAACGCCGCGCTGGATCGTACGCGCCGCCTGAAGCGCGAAACGGGTCTGCCGCCGGAGGATCAGCTTTCCGAGCTTGGCGATGCCGCNNTGCCGAAACGGAAATGACGGAACGGCTCGACCAGGCGGATTATCGCGACGATATCCTGCGGCTGCTTTTCACCTGCTGCCATCCCGAGCTTCCGGCAACCCAGCAGATCGCACTGGCCTTGCGCATCGTGTCCGGCCTGTCTGTGAAGCAGATCGCGCGCGCCTTTCTGGTCAACGAAAAGGCGATGGAGCAGCGTATCACCCGCGCCAAGGCGCGCATCGCGGCGGCCGGCATTCCGTTCGACACGCCCGGCCCTGTGGAGCGCGCCGAGCGGCTCGGCCTGGTGCTGGCGATGATCTATCTCGTGTTCAACGAGGGCTATTCAGCCAGCGGTGAGGACATCGCAGCGCGCCAGCCGCTTTGCAACGAGGCGATCCGGTTGGGGCGGCTGCTGTTGCGGATGTTCCCTGCTGAGCCGGAGGTGATGGGGCTGGCCGCGCTGATGCTGCTGCAGCATGCCCGCAGTTCCGCGCGCTTCGATGCCACCGGCGACATCATCCTGCTGGAGGTTCAGGATCGCGCGCGTTGGAGCAGGCCGATGATCGCGGAAGGACTGGCGCTCGTCGATAAGGCACTGCGCCATCGCAGCCCCGGTTCCTATCAGCTTCAGGCCGCGATTGCCGCCCTGCATGCGCGCGCCACCAGCGCCGACGAAACGGACTGGCAGCAGATCGATGTGCTTTATGCCATGCTCGAGCAGATCACGCCTTCGCCTGTGATTACGCTCAACCGCGCCGTTGCTGTCTCCAAAGCCTATGGAGCCGAAGCCGCGCTGGCGCTGGTGGAGCCGCTTGCGAAATCCCTCGACGGCTACTTCAACTTCCATGGTGTGCGCGGGGCATTCCTGATGCAGTTGGGCAGGACGTCAGCCGCCCGCGATGCCTTCAACCGCGCGATTGCCTTGGCGCGGTCGGGTGCAGAAGCCGCCCATATTCGCCGCCATCTCGATCGGCTGGAAAGCGAGGCTGTCCGACAAGTCGAGGCTGTAACGTCACCCTGAAACCGCGTGTTTCCATCCAGTTGTCGGATCAAGCCGCACTGGATCGTCTTCAATCCAGATGCTGCAACGGAGTTCATCATGGCTGATACGGAAGACGACCGCACGCTCACCCTCGTCCGCACGCTCGATGCGCCGCGCGACAAGATCTACCGCTGCTGGACGGAAGGGCCGCTGCTCCTGCAATGGTTCACGCCCGCACCGTGGAAGACGATCGAAGCCGATGTTGATGTGCGCCCGGGCGGCTCGAGCCGAATCGTGATGCAGAGCCCGGAAGGCGAGACCTACCCGAATCCTGGAATCTATCTGGAGGTCGTGCCCAACGAGCGGCTGGTGTTCACCGATGCCTTCACCTCGGCCTGGGAGCCGTCTGCAAAGCCCTTCATCGTCGCCGAAATCCGGCTGGAAGATGCAGGACACGGCCAAACGAACTACACCGCGATCGTCAGGCATTGGACCATGGAAGATTGCGAAAGACATGAGAAGATGGGCTTCCATGACGGCTGGAACAAAGCAGCCGACCAGCTGGAAGCTCTAGCCAAGACGCTTTGATCAAGGGAGGACAGAATGAGCAATTTCGAACCTCGGCCTGATTATGCCGGCGTCACCGCCTATGTCACTGTCAGCAATGCGCGCGAGGCCGCTGGGTTCTACGAGAGGGCGCTCGGCGCCACCATCGCGGATCAGCGCGCGACCGATGATGGGCGCCTGATGCATTGCGAAGCGCGCATCAATGGCGGGCCGTTCATGTTCAACGATCCCTTCCCGGAACATGGCATGGACGTCATGCCGATGGCCGGATCCATGACCCTGATCGTGGTGGATGCGCAGGCTTGGTGGGACCGGGCGATCGGCGCCGGCATGACAAGCGTGGTGGATCTGCATGACGCCTTCTGGGGCGACAAATATGGGTTGATGAAAGATCCGTTCGGCGTGAACTGGGCAATCGTCGGCCCGCAGCCCGGGACTGGCTGAGCCCCGAGCGCGGCTTGCATGCCCGCAACCCTTCCGCTATAGGGCGCTCACCCGCGTAGACACCCTTGGAGGCACCGCGGGGCGCAAGCGGCTGAGTTGATCGGCCGCTTTCGACGTTTCCACGACCCTGATGGTTTCGGGAACGCTCCACAACATGAAGGAAAAGCCATGAGCCACGAGACTTACGAGCTCAAGGCCGAGGCGCGCGAAAAGGTCGGTAAGGGGTCCGCCCGCGAAATTCGCCGCAACGGCAAAGTACCAGCAGTCATTTACGGCGAGAAGCACCCTCCCCTGGCGATCGCTCTCTCCTACAAGGACATCTTCTACAAGATTCACGGCGGCGGCTTTAAGACCACCGTTGCGATCATCGATGTCAACGGCCAGAAGATCCGCGTCCTGCCGAAGGACTACCAGCTGGATCCGGTCAAGGACTTCCCGATGCATGTCGACTTCCTGCGCGTCGGCGAGCATTCGCTTGTGACGGTGAACGTGCCTGTTCACTTCCTCAACGAAGACGCTTCGCCCGGCATCAAGCGCGGCGGCGTGCTGAACATCGTTCGCCACGACATCGAGTTGCAGGTTCCCGCAGACCAGATCCCGGACGCGATCGAGATCGACCTCAAGGGCCTGAAGATCGGCGACATCATCCACATTTCCTCGGTTAAGCTGCCGAAGAACGTCGAGCTGACGATCACCGACCGCGACTTCACGGTTGCGACCATCGCCGCTCCTGCCGTGCTGACCGAGGCTGAAGAAGCCGGCGTCACCGAAGAGGAACTGGTCGAGGTCAAGGAAGCTGAAGCCGAAGCAGAGGCCGAAGAAGCTGCTGCTGAAGGTGAAGAAGGCGCAGCGAAGGAGTAATCCTTCGCTCAAGCCCGCGACGGGAACACAGCCATGCGTATTTTTGCAGGCCTTGGAAATCCCGGCGCGCAATATCAGGACAACCGACACAATGTCGGCTTCATGGCGGCGGACGCAATTGCCCGCCGCCATTCCTTTTCGCCTTGGACAAAGAAGTTTCACGCCCTGATTGCCGAAGGCACGATCGGGGGTGAGAAGGTGCTGCTGATGAAGCCGCAGACCTTCATGAACAATTCCGGCCAGTCTGTCGGGGAAGCGGCGCGCTTCTACAAGATCGAACCCGGCGACATCAGCATTCTCTACGACGAGCTCGACCTCGCCCCGGCCAAGATCCGCGTGAAGATCGGCGGCGGCAATGGCGGCCATAACGGCATCCGCTCGGCCGACGCACACCTTCCGAGCAAGGATTATCGCCGTGTGCGCATCGGCATCGGCCATCCCGGCGCCAAGGAGCTGGTGCATAACTGGGTGCTCGGCAATTTCGCCAAGTCAGACCAGACCTGGCTCGAACCCCTGTTAGACGCCATCGCCGACAATGCCGACCTCCTCGCCAAGGGCGATGACAACGGCTTCATGAACAAGATGGCGCTGGCGACACCAGGCGGCGCGCGAGAACCGAAGCCTTATGCCAAAGGCGAGGCACAGGCGAAGTCCTCGACGCCCCCCAAGGGCCAAAGCCACATTCGCCAGGCACGCCCAGCCCAGTCGCAGATCAAGGTACCGGAAACCGGCCCAATGGCCGCGATGTTGAAGAAGCTGCTGGGGCGGGAGTAGCGCTTAAAGTCGCTTTGCGCATCGGGGTTGACCATAACCCGCTTCGTCGCCCATAGCCCTGCCAACATTCTTATCTGACTAGGACCATCTCTCATGGGTTTCAAATGCGGCATCGTGGGCCTGCCTAATGTCGGCAAGTCGACGCTCTTCAACGCCCTGACGCGCACGGCCGCCGCGCAGGCTGCGAACTATCCTTTCTGCACGATCGAGCCGAACACCGGCGAGGTTGCCGTTCCTGATCCGCGCTTGAAGGCGCTGGCGGCTGCGGGCAAGTCGAAGGAAATCATTCCGACCCGCATCTCCTTCGTGGACATTGCCGGCCTAGTGCGCGGCGCGTCCAAGGGCGAAGGGCTCGGCAACCAGTTCCTCGCCAATATCCGCGAAGTGGATGCCATCGTGCATGTGCTGCGCTGCTTCGAAGATGATGACATCACCCATGTCGAGGGCCGCATCGATCCGGTCGCGGATGCCGAGACGGTGGAAACCGAGCTGATGCTGTCGGATCTCGAAAGCCTCGAGCGCCGCATCGTGCAGTTCCGCAAGCGCGCTTCCAGCAAGGACAAGGAAGCGCTCACTGTTCTTCCCGTCATGGAAGATGCGCTCAAGCTCCTCACCGACGGCAAACCGGTGCGCATGATGCTCAAGGGCATCGCGGTGGAGGATCTCAAGATCCTTGAGGGCCTGAACCTCCTGACCTCCAAGCCCGTGCTTTACGTCTGCAACGTCGCCGAAGCCGAGGCTGCAACCGGCAATGCGCATACCAAGGCTGTGGACGCAATGGCTGAGGCGCAGGGCGCCAAGGCCGTGGTCATCTCGGCGGCGATCGAGGCCGAGGTGTCGCAGCTTCCCGACGAGGAAGCCAAGGAATATCTCGATGCGATGAACCTCGAAGAGCCCGGTCTCGATCGCCTGATCCGTGCCGGCTACGACCTTCTCAGCCTGATCACCTACTTCACGGTAGGCCCGAAGGAAACACGCGCCTGGACCGTTCATAAGGGCTCGAAGGCGCCACAGGCCGCAGGCGTGATCCATACGGATTTCGAACGTGGCTTTATTCGCGCGCAAACCATCGCCTATAATGACTATGTCACGCTTGGCGGCGAAGTGGCGGCGAAGGAAGCGGGCAAGGCACGGGACGAAGGCAAGGAATATGTGGTGCAGGACGGCGACGTGCTGCTGTTCCGCTTCAACACGTAAGCGGCAGACACGGGGGATGGCATGACCGACAAACGCTGGGCCTTTGAGGACTTCGTTTCGGGCGCCACCATCCCCCTCGGCAGCAAACAGGTTGAAGCTGCCGAAATCGTCGAGTTTGCCGAGCAGTTCGACATGCAGCCGATGCATCTGAACGAGGAAGCCGGCAAAGCCAGCATCCTCGGCGGCTTGTCCGCCTCCGGCTGGCACACCGTGTCCATGTTCATGCGGCTGATCTGCGATCATTTTCTGCTCGACTCGACCTCGCAGGGTGCGCCGGGCGTGGAATATCTCAAATGGAAGAGGCCGGTGCTGGCCGGCGACACGATCCGCGGCGAAGCCACCATCCTCGCCACACGCCGTTCCGCATCGCGTCCGCAGCTCGGCTTCGTGACCTTCCGCAACAGCCTCTTTAACCAGCGAGACGAGCTTGTTCTGGAGTTCTCGAACACCGGCATGTTTCTGCTGCGCAGCCCGGAGCTGGCGGCATGACGCTCGACGACTATTTCGCCATCGGCATTCCGCAGGATCTCGGCAGCCATGTTTTCACGGCGGACGAGATCGTGGCTTTCGCACGAAAGTATGATCCGCAACCTTTCCACCTCAGCGAAGAAGGCGCGAAGGGAACGGTCTTCGGTGCGCTTTGCGCATCCGGCTGGCACACGACATCGATGTGGATGCGTCACAATCTGCTTCAGATCGAGCCGGTGCAATGGACGGGCGAAGGTCCCAAGCCCGAATTCGGCCCCTCGCCCGGCTTTCAGAACCTGCGCTGGCTCAAGCCCGCTTATGCCGGCGACACGATCCGCTTCTCCCGCACCACCACCGGCCATCGTGCGCTGGCATCAAGGCCCGGCTGGCGTTTGCTGTCGGGTCAAGGCGAGGCATTCAATGGCACAGGCGAGACAATCATGAGCATGGATACGGCCGTGTTGGTGAAGGTCGCCTGAGATCTGCAAAAGCGGATCACTGCGGCCAGTTGCCTGACGGCCAATTGCGCGCCGTGTGGATGACGCGAAGGATGACGATCCTTTCCTCGCCCTCAGCCGCCTCTACGGCATAGGCGATGACATAGGGCAGCCGCATAACGGACTTCTCATACGTGCCGACGACGCGGCCCGGACGTCCCGTCGCCATCATGCCGAGACGGTTACCCGCGGCTTCGATGGCTTCGATCATTCTTTCGGCAGCGTTGGGATCATCCGCTGCGACATAGCGCAGGATTTCAAGCGCATCATCAAGAGCGGTGCGCGACCAGACGACCGGCCTCATTCGCCGCCATCGTGCCCTTGCTTGCCTTTACCGAGAAGCTGGCGCATCTCGGTCACCGCCTGCTCGTGAGAAACAACGCGGCCAGCTTTGGCATCTTCCAAAGCGCGAGTGACACCTTCGATGATTTCAAGCTCACGATCGACATAGGCCGCGATCGCTTCACCGGCGAGAAACGACTTGCTGCGCCTTGTATGCACAGCGATACGGTCCAGCTTTTCCTTCGTTTCCGCAGGAACTCTGATCGTCATTGTCTCGCTGGAAGGCATCGTCCCAAATCCCTGTGTTAGGATGTACACAGGCTAACACAGCACGCATAAGGATGTAAGCTTTCTCGCCTCAATCCGCCGTCGGCAACCGCCTTATCGTAAATTCGATCTCATCGCCCGGCCGCTCGAACCAGCTTTCGATTTCAGTCCAATAAGCCTGCTTCGGCCAGCGGTCGAACCACTCGCGCGCCTTTGCGCGGGCGTCGGTGCGGGGAAGGCGGAAGGTTTCGCGCAGGAAGCCGTCGCGGGCACGCGTGGCGTTCGTCTCACGCTCTTGTGCGAGACGATGCTTGAGGCCGTCGAGCGGCGGGCGGACCGGCGGGCGCATGCGGAACTCCGTCATTCCACGANNCTTGAGAGATTAAGGACCTCACCATCGCTTGACGAGTCATTTGTCGCACGCGCGCAGGCAATGCTTGCCGGGTGGGGACGGGCGGGGTAGGTCATGCCACTCCCATCATTCGCAGGACCCCATGAACCGCGACAGTATTCCCGCCGGTTTGCCGGACGATATCGAGGACAAGAAAGCCACGGCGCGCGCCTGGTTCGAACAGCTGCGCGATCGCATCTGCGCTGGCCTCGAAGCACTGGAAGACGAAGTTTCGGGGCCGCATGCCTCATGGTCACCGGGGCGCTTCGAGCAAACGCCGTGGCAGCGTGACGGAGGTGCGGGCGGCGGTGGCGTCATGTCGATGATGAACGGCCGCGTCTTCGAGAAAGTCGGCGTTCATACGTCCACCGTGCAGGGCGAGTTCTCGCCCGAATTCCGCAAGCAGATGCCCGGCGCCGACGAGGATCCCCGCTTCTGGGCAAGCGGCATTTCGCTGATCTGCCACCCCTGGAACCCCAACGTGCCGGCCGTTCACATGAACACGCGCATGGTGGTGACATCTAGACAATGGTTCGGCGGCGGCGCGGACCTGACGCCGGTGCTGGACCGTCGCCGCACCCAGGAAGACCCGGATTCACAAGCCTTCCACCGCGCCATGCAGTTTGCCTGCGACAAGCACGCGGCCGTCGCCGACTATCCCAGGCTGAAGGCGTGGTGCGAAGAGTATTTCTATCTGCCGCATCGCAAGGAACCGCGCGGGATCGGCGGCATCTTCTTCGATTATCTGCATTCCGAAGGCGAGACCGGCGGCTGGGATGCGGACTTTCGCTTCGCACAGGATGTGGGCCGATCCTTCCTGATCGTCTACCAGCACATCGTGCGCAAGAACTTTAACGAGAACTGGACCGAAGCGGATCGCGAGGAGCAGCTGATCCGCCGCGGTCGCTATGTCGAGTTCAACCTGCTTTACGATCGCGGCACGATCTTCGGGCTGAAGACCGGTGGCAATATCGACGCGATCCTGTCCAGCATGCCGCCTGAGGTGAAGTGGCCCTGAGGCGACCTTGAACTCACTCGCCTCGCCCTCATGTATTGGACACCATCATTGCGAAGGAGGACGATGCGATGAAGGAATTTCAGTGTGGATCGCTGGTGCCGGGCTGCTCCTGGCATACCAGGCATGAGGAAGAAGCCGAGGTCATGCGCCGGGCCGTCGAGCACATGCGCCAGACCCATGGCGAAACGACCATCCGGGAATCGATGGTCGATGCGATCCGCTCGCGGATCGAACGCGTGCAGGATGCTGCCTAGCGCGTTTCGATGAGAGATGAGGCGCGGGCAAGCAGCGCTTCGCGATCATGAGTGAAATCGGAGGCGGACCATTCCGCCTCCAGCTCCTTCAGGAGCCGGCCGAGTTCCGGTCCGGCTGGCACACCCTGCGCCATCAAATCCGCGCCCGAGATCGGAAAGGTTGGGCTTTCCCAGCCATCTGCGTGGCTCAACAGTGCTTCGAGCGGTGAAACGTCATTGCCGGCGGCGGATTGGCTGGCAATTTGCAGCTTCAAACGGTCGACAATGCCTTCCCGGCTTCCGCCATGGATGCGTCGGGCGAGCGCCTGCGTGCTTTCATCTTCTGCGGCCGGCGCAGCTGCAGCCCAATCTTCAAGCCGTTTCGTTTCAGCCTTGGACAAACGCAGGCGCTTTGACAGGCTCTCAATGCGCTCGGCATTTGGCGGGATGATGCTGGCCAGCCTGAGCAATGGATCAGCAGCCCATCCTCTCGCCTGTTCGGCTGAAACGAGGCCGTGGATCGCGTCGATACCCCACTTCTCGCTTTCCGGCAGAACGAGCGTCAGCACGCCGGTGGTGCGCATCCACAGCAGCGCGCGGCTGGGATCGGGCGCGGTTAGGAGCTTGCGCATCTCCGTCCAGATCCGTTCGGCCGACAAGCCTGTCACGCCTTCCTTCAACCGCGCACAGGCTTTCAACCCCTCGGCGTCGGGGCGGCCGGTGCCAAACCAAGCGAAGAAGCGGAAGAAGCGGAGAATGCGCAGATAATCCTCGCGGATGCGCTGTTCCGGCTCGCCGATAAAGCGGAGCAGGCGCTTGTCGAGATCTGCCAATCCGCCAACGAGATCGATAACCGTGCCGTCGGCTTCGGCATAAAGGCCGTTGATCGTGAAATCGCGCCGTTCGGCATCCTTCTGCCAATCGCGGCCGAAGGCGACCTTGGCGTGGCGGCCGTCCGTTTCGATGTCGCTACGCAGCGTCGTGACCTCATAGGGCGTGCCGTCGGCAATTACGGTGATCGTGCCATGCTCGATGCCAGTCGGGATCGCACGCAACCCAGCCGCTTCCGCCCGGGCGATCGTCTGGGGCGGCAGAACGGTCGTGGCGATATCGACGTCCCCGGTCGGACGGCCAATCAGCGCATCGCGCACAGCACCGCCGGCGATCCGCGCTTCTTCGCCGTCAGCCTTCAGGGCCGTCAAAAGGCGCTGCAAGCCCGGAGCTTCGAGGAACGGGGCGCGGCCAGCGATAGTTGTGGTCAAGCGTAGAGCCTTTCGTAAAGCGTGCGGATGACGCCAGCGGTCACACCCCAGATATAGTGGTCGCCATACGGCATCTCGTAGAAGAAGCGTTCGTGCTTCTCCCACATGCGACTGCCCCGGGCGTGGTTAGCGGGGTCCATGAGGAAAGCGAGCGGCACTTCGAAGGCCGCGTCCACCTCATCGGGATTGATGGAAAGCTGAAAACCCGGCTTGATGATGCCGAGCACGGGCGCGATGCGAAAGCCGCTGCCGGTGGAATAATCGGGCAAACGGCCGAGCACCTCGATACGGCTACGATCAAGCCCGATTTCTTCTTCCGTTTCGCGCAAGGCAGCCGCCTCAGGCGAACTGTCTTCGGGATCGATCCGCCCGCCCGGAAAGGCGATTTGGCCGGCATGATTACGCAGGCGATCCGTGCGCTTGGTCAGGATCAGCGAAGCACCGTCGGGGTAATCGACCGCCGCGATCATCACGGCGGCAGCCCGCAGACCCGGACGCACGACGAGGTCGCGAAAATCCGGGTTAAGTTGGTGGTCGCCATAGAAGTCGGCTTCCGGCGGCTCGCGCTCGATCAGGGCGCGGCGGCGGAAATCCTGCGCGCTGTACAAGGCCGGCGCTTCCACAACGCTCATGCCTCGGCAACCAGCCTGTCGAGTTGCGCGACGGGCATCACGGGAAAGACGGCACCCTTCGAGCGCAAAGCGAACATCGGCTCGCCATCGATGGTGATCTCTTCGCCAAGTTCGGCAAGCTCATACATCACCGGCCGCGCCACCAGCGCTTCGAGCCGGCCGCGCACATGAAGATACGGCTTCAGCCCGCCGGTTTCCGGCTCGTCGACGAAGCGAATCAGGTGGTCCGGCCCGGCTTCAACGACATCGCCGACATTGGTGCGGAAGGTGAGAACGCGCTCTTCGCCCTCGCCGCTGGCATCGACCTCGACCGCCACGAAAGGCGCATCCTCGACCCGGATGCCGACCTTCTCGACGGGCGTGACGAGATAGGTCTTGCCGTCCTCGTCCCGGCGCAACACGCTGGAAAAAAGCTGCACCAGCGGCATGCGGCCGATCGGCGTGCCGAAATAGAANNTAACCAGGTGCCGTCGCGCTTGATCTCCATATCGAGATGGCCGCAAAAGTCAGGGTTCCACTTGTCGACGGGCGGAAGCCCCTTGTTTGCGCGAGCGGCGCGGCCGATAAGCGCCTCAAGTCCGGCAGTGTCGCCGGCTTTCGCAAGGCCTGCCGCAGCGTTAGTGGTCGGGTCTGTCATGAGTCACGAAATAGTCACTGTTGTTTTGCTTGTCAGCACCTGTGACCCATTTAAGGTCAGGCGGACGCGCTTCCAGCCCGTTCACCATCGCCGCTTACCCCGCGGATCGATTGGACTGCCCGCCGCCAACAGGAAGGACGTCTCGGCATGAGCGTAATCACCAGCAATCTGGCAGCAGGCGAAACCAAGCCCAGCGATGCGGACATGGTGGCTCAGGCTGAAGCCGCGCTGAAGCAAATCGCCGCCGTCCGCGAAGCCCTGGGCCAGGTCATCTTCGGTCAGGAAAGCGTAATCGAAAAGACGATCGTCGCCGTGCTTGCAGGCGGTCATGCGCTGCTGGTTGGCGTGCCCGGTCTGGCGAAAACCAAGCTCGTCGTGACGCTTGGCCAAGTGCTTGGCCTCCAATCCAACCGCATCCAGTTTACGCCCGACCTCATGCCGTCCGATATTCTCGGCTCCGAGGTGATGGAGCAGGACGACACCGGCCGCCGCGCCTTCCGCTTCATTCCCGGTCCGATCTTCGCGCAATTGCTTATGGCCGACGAGATCAACCGCGCGAGCCCGCGCACGCAGTCCGCCCTTCTGCAGTCCATGCAGGAATATCATGTGACGGTCGCCGGCCAGCGTCACGATCTGCCGGCGCCCTTCCATGTGCTGGCGACGCAGAACCCGCTGGAACAGGAAGGCACCTATCCCCTTCCGGAAGCCCAGCTCGATCGCTTCCTGATGCAGATCGACATTCTTTATCCCGAACTCGAAGCCGAGCGCCGCATCCTCACCGAAACGACCAGCGGCAGTGAAGCGCAGATTTCCGCCGTGCTCGACCCGCAGCAACTCCAAGCCATTCAGCTTCTGGTGCGCCGTATGCCGATGCCCGAAAGCGTGGTGGATGCCATTCTGACGCTGGTACGCTCGGCGCGTCCCGGCCAAGGCAACAATGAGACCGACAAGCACGTCGCATGGGGTCCCGGCCCGCGTGCTTCGCAAGCGCTGACTCTCTGCGCCCGCGCCCGCGCGCTTTATGATGGCCGTCTGGCGCCTTCGATCGACGATGTGCGCGCGCTGGCCGAGCCC
>DCDI01000255.1:30483-30611 GCA_002316345.1 Phyllobacteriaceae bacterium UBA1059 | reverse complement strand
CAGAACCTTGCCGGTCAGCATCAGCGCCCAGGTGGAGGCGTTCACGAAGATCGAGGCCGATTCGCCCGAATGCGCCGACCAGTCATGCGGCGCGATCTTGTCGCGGATCAGATCGTCCATGGTTTCCG
>DCDI01000255.1:28767-30412 GCA_002316345.1 Phyllobacteriaceae bacterium UBA1059 | reverse complement strand
CACATCAGCGCCACGCCTTCCTTGGTGGAGAGCCCGTATTCCGCCAGAAACGCTTCCATCCGGCCGGTCTCGCTGGACTCGCGCACCGAGCGCACCAGCCGCGCCGCATGAGCGGAAATCTCGGCACGAGCGCCCGCATCGAGATTGGCGCTCTGCACCAGCGAAGCCACCACCTCGGCCTCATCGGGCAGGATGTGACGGCGCATATTTTCACGGATCACGGCAAGCGGTTCAGACATCGTGCGGGCCTCGAAAAGGGGAACCGCCACATACCACGTTGCGTGCGCGGCGAGTGAGACCAAAGAGCGTGGCAAGGCGCTGCGTTTGGCTCTATATCGAAGCCCCCAACAGATCGAACGACCTGCGGAAAGGCTAATGACGGACGAACTGGATCGCCTCGACCGCAACATCATCACGGCGCTCAGCCGCGATGGCCGTCTTTCCATGGCCGATCTGGCCAAAAAAGTCGGTCTGTCAAAGACCCCGGTGCAGGCCCGCGTGCGACGCTTGGAGCGCGACGGCTACATCAAAGGCTACCAGGCCGTGGTCGACCGCGAAAAGATGGGCGAAGGCCATATCGCCTTCGTTCAGGTCAAGCTCGCCGACACCACCTCGAAGGCGCTCGATGCTTTCAACAAGGCCGTGCTTGAGGTTCGCGAAATCGAGCAATGCCACATGATGGCGGCGAGCTTCGACTACCTCCTGAAAGTCCGCACCACCGATATCGCCGCCTATCGTCGCGCGCTCGGCGAAAAGATCGCCGCCCTGCCCTATGTTGCGCAGACCTCGACCTTCGTGGTCATGGAGTCGGTCAAGGATCGCTGAGCGCCTAGTCGGCACCATCCGGCGCGTTCAGCCTTTCCAGCTCCGTGCGCGCGTAATCGCAGGCCACGAAATCCGGGCTGATGGCGCAGGATTTTTCGAAGGCAGCTTTCGCCTTGGCTGTGTCGACAGCAACCGCTTCACCGGACGTATATTGCCAGCCAAGCATCGTGCAGCCCCAGGCATCGCCGGCCTCGCACGTCACCTCGAAAGAGCGAAACACGCAGGACGGCGCCTGATCCGCCTTGGCAAGGAACGGCTCGTCGTCGGTCGTTCCCCTCAGGATGCCAGCCGCGCGGTTGGTGCAGCCGCCATCGCTGCCGGCCGCGCAAGCCTGCGCGAACAGTGCCTGGGAATAGCGGCCCAGCGCTTTCGGCGCGTTTTGCTGGTGGATATAGGCGAGCTGGAAACACGCATCTTCATTGCCGTCGTCGAAACAGCCCTTCAGGCATGCTGCGGGGTCGGCTTCGCATTCCCCGACAGTATAGTCGCGCGTCAGGTCCCATCGGGAAAACAGGGTCTGATCCTGCTGAAACAGATCGGCGGGACAAGCCTGCCTGCGCATCCACAGGTCTGCTCGCCCATCGAGATCGCGCTGGAGCGCCTCGAACTGCTTTCCGTCCTGCTTGGCTTGCTCCTTGTCATCCTGCGCCAGCGAAGGAACGGCGATCGCCGCGGTCACAAGAACCGCGGCGCCGTAAACTTTCCAAAGCTTGAGCTCGCTCATCCGGTAACAGCCGGTGCCGCCACTACAGCCCCAGCCCGCCGATGCTGACATACTTCGTGTCGAGGTAATCCTCGATGCCCTGATGCCCGCCTTCGC
>DCDI01000255.1:15319-28698 GCA_002316345.1 Phyllobacteriaceae bacterium UBA1059 | reverse complement strand
ACCGGTCCGAAAATCTCTTCCTTCATGAAGCGCATTACCGGCGAAGCGTTGGAGATCACCGTCGGCTCGTAGAAGGAGCCGCCCAGAGCGTGGCGCTTGCCGCCGGTCACGACCGTGCCGCCTTTCTCCTTGGCGTCGGCCACGAGTTCCTCGACCTTCTCGACCGCCTTTTCGTCGATCAGCGGCCCCTGCTGCACGCCGGCTTCCGAGCCGTCGCCGATCTTCAGCTTGGCGGCAGCAGCCGAGAACTTCTCGACAAACGCATCATAGATGCCGGCCTGCACGAAAAAGCGGTTGGTGCAGATGCAGGTCTGGCCGGAATTGCGATACTTCGCGGCGATCGCGCCTTCCACGGCGCGCTCCAGGTTGGCGTCGTCGAAAACCAGGAACGGCGCATTGCCGCCAAGCTCCATCGACACCTTCTTCACGGTCGAGGCCGCCTTGGCGATCAGGATCTTGCCGACTTCGGTGGAGCCGGTGAAGGTGATCTTCTTGACCAGCGGATGCTCGCACAGCTCGTCGCCGATTTCGCTTGCAGCACCCGTCACCACATTGACCGCGCCCTTCGGGAAGCCGACTTCCTCGCACAGCGCGCCCCAGGCCAGACCCGAATACGGCGTCTGCGAGGCCGGCTTCACCACCGCCGTACAGCCGGCCGCCAGCGCCGGGCCAATCTTGCGCGCCAGCATGGAGGACGGGAAGTTCCACGGCGTGATCGCGGCAATCACGCCAGTCGGCTCCTTGGTCACCAGGATGCGCCGGTCAGCCCAGGGCGACGGCACGACATCGCCATAGGTGCGGCGCGCTTCTTCGGCAAACCACAGCACGTAAGCGGCGGACGCACCCACCTCGCCCTTGGCTTCCGCCAGCGACTTGCCCTGTTCAAGCGTCAGCAGTTCGGCCAGCGAATCCTGATTGTCCATGATCGCGTCATGCAGCTTGCGCAGGAGCTTGGAGCGATCGAGTGCGGAGGTCTTGCGGTAGGACAGGAAGGTCTGGTTCGCGGCCTCGATCGCGCGCTTCGTCTCAGCCCGACCGGATTTCGGCACGGTGCCGATCTTGAGGCCCGTTGCCGGATTGATCACGTCGATCGTCGCGCCCGAGTCGGCCTGCACCCACTCGCCGCCGATCAGGTTCGCTTCCCTCATGAACTGGCTGTATTTCTGCAGCATCGCTCTGTCTCCTGCTGGGTCCTGACGGACGGGATCTCTGTCATTTATGCTCGAGATCACTTTAGGTGAAAACGTGCTCCGCCACAAAGAGCCAGAACACGGTGGTCACTACGGCAAAGGCGGTCGACATGGTCATCGTGTTGGATGTCAGCGCCTGTCCCGTGCCGAAGCGCGTTGCGATCAGATAAGGGTTGATGCCGCTGGGGATGGCAGCGGCAAGCACCGCCACCTTGGCGGAAAGCGGCGGCATGCAGAGAAGGAGTGCGATCACCAGAGCTGCGGCCGGCATCAGGAAGAGCTTGAAGCCGACAAGGCATAGCACCGGCCCGAGATGACTGCCGATGCCAAAGCGCCGCAGCGACAGGCCCATCGCGAACAGCGCCACCGGCACGGCCGCATTGGCAAAAGCATCCACGAAGCGCATTACGAAAGACGGGATCGGCACCCCGGAAAAGCGCCAGATGAGACCGATCATAATGCCGATCACGATGGCGTTCGACAGCAGCTTGCGGCCGAAATCGAGAAGAACCGTTGCCATTCCCGGCCGATGCAAATCCTTTGGCCGCATCAATTCGAACAGCAGGATAGACAGGCCCATCATGATCGGCAGGTGGATCGAGATGATCAGCGACAGCGTCGTGAAGCCTTCCTGGCCGTAAACGCCGAGGCTGAGCGGAATGCCGAGCATCAGCAGGTTGGAAAAGCCCGACGCCAGACCGCCGGTCATCGCCGTGCGATCATCCCTCCCAAAGGCGCGCTTGAGCGTGAAGAAGGCCACACCCCAGGCGATGAACACCGACGAGAAGTACGTGATCCACAAGGCCCACGGCGTATCGCCACCGAAGGTCGCGGTCGCAACCGTCCTGAACAGCAGCATGGGCAGACCTACGCCCACCGCAAACTGCGTCAGCGCTTCACCCACATCGAGTTTCAAAAAGCCCGTCAGCGCCGCAAGATAGCCCAGCGCCACCAGGCCGAACACGAACAGGATGGTTTCGATCAACGCATGCATACGGGCTCGATAGGCCCGCCGGCAGCAGCGAGCAACACGGCTTTCGTCTCACAAAGAAAAAGCCGGGCACGATGGCCCGGCTGTTCGTTCGTTCGCAGTAAATGCGTTGAAGTCGATCAGGCCGACTTGCCGCTTTCTTCTTCCTCGAAGGTCACTGCCACATCGGCATTAGCCGACAAGCGAACCTTGTCGCCTTCCACATCGGCAACGAGGCCGAGCGAAATATAGTGGTGATGTCCTTCGTGATGGCCCTCACCGCTGTCCTTCTTGGTCAGCTTGATGCGGTCGCCTTCGACCTTGTCCACCGTGCCGACGTGAACGCCGTCTGCGCCGATAACTTCGGCATGTTCCTTGATGTTGCTGGCAATAGACATATCAGCATCCCTTTCGATCAACGGATTGGTTTTGCGGATGGGGAACGCAGGTCGCTCAGGAAAGATGCATTCAACCTGCCATCGAAAACGAGCACGCAGCGTTCACCCGACAACACCTTGCCGGTCGATTTGGCTTTCGGGCCGCGGATCGCTATTTCACATCCATGATCCGCATCACCACCCTGCTGCTTTCCCTTCTTCTAACCCCGCTCGTTCTTGTTGTCGCTCCAGCCAGTGCCACGGAAGCTGGCTGGGCACTCTTACGCGAAGGTGGACACGTCGTGCTCCTGCGCCATGGTTATGCCGCTGGCACAACCGACTCACCCAAGATCGATCTTGATGACTGCCGCACCCAGCGCGGCCTCTCGGATCGCGGCAAGCAGCAGGCGCGCCGAATAGGCTCCTTGTTCGCGGCGCGTGCCGAACCGGTCGAGCAAGTTTATACGAGCCGCTTCTGCCGCACCCGCGAAACCGCCGACCTCGCCTTCGGCTCGAGCCTCGTCAAAGACCTGCCCGCTCTTGATCCTGCTTCCGATCCGTCTGCAGCGGAAACCGCCAGGGAAGAGATTTTCGCGCTCGTGGAAGGCTTCACCGGTTCCGGCAATCTGGTGCTCGTCACCCATGAAGACGTCATCCGCTCCCTGACTGGAGCAGGCGCCCGAGAAGGCGAAGCGGTCATCGTCAAGCGCAACCCTGAAGGCCTCCATATCGCCGGACGCATCATCTTCAACTGAGCCGCTTCAAAGAAGCTCGGAACCTTCCCGGCCTGCTAAGCATTCACCGCCCGACCCCGAAACCGGAGACGATACCGTGAAAGACAAGCAAGAATTCTGGAAGATGCTGTCCAGCTTCCGTGTCGCGATGCTGACGACCCACGACGGTCAGGACATCCGCTCGCGTCCGATGGCGCCGCATTTCGACGAGAACGAGCACGTCGTCCGCTTCCTGTCGAACGCCGATGCCCCGAAGACCGACGAGATTGACGAAGAGCGTCACATCAACCTGACCTTCGCCAACGAAAGCACCAACGACTTTGCGTCGCTTTCCGGTACCGCTACCCAGAGCCAGGATCGCGCGATGATCAAGGAACTCTGGAATGCCTATGCCGACGCCTGGTTCGACGGCGATGCGGAAACGGCCGACGTAGTTGTCATCACTTTCCGCCCGAGCGAGGGCCAGTATTGGGATGCAACCGGCAGCTCGATCCTGCATGCTTTCGAAGTCGTCCGGACGAAGGTGACCGGCGGCAAGCCGAATGTTGGCGAGAGCGGCAAGATAACGTTCTGACACTCCCTAAAGACGGTGAAAAGGCGGGCTTTTGTCCGCCTTTTCCCATTTTTTACGGCGCCATATTCCTGTTTTCCGGTGCATTTTTCCGGTTTTGCTCCGTGATTTCCCCGCTTCTACCGGGTCTCGACGGGGCAAAGGCCCTTCCCCTTCCCGGCAAAACGATTTAGGAACCGCGGCCAAAATCTCATTTAATGACGCCATCAAGGGAATTGCCCGTGTCCTCCACCACCTTCGACAAGGTCGCCGACATCATCGCTGAAACCAGCGAGATCGACCGCGAAACCATCACCTCGGAAAGCCACACGATCGACGATCTCGGCATCGACAGCCTTGATTTCCTTGATATCGTCTTCGCCGTCGACAAGGAATTCGGCATCAAGGTGCCGCTCGAGAAGTGGACGCAGGACGTCAACGAAGGCCGCGCTTCGACCGACGAATACTTCGTTATGAAGAATCTTTGCGCCAAGATCGACGCCCTCGTCGCCGCAAAAGCTGCCTGAAAACAGGCACTTACCTCTAATGAGCGCACGCGACGTCGTTATCACTGGGATCGGCCTCGTGTCTTCGCTGGGCGAAGGCACGGAGCAGCATTGGCAGCAGCTGACGCTTGATCAGCCCACGCCCACCCTCGATCGCGACCGCTTCGCGCCCTACACAGTCCATCCCCTACCGCAGCTGGATTGGGGTCTTCAGATCCCCAAGCGCTCCGACCAGCGCCAGATGGAAACCTGGCAGCGCCTCGGCACCTATGCCGCCGGCCTCGCCCTCGACGATGCCGGCATCAAGGGCGATGAAGCGCTTTGCGCAACGATGGACATGATCGTCGCAGCCGGCGGTGGCGAGCGCGATGTGGAGGTCGACACCTCGATCCTCGAGCAGTCGCAGACCTCGTCCGACACCGGCGTGCTCCTCAACGAACGCCTGACGACCGACCTTCGGCCGACCCTTTTCCTGGCGCAGCTGTCAAACCTGCTGGCCGGAAATATCTCGATTGTTCATAAGGTTACCGGCTCTTCCCGCACCTTCATGGGAGAAGAAGGCGCAGGCGTTTCGGCAATCGAGACAGCAGCCGCACGCATCCGCGCCGGCCAGTCGACTCACGCGCTCGTGGGTGCTGCCTTCCAGACCGAACATCCCGACATGCTGCTTGGCTATGAGCTCGGCGGCTACCTCAACCGTGGCGACTGGGCTCCGGTCTGGGATCGCTCCGGCACGCAAGGTGGCGGCATCGTCAGCGGTTCGGGCGGGGCGTTCCTCGTTCTGGAATCGCGCGAGCACGCGCAAGCGCGCGGCCGCAAGGTCTATGCAACACTCGGCCGCGTCGCAGCTGCAGGCGCTGCACCGGACGAGGCGCAGATCGCTCATATGCTGGCCGAACTCGACCTGTCTGGCCCGCATCTGGCGATTTCCGGGGCGACCGGCGTTGAGGCAATTACCCGTGCCGAACGCTCGGCGCTGGACAAGGCCGGCCTGATCGCACGCGGTTTCACCAACCTGACCGGCCACCTCAAGGAAGCGCAATTCCCGTTTGCGGTCGCCTTGGCAGCGCTGGCTGTATCACATGGCGCAGCACCTTCTCCTACCGAGCCGAGCGAAGCGCCTTTCTCGGACACGCTGGACATGGCGGTTGCCACAAGCTTCGGTTATCGTCGCTATGGCGGCGTTGCGGCTCTCGGCCGCGCCTGAGCCTCGACCTCGCGGGCGAGGCCCCTACCTGACGGCAAGGAACCACCATGACGAGCACCGTGGATCATCTTGGCAGGCCCATCGTGGCCGTCACCGGCTTGGGCGTCGTAACCTCGGTCGGCGTCGGCAAAGCCGACAACTGGGCAGCGCTGACGGCTGGCAAGTCCGGCATTCATCCGATCACCCGCTTCCCCACCGATCACCTGCGCACCACCATTTCCGGCATGGTCGACTTCTTGCCGTCAAGCGGAAAGGGTAACTCGGCGCTGACCGAGGAACTCGCTGCAACCGCAGCGGAAGAGGCCATCGCACAGGCCGGTCTCGGCAAGGACTTCGGCGGCCCGTTGTTTCTGGCTTCCCCGCCGATCGAGATGGAGTGGCCGGATCGTTTTGCGCTCTATAAGGGCGAGGAGACCGAGGAAGGCTATGCGCGCCTGCTGGCCGTCGCGCGCGCCCGCAACGATCGCTCGCTGTTCGAAAGCTCGCAGTTCGGCCACATCGCCGATGCGTTGTCAGCCCGCTTCGGCACACGCGGTCTGCCGATCACGCTGTCGACGGCATGCGCTTCCGGTGCCACGGCAATTCAGCTTGGCGTCGAAGCCATTCGCCGGGGCGAGAGCGACCGCGCTTTGGCGATCGGTGCCGATGGCTCGGCGTCCGCTGAAGCCTTGATCCGCTTCTCGCTGCTGTCGGCGCTTTCAACCCATAATGACGAGCCAGAAAAGGCGTCTCGCCCCTTCTCGAGGGATCGCGACGGCTTCGTGCTGGCCGAAGGCGGTGCCGCACTGGTGCTGGAGTCGCTGGAAAGCGCACGCGCCCGTGGCGCCAAGGTGCTCGGCATCCTGCAAGGGTGCGGCGAACGCGCCGATGATTTCCACCGCACGCGTTCCAAGCCGGACGCTTCGCCCGCTATCGCAGCAGTAAAGGCCGCTCTTGATGACGCTGGTCTGGGCGTCGATGGCATCGATTATGTGAACGCGCACGGCACTTCGACGCCGGAAAACGACAAGATGGAGCATCTGTCGTTGTCCACCGTGTTCGGCGAGCGCATCAAGTCGATTCCCGTCTCCTCAAACAAGTCGATGATCGGCCACACGCTTTCGGCGGCCGGCGCGGTCGAGGCGGTGTTCTCCTTCCTCACCATGCAGGAAGGCGTACTGCCGCCCACCATCAATTACGACCAGCCGGATCCGGCGATCGACCTCGACGTCGTGCCGAACGTCAAGCGCAATGCCGATGTTCGCGCGATCCTGTCGAATTCCTTCGGCTTCGGCGGCCAGAACGCCTGCCTCGCACTGGCACGGGAGCCAAACTGATGCGCGCTTTGCAGCTGATCGAAGATCGCCGGCTCGAAACCGTCGATCTTCCGGAACCCGGCGCGCCTGAGCTTGGCGAAGTCACGGTCGCGATCAAGGCCGTCGCGCTGAACCATATCGACGTATGGGGCTGGCGCGGCATGGCTTTTGCCAAGCGCAAGATGCCGCTGGTGATCGGCGCGGAAGCCTCTGGCGTGGTCGAGACAGTCGGTCCCGGCGTGTCGAACCTGCGACCGGGCGAACTGGTCTCGATCTATGGCGCGCGCACTTGCGGCCGATGCAAGAACTGCGTCGAGAGGCGCGACAATCTCTGCGAGCATGTGCAGGGCGTGCATGGCTTCCATCTCGACGGCTTTGCGCAAGAGCGCATCAATCTGCCGGCCCGCCTCCTCGTCCCCGCCCCTCCCGGCGTGTCGGATGTGGCAGCCGCGCTTGCACCGGTGACCTTCGGCACGGTCGAGCACATGCTGTTCGACAATGCCAAGCTGCAGCCCGGCGAAACGATCCTCGTTCATGCCGGCGGTTCAGGCATCGGCACGGCGGCGATCCAGCTTGCCAAGAAGATGGGCTGCACGGTCATCACCACTGTTGGCTCGGACGCCAAGATCGAGCCGGCCAAGGCGCTGGGTGCCGATCACGTCATCAACTACCGTGAAGACCGCTTCGAGGGCGTGGTGCGCAAGCTTACCAAGAAGCGCGGCGTCGATGTCGTGTTCGAGCATGTCGGCGCAGACACGTTTGCCGGCTCCATGCTTTCTATGAAGAAGGGCGGCCGCCTCGTGACTTGCGGCTCCACGTCCGGCGTCTCGACGCAGATCAACCTGATGCAGTTGTTCCAGCAGCAGCTGAAGCTGCTCGGCTCCTTCGGCTGCCGCATGGAAAACATGGCCAATGCCATGCAGAAGATGGCGCAGGGTCTCGTTCATCCGGTGATCGACACCGAAGTCACCTTCGACGACATCGACACGGCGCTGAAGCGCATGGAAGGCCGCGACGTATTCGGCAAGATCATCCTGCGGGTGTGATGCGGGTCTTCATCGCCGCCCTCAGGAACCGCTTCGAGCTGTTCCAGTACTGGATCGTCGCGCAGATCGTCTTCGGCGTCATGGCGCTTTTGCGGCTTGCGCCACCTGACGCGGCGCTCAACTTCGCTGACAAGGTTGCGCGCACGTTCGGGCCGCTGACCGGCCGCCACAAGGTCGCCGTCGACAATCTCAACCAAGCCTACCCCGAGAAATCGGCTGAAGAGCATGATGCGATTGCCCGGGACATGTGGGGCAATATGGGTCGTCTCGCGACCGAATACGTCTTCCTCGACAGACTGTTCGATTTCAACCCGGCGACCAACGGCGAGAACCGCGTCGAGATCAACAAGGCCGGCGAGCCGATCTTTCATCGGTTGCGCGACGAGCAGAAGCCACGGCTGTTCTTTACCGGCCATCTCGGCAACTTCGAGTTTCTGCCGATCGTGGCGGCGACCTTCGACCTGCAGATGACGTCGATGTTTCGGCCGCCCAATAATCCCTATCTCGCGAACTATGTGCTGCGCCGCCGCTCCGGCGCGATGGGTTCGCTGCTGGCCTCACGGCGCGGTGTGGCGTTCAGCGTGGCGCGCATTCTGGAAAATAGCGGCAATGTCGGCGTTCTCGTCGACCAGCATTTCATGCAGGGCGTGCCGACCACCTTCTTCGGCCGCGCCTGTGAAAGCAGCCCGCTGGTGGCCAAACTGACGCGCAATTATGAATGCGACGTGCATCCTGCGCGCTGCATTCGCCTGCCCGGCAATCGTTACCGACTTGAGATCCAGGAAGCGCTAAGGCTGCCGCGCGATGCCAAGGGTCGGGTCGAAGTGAACGGCACCACGCAGATGCTCAACGACATCGTCGAGGGCTGGGTGCGCGAAGATCCCGGCCAGTGGATGTGGTTCCACAAGCGCTGGAAGATCAGCAAGCGCAAGAAGAAGAAAACGGGCGCGCCGGTCACGCCCGCTTGAAGCTCAGTTCGCGACGATGATGCGCGTATTGCCGGGTCCGACCTCGCGAACCAGATCATAGAACGCCTTGGCATTGCTGGTCGCCAGCCGCACGCAGCCATGCGAGGCCGGGCGTCCGAGCCGGCTTACCGCCTTGGTGCCATGCACCGCCCAGCCGCGATCATAGAACACGGCATAAGGCATCGGCGCGTCGTCATACTTGCGCGATTTCCAAAGCTGGTGAATCCGGTAAGGACGCCAGGTGCCGAGCGGCGTGTCGTAGCCTTTGCGGGCCGTCGACACCTTCCAGGTGTAAAGCACCTTGCCCTGCCGGCTCACCGTCATCACCTGCTTGGCGACATCGACATGCGCCACTACCGTCGCCGCATTGGCTAGGCTCGGCGCTGCCGCCAGCATGCCGAGAACCGCCAGCCCTTCCCAGATCTTCGCCATCTCGCCCTCCAAAATCCCGTTGTGCGTGATGGTAGATGCAGGAACTGAATCCCGGGTGAATCATCGCGGCTTACCTTGCTTGTTGATCGGCTGCGGACTGGCTTGCCAGATCATCCGGACGCTGATGATATCCTCGCTATGACCGACAAGCTTTTGCGCGCCATCGACGACCGGGTCGATGATCTCACCGTTCTCACCCAGGACCTCGTTCGCTTTCCGACGATCAATCCGCCCGGGGAAGCCTATACGCCCTGCGCCGAATATATCGGCGACCGGCTAAAGCGCAGCGGCTTCCAGGTGGGATATGTGCGCGGTGAAGGCACGCCGGGGGACAATGATCGTTATCCCCGCACCAATGTCGTTGCGCGCTTTGAGGCCAAGCGGCCGGGCAAGGTCGTCCATTTCAACTCGCATATCGACGTGGTGGAAGCCGGCGAAGGCTGGACGGTCGATCCGTTCGCGGGCGTAGTGAAGGACGGTCGCGTGTATGGTCGCGGCACCTGCGACATGAAGGGCGGGCTGGCGGCTTCCATCATCGCGGCGGAAGCCTTCATCGCCGAGAACCCGGATTTCGCTGGCGCTATCGAGATTTCCGGTACCGTGGATGAGGAATCCGGCGGTTATGGCGGCGTCGCTTATCTCGCGGGCAAGGGGTACTTTTCGGCGCCGCGCGTCGACCATGTCATCATCCCGGAACCGTTGAACAAGGACCGCATCTGCCTCGGCCATCGCGGCGTGTGGTGGGCGGAAATCGAAACCAAGGGCCATATCGCGCACGGCTCGATGCCCTTCCTGGGCGACTCGGCCGTGCGCCATATGGGGGCGCTGCTTCAGGCGTTTGAAGACGAGCTGTTCCCGGTGCTCGACAAGAAGCAGACTGAGATGCCGGTGGTGCCGGAAGGTGCGCGGCGCTCCACGATGAACATCAATTCGATCCACGGCGGCCAAACCGAGGACTTCCGCCCCGGTCTGCCCTCGCCCACCGTGCCAGACACCTGCCGCCTGGTGATCGACCGCCGCTTCCTGCTGGAAGAAGACTTGGACGTCGTGAAAAGCGAGGTCACCACGATCCTCGACCGTCTTAAGTTGGAGCGGCCGAAGTTCGATTACACGATCCGCGACCTCATGGAGGTCAAGCCCACCATGACCGAGCGCGACGCGCCGGTGGTGCAGGCGGTGGCGGAGGGCATCCACGCGATCTTCGATCGCGCACCGGATTACGTCATCTCACCCGGAACCTACGACCAGAAGCACATCGCTCGCATCGGCCACATCTACGATTGCATCGCTTATGGCCCCGGCATCCTCGACCTCGCGCATCAGCCCGACGAATGGGTCGGCATCGAGGACATGGTGCAATCCGCCAAGGTCATGGCGCTGGCACTCCGTCGGCTCTTGGCGGGTGGGGAAATCTGACCGCGTCGGCTCGTATGACGAGAATGCCGATTTACTCAGGCGCTCATTCACGCTTCAATCCCTGCCTGACCCTGCGGAGTTTTTTCGATGACCAAGTGGACGTCCGTTCTGGCTGCAACAATGCTCGTGCTGGCATCCGTCACGTGCGCCTTTGCGGCCCGCACCGATCTCGTGCTTGGCATGGTGCTGGAGCCACCACATCTCGACCCGACGGCGGGTGCCGCGGCTGCGATCGACGAGGTGGTTTACACCAACGTGTTCGAGGGGCTGACCAAGATCGGTCCGACCGGCGAGGTTCTGCCGGGCCTGGCGGAAAGCTGGGACATCTCGCCGGATGGCAAGACCTATACATTCAAGCTTCATACTGGGGTGAAGTTTCACGACGGAACCGAGTTCAACGCCGAAGACGTCAAGTTCTCGCTGGAGCGGGCGATTTCACCGGATACGGTGAACGCGCAGAAGGCGCTGTTTGCCAAGATCGACACGATCGAGGTCGTCGATCCCGCCACGGTGAAGATCACGCTGAAGCAGCCGCAGGGTGGTTTCCTGTATAATCTCGGCTGGGGCGATGCAGTGATCGTGGGGTCCGAAAGTGTGGCGACCAACAAGGAAAAGCCGGTTGGGACCGGCCCGTTCCGCTTTGAAAACTGGGCGCGTGGCTCCTCGATTACGCTGGTGAAGAACCCAGAATATTGGGGCGAGCCGGTGTCGCTGGACAAGGCCGAGTTCCGCATCATTCCGGATGCGGCGGCTGCCATTCCGGCACTGCTCTCAGGCGATGTCCAGGCCTTCCCGAGCGCGCCGGTCGCCGAAGCGCTCGACCAGATCAAGGCGGATCCGCGGCTGAAGGTCGTGATTGGATCGACCGAGGGCGAGACGATCCTGTCGATGAACAACAAGAAGGCGCCGTTCGACAACAAGCTGGTGCGGCAGGCAATTTCCTATGCGTTGAACCGCGAGGAGATCAATGCCGGCGCAATCAACGGACTGGGCACACCGATCGGCTCGCATTTCGCGCCGCATAATCCGGCCTATGTCGATCTCACTGGCACCTATCCGCATGATCTTGAGAAAGCGAAGGCGCTGCTGGCGGAAGCCGGGCTCGCTGACGGCTTCTCCGCCACGATCAAGCTGCCGCCGCCGCCTTATGCGCGTCAGGGCGGCGAGGTGATCGCGGCCGAGCTCGCGCAGGTCGGCATCAATCTCGATATCATCCCGCTGGAATGGGCGCAGTGGCTGGAGCAGGTGTTTACCGGCAAGGATTTCGACCTGACTGTTATCAGCCATGTCGAGCCCAACGATATCGATATCTATTCCCGGCCTGACTATTACATCGGCTACCAGAACCCCGAGTTCAACAAGGTCATTGGGGAGCTCGACGCCACGGTGGACGAGGCTAAGCGCAAAGACCTTTACGGCCAGGCGCAGAAGATCCTGGCCGATGATGCCCCGGTCGGCTTCCTGTTCCAGCTGCCGAAGGTCGGCGTTTGGGATGCCAAGCTGGAAGGTCTGTGGGAGAATACGCCAATCCCAGCTAACGACCTGACAAAGGTGAAATGGACGGAGTGAGCGTGCGCAAGCAGCAGGGCGAGCAAGCTGGCCAACCGGCCGACCCACACGCATGACCGCCTATATCCTGAACCGCGTCCTGATCGGTCTGGCGACGCTGCTGCTGGCGTCGGTTGTCGTGTTCGGCGTGATGGAAGTCCTGCCAGGCGATGCCGCGCAATTGATGCTGGGGATGAGCGGCAGCCCGGAAGCGCTGGCTAACTTGCGGACGCAGATGGGGCTCGATGAGCCGTTGGTCTGGCGCTACCTGCACTGGATCGGCGGATTGCTGACCGGCGATTTCGGGCGGTCCTATACCTATTCTTCCCCTGTGGCCGACCTCATCCGCGAGCGTCTGGTGGTATCGCTTCCGCTTGCCCTGATGTCGCTTGTTCTTTCGACCGTGATCGCTCTACCGGTCGGCATCTTCGCAGCCGCTCGCCGGGGTCGCCTGCCCGACACACTGTCGATGGGCGCGGCGCAGCTTGGCGTCGCCGTGCCGAATTTCTGGTTTGCGCTGCTTCTGATCTATGCCTTCGCCGTCTGGCTGAAATGGCTGCCTGCCGGCGGCTTTCCAGGATGGAATGGCGGCATCTGGAACGGCGTCAAGTCGCTGATCCTGCCGGCGATCGCGCTGGCTTTGCCGCAAGCCGCAATTCTGGCGCGTGTCACACGTTCGGCTTTGCTCGACGTTCTCGGCGAAGATTACATCCGCACCGCCCGCGCCAAGGGCCTGCCGCGCGGCCGTGTGTTACGCCGCCATGCGCTGCGCAATGCGATGATCCCGGTGCTGACGATCCTCGGCCTGCAATTCGCGTTTCTGCTGGCCGGCACGATCATCATCGAGAACGTGTTCTATCTGCCCGGCCTCGGGCGGCTGATTTTCCAGGCCATCACCCAGCGCGACCTGATCGTGGTGGAAGGCGTGGTGATGTTGCTGGTGGCGTCCGTGATCGTCGTAAACATCCTGGTCGACCTTGCTTATGCCGTGGTCGATCCACGGTTGCGGGAGGCGGCATGAGCGCCCTTCCAGCCGAAACAGTGCCGCCGAGCCAGAGCTTCCTTCGGCTGGCGCTCGCCAACCGCTCTTTCGTGATCGGCGCCTTGATCACGGTCATCATCGCCGGCATGGCGCTGCTG